>CAYXPZ010000001.1:0-14254 GCA_964466965.1 uncultured Hyphomicrobiaceae bacterium
GTCACAGCGCGCGGCGGACCACTTCGTTCAGCAGGAACGACATCGACAGCACCGCGCCCAGCAAGGGCACGATGCGCGGGATCGTAAAGCCGCCGGAGCGGTAGTCCGCCCGCCCCTTCATCCGCCACAATGACAGGTTGACGAAGGAAAACGCAAAGAGCGTGCCGGCCGCGGTGGTCTCGGCCAGTTGGCGTGTCGGCAGCGTCAGCGTTAGCGCCACAATAACTGCGACAACCAGAAAGGTGGCATTCAGCGGTGTTTGGGTGCGTGGATGCACGACGCCGAACCAGCCAGGCAGTTTGCCCATCCGGCCGAGGCCATAGAGGATCCGCGTGGACATGACGATCTGCGCAATGACGCCCCCCAGCGCGGCGAATATGGCGACCATGCTCACCGGCGCGCCAGACAGCGACGTGACCCGCTCGAACACCAGGCTCAGCGGGGCCTGGGAAGCGGCCAGCTCCGCCGGCGAAACATAGATGACTGCGACCGACGCGATGGCCATGTAGACAATCGTCACGCTGATCAGCGCAAGCCCGATCGCGCGCGGCATGGTGCGTTCGGGATTTTTCACCTCTTCGGAGATGTTGACCATGTCCTCAAAACCGATGAAGGCGAAGAACGCCAGCAGCACACCGGAGATCACGCCCACCGCCGCGCCCATGTCAAACGGCGTGTAATGCGCCGCGACGCCGGTTTCCACAGCGCCAAAATTGCTTAGTCCGAGTCCCGCAATCGCAATCAAGGCGCCCACTTCCACGACCGTGATGGTGGCGATCACGCCCACTGACAGCTCGATGCCGAGCGCGACGATCGCGCCGAGGAACAGCGCAAAGAAAACCGCCAGGGCCAGTGGCGGCAGACCGGTCAGCGACGACGCATAGCCGCCGCCGCCTTGCACGAGCGTGGCGGAAGAAATGATCCCTGATGCGCAAACCAGCAGCCCTGCAAGCGTCGCCAGCGCTTCGATGCGCAGGCCCGCGCGGATATAGGCCGTCTCCGCAGCGCTTACAGGAAACGATGTCGACAGCTCGGCATAAGACGCGGCTGTCAGCGCGACCAGCATCGAAGCGGCCAGATAAGCGAGCGGCGTGTAAAAACCTGCGCGTGCTGCGGTCTCCCCGATCAGCACGTAGATACCGGCTCCAACGATCACGCCAATGCCGTACAGCGTGAGAGCGGGCAGGGAGACGGTGCGCTTAAGCTTTGTTTCACCGGTCCCTGGCGTTGGGGGCGGCTGATTCATGCCTGCATCCGAGCCTCTTTTTAATGCGCATCAGGCGCGGAAAACTGCGCAAAAAAGGTCTCCTGCCACAGCATCGCCCCGCGAATCACAGAATTTCTAACGCATAAAAGTGCAAGACAGCGCTTTACGACACGCTTAGGTTGTTGCGTTACACCCCTCCAGGTGCGGTCCCGATCCGGGCCAACACCGCCTCAGCAGGTTGTCCTCCCTAGCAGGTTTCATCTTGATCGCAAAAGTCATGACCAGATTGTGGGCTTCAATTGTGCGTCTTGCCATTACGCTTGCGGCTTGCGCTGCAATGGCCGCCTGTTCAGGGCCGCCCCGTTCCGCGATGCAGCTCGGGTTGGCAAGCGGCGATGACGGGTCCGCCCAACTCTCGCTTCTCGATCGGACCTTCGAGACCACGGAAAAGGCCGCAGATGAAACCCAAAAGCTCAGCCCCCGTGTGGTTCCGCTTGGCCAGCCCGTGCCAAAAGGCGGCGGCGTGCGGAAGCTCGGCAGCCCCTACATCGCGGCCGGCGAACGGGTCGTGCCGCGCGAAGATCCGGACTATGATCAGGCCGGCGTGGCATCGTGGTATGGTCAGAAGTTTCATGGCCGGAAAACCGCAAACGGCGAAGTCTATGATATGACCGCCCTCACGGCGGCCCATCCGACGCTTCCGTTACCGAGCTATGTGAAAGTGACGCACCTGGCGAACAACCGTTCGCTCATCGTGCGTGTGAATGACCGTGGGCCGTTTAAACGAAACCGGATCATTGATCTGTCGCGGCGCGCGGCAAAGCTGTTGGGCATTCACAAAAACGGCACGGGACCCGTCCGCGTGACGTATGTGAAGCCCGCGCCTCTCGACGGCAATGAAAGCGTCGAGCAAGCCTATCTCGCCGCGCGACCCTGGTACCGCGCTCCTGAAACACGCCTCGGTGCTGCCGATGCCAGCCTGAGCAGCCCAGCGCAGGATCGTGCGAAACCCCAGCGCGGCGGTTGATTTCGCCGCCATGGGTAGTGTTAAGTCTTTGGTGACGGCGCTCGCGTGACGGGCGCACCAAAAGACCTGATAACCTTGGGAGCGAACGGTGCGCAGCACAAAACCTGTGATCCTGATGACGCTGGCAATGTTCATTGCCGCGCTTGGCACGCTTGCAAGCCGCGATGCGTTGGCCGCGTTTCAGAGCGATGCGCCGTATGCGTTCCTAATGGATTACGATACCGGTGCGGTGCTCTATAACAAGCAGGGCGACGCCCGAATGCCGCCGGCAAGCATGAGCAAACTGATGACGCTCGCGGTGGTGTTCAAGGCGCTGAAGGAAAATCGCCTGGCGCTCGACGACGAATTCGTCGTCAGCGAAAACGCCTGGCGGACCGGCGGAGCGCCCTCGGGCACGGCTGCAATGTTCGCCCCGATCAATTCCGCCGTGACGGTGGAACAGCTCGTGCGCGGCGTCGTCGTCCAGTCGGGAAACGATGCTAGCATCGTACTAGCGGAAGGTCTGGCGGGGTCTGAACAGGCGTTCGCCAGACTGATGAACGACTATGCCGACGAAATCGGACTGACAAACTCCAATTTCGTCAACTCCACGGGATTGCCGGACCCCAACCATTACATGAGCCCGCGGGATCTGGCCGTGCTGGCCCGGTATGTGATCCAGCAGTATCCGGAGTATTATGCTTATTTTGCCGAAGAAGAGTTCAAATACAGGCGCCACCGCTTTTATAATCGCAACCAGCTGGTGCGGACCGGCAAGGCGGACGGCCTTAAGACCGGCTACACAAGCGAGTCCGGCTATGGTGTGGTGGCTTCAGCGGAGGCCGACGGGCGGCGCATGATTGCAGTCGTCAACGGTCTTGAGACCAAGACCGCGCGGCGCAACGAAGCGATTGAACTTCTCAACTGGGGCCTGCGCAGCTTCAAGGAATTCAAGCTTTTTGACGCCGGAGAGGTTGTCGGCACAGCTCGCGTCTGGGGCGGAGCAAGCCGGTTCGTGGACCTGGCGGGCAAGGGCGATGTCACCATTTTGTTGCCGCGGGCGACAAATCGCGAGCGGATTTCTGCGGAAATCGCCTATGTCGGCCCGCTCTATCCACCCATCGCGCGCGGCGACAGGGTGGCTGAAATCCGCGTAACGACGGATGAGGGGATCAGCAACAGCGCGCCGCTTTACGCTGCCGAAGCGATAGATCAGGGCGGGGTCATTTCGCGCGGCTTCGACACAATTCTGATGCTGGCCTTCGGCTGGCTGCTTTAGAAAATCCGGCGTCACGGACTCTTTTCATAGGCCGCAAGCGGGGCAGGACGACAAACTGTGGAGGCAGGAAAGTTCATCACGCTTGAGGGAGGCGAGGGCGCAGGGAAATCCACCCAGGCGAAACGCCTGCGCGACCGGCTAGAGCCACGCGGACATCGCGTGGTTCTCACGCGGGAGCCGGGCGGCTCACCCCGCGCCGAGCAGATTCGTGAATTGTTGCTGTCAGGGAAGATCGAGCGCTTCGGCGGTCTGGCCGAGGCGGCGCTGTTCTATGCCGCGCGGCATTCCCATCTCGAAATCACGATCCGTCCGGCGCTGAAAGAGGGCAAGTGGGTGATCTGCGACCGCTTTTCGGATTCCACGCGCGCCTATCAAGGCGCCGGCGGTGAAGTGCCGCTGTCCGTTCTGGAAGGGCTTGAGCGGACCATCGTATGGCCGACGCGCCCGGATTTGACGCTAATCTTGGACCTTCCGCCGGAACATGCCTTGGCGCGTCTGGAAGGAACCGAAAAAGATCGCTACGAAAAAATGCCGTTGGCCTTCCATCAAAACCTGCGTTCGGAATTCCTCAACATCGCCCGCTGCGAGCCATGGCGCTGCGCCGTAATTGATGCTGCGGGCGATCCTGACACCGTCGAAGCCGCAATCTGGAAGACCGTTGAAGAACGCCTGAGCCCGTAAGCGATGGCCAAAGCAGGCAACCGACAAAAAATTGCCGTGGCTGAAGCACCACGAGCGCCGGAGGCTGACCGGCTTGGTGACTGGCCGCATCCGCGCGAGACCGAAGGGGCCATAGGCCATCAGGCCGAACGCGCCCGGCTAAGCCAGCGGCTGCAAAGCGGTCGCATCGCGCACGGCTGGATCATTGCCGGCCCGCCAGGCATCGGCAAGGCAACATTGGTCTACGACATCGCAGCCGAAGCTGTCGCGCAGGGCGTCCACAGCCTGGAGGAGGCACGGCGGTTGATTGCGGCGCAGGCGCATCCGCGCCTCATGGTCGTGCGCCGGACCCTCAACCCGCAGACGAAGAAGCTGCGCACACAGATCGCCGTGGATGATGTGCGCAGGCTCCGGGCTTTCCTCAGCACCACCGGCGGCTCGGGCTGGCGTGTTGTAATCGTGGACAGCGCGGATGACCTCAACACGAGCTCGGCCAATGCGCTGCTCAAATCGCTGGAGGAGCCGCCGCCGCGCACGCTGTTCTTCCTGATCGCGACAAGCGCCGGGCGCCTGTTGCCGACGATTGCCTCGCGCTGCGAGCGTATGCGCCTGCGCCCGCTGGACTTGGAGAACACCCGCCGGGTGGTCGAAGCGACCTGCGCGGCCGCAGGAGTTGCCGTGCCGGAGGCGGAGGCGCTGGAGACTATCCTCAAGGCGGCGAATGGCCGCCCGCGGCGCGCGCTAGAGCTGATCTCGGGGGGCGGCGCGCAGATATATCAGCTGATCGGGCGGATTTTTCAGCAGTTGCCGCGCCTGGACCACGCAGATGTGTTCCGCTTGATCGACGCTGGCGCCGATGCCAAGTCCGACGTGAGTTATGAGATGATTTTCGATTTGCTAGAGGACGCCCTCGCGCTGGCCATCCGGCGCGCTGCAAGGTCGCCCGCTGAGGCCGGGGTGTTCAATCTGCACAGCCTTGCGCGATGGATGGAGGTGTGGGACACAGAAAAGCAATTACGCGCAGATGCCGAGACGCTGAACCTCGACCGCGCGGCAGTCCTGTTGCGTATATTCACGGAGATCGAGAATGCTGCGCATCAAGGTCGAGAAGTCCGAACCCAGGCTTGACAACCATCGATGACCGATAAGCCCGCATATTACATTACCACTGCGATCTCATATCCGAACGGGGCGCCGCACATTGGACACGCCTACGAGGCGATTGCCACAGATGCGCTGGCGCGGTTCCGCCGGCTGGACGGCTATGATGTCTTCTTCCTCACCGGCGTGGACGAGCACGGCCTCAAGATGAAGCAGACGGCCCAGAAACAGGGGATTACCCCGCGCGAGCTTGGCGACCGCAATACGCCGCAGTTCCAGGAGATGTGCCGGGCGCTGAACGTCTCGAATGACGATTTCATCCGCACCACCGAGCCCCGCCATTATGACGCTGTGGCGCATATCTGGAAACGGATGGAAGCGCAGGGCGACATCTATCTCGACACATATGCCGGCTGGTATTCGGTGCGCGATGAGGCGTTCTACGCCGAGAGCGAAACGGAAGTGGGCGAGGATGGCGTGCGACGCGGCCCCACCGCCACGCCTGTGGAGTGGACCGAGGAGCAGACCTATTTTTTCCGGCTATCAAAATACGGCCCGGAGCTGCTGAACCTCTATGCCGAACAGCCGGACTTTATCCTGCCGGCCGAGCGTCGCAACGAGGTGGTGAGTTTCGTAGACAGCGGCCTGATGGACCTGTCGATCTCGCGCAC
Source organism: uncultured Hyphomicrobiaceae bacterium (assembly GCA_964466965.1). Classification (GTDB taxonomy): domain Bacteria; phylum Pseudomonadota; class Alphaproteobacteria; order Rhizobiales; family Rhodomicrobiaceae; genus Dichotomicrobium. Next base: position 5,925 of record CAYXPZ010000001.1, read on the forward strand.
GACGCTGGATTGGGGTGTGCCGGTGCCGGCTGCTCCGGGCCATGTCGTTTATGTCTGGGTGGACGCGCTGACCAATTACCTGACGGGCGTCGGATATCCCGACATGGATAGCGCAGCTTACCAACGCTATTGGCCGGCTGACCTGCATATCATCGGCAAGGATATCCTGCGGTTTCATGCGGTCTATTGGCCCGCTTTCTTGATGTCGGCGGGCGTGCCGCTGCCGGGGCGCGTATTTGCCCACGGGTTTCTGTTCAACCGCGGCGAGAAGATGTCGAAATCGGTTGGAAATGTGGTCGATCCGTTTGCGCTGATATCGGTCTATGGCGTCGATCAGCTTCGCTATTTCCTGCTGCGCGAGGTGCCGTTCGGCCAGGACGGCAGCTACAGCCACGAGGCGATTGTCGCGCGCATCAACGCCGATTTGGCGAATGATCTGGGCAACCTGGCCCAACGTTCTCTCAGCATGATCGCGAAGAACTGCGACGGTGCGCTACCCGAGCCAGGCCATTTCACGGACGCGGACCGCGGGTTACTGCAGCTTGCAGACGGAACTATTGCCACGGTGCGGGAGGCATTGGAGACGCAGGCGATCCACAAGGCCGCCGAGGCGATTTGGTCCGTCGTTGGCGAGGCCAACCGTTATTTCGCCGCGCAGGAGCCATGGGCGCTGAAGAAGACAGACCCGGCGCGGATGCGCACCGTGCTTTATGTTACGGCCGAAGCCGTGCGCCAAGTTGCGATCCTGGCGCAGGCGCTCACGCCGAACGCGGCAAACCAGCTGCTGGACCAGCTGTGCGTGCCCGAAGATGCGCGCGACTTCGCCCATCTCGGCGAGGCTGGCCGGCTGCCCGCAGGCGTCGAACTGCCCAAACCGCAGGCGGTTTTCCCACGCTTTGTCGAACAGGACGCAAACCAGGCCGCCCAGTAATGCTTATCGACAGCCACTGCCATCTGGATTTTCCTGATTTCGCGCCGGAACGCGACGACGTTATTGCGCGCGCGCGCGCCGCCGGCGTCAGCCCGATGATCACCATCTCGACGCGGATGCGCCGCTTCGACGATGTTTACGCGCTCACACAGGCGTATGACGATGTATTCTGCTCCGCAGGCACGCATCCGCATTATGCGACCGAAGAGAAAGACGTACCGCTGGCGGACATCCTGGCAGCGGCGGGGCGCGAGAAGGTTGTCGCAATTGGCGAAGCGGGGCTGGATTATCACTATGACTTCAGCGCTGTCAGCGACCAGAAGGCCGGCTTCCGCCGTCACATCGAAGCCGCCCGCCACACCGGTTTGCCGCTGGTGATCCATTCGCGCGAGGCCGAAGAGGACACCGCCGCCATCCTCGAAGACGAGATGCGCAAGGGCCCCTTCACCGCCGTGCTGCATTGCTTCACTTCTGGTCCGGAGTTGGCGCAGCGCGGGCTTGCGCTTGGCCTTTATGTCTCATTCTCCGGCGTGCTGACCTTCAAGAAATCGGATCAACTGCGCGAAATCGCTACCACCGTGCCGATGGATCGCCTCCTGGTCGAGACCGACGCGCCTTACCTTGCGCCCATGCCCTATCGCGGCAAGCGGAACGAACCGGCCTATGTCCGCCGCACCGCGAGGGTGCTCGCCGAGGTCAAGGGTGTTAGCGAAGACGAGATGGCCCGCACGACCACCGAGAATGTCTATCGGCTGTTTAGCCGTTTGCCGCGGCCGGAAGACATGCTCGGCCAAAGTGCGGGCGCGACGGCAGGCCACGTCGCCTAATGGGGTATCGCTTCACGATCCTCGGCTGCGGCTCCTCTGGCGGCGTGCCGCGCATCGGCGGCGACTGGGGGAATTGCGACCCGGACGAACCCCGTAACAAACGCACCCGCTGTTCGCTGCTTATTGAGCGGATTGGCAGGCACGGCACGACCACAGTGCTGGTGGACAGTTGTCCCGACATCCGCGAACAGCTTCTGCGCCATGAGGTAGGCTGGCTCGACGGTGTGCTCTACACCCACGACCATGCTGACCATACCCATGGGATCGACGATCTCCGCGCGATCGTGTTTCGCCGGCGCGAGCAGCTTGACGTCTATTTCGACGAAGCGACCCGGGCCGCGCTGGAGTATCGTTTTCTGTATTGCTTTGAGACGCCGGAGGGCAGCCAGTATCCGCCGATACTGCGCCCGCATACCATCCGTCCTGGCAAACCGGTCTACATCGAAGGGCAGGGTGGCGCGGTGGAGGCGCTACCGTTCGCGCAGCTCCACGGCAACATTGTCTCGCTTGGGTTCCGCGTCGGCGGGCTTGCGTATTCCAGCGATCTGCACGGGCTGCCCGACAAATCCTTGCCTGTGTTCGACAATGCTGAGGTCTGGGTGGTGGATGCGCTCCGGCATAAGCCGCATCCGGCCCACTTCACTGTGGCGCAGGCTGTGGACTGGGTGCGCCGTCTGGAGGTGCCGCACGGTGTGCTGACGCACATGCACGGCGATCTGGACTATAACGCGCTGAAGCGCGAGCTGCCCGCGGGCATCGAGCCGGCCTATGACGGCATGGTCCTTGAGATGCCGGACTGATGAGCTAGCCGGTTCTGGCCGCGTAATCCTCGTAATCGAAGCGCTGGCCGCTCACATTGCAGTCCGGGCTGGCCAGATCGACGAACAGCGGCACAACGGCCTCTGGCGGCTTGAGACTATCAGGATCTTCGCCAGGGTAGGCGGCGGCGCGCATCGCCGTGCGGGTGCGGCCCGGGTTAATGATGTTGACGCGAACCGGGCTCTGCGCTGTCTCCGCGGCGTAGGTTAGTGCCAGCGTCTCCAGAGCGGCTTTCGAGGTTGCGTATTCGCCCCAATATGCGCGCGGCGCGGTGGCCACACCTGACGAGACGAAGATCGCCCGCCCGGCATCGGAGCGCCGCAACAGCGGATCGAGGGTGCGGATCAGCCGCATATTTGCCGTCACATTGACAGCCATGACCTCCTCCCAGTCACGGTCCTGAATGTGCGCAACCGGCGTGAGCGTGCCCAGTACGCCGGCATTGGCGACAAAAATGTCGATATGCGGCCAGCGCTGATAAAGCGTCGGGCCGAGCGCGTCGACCTTGTCGCCCTGCTTCAGGTTGAGCGTAATCAGTGAGCAGGCGCCCCCCTCGGCTTTGATCTCGTCGTCCAGCTCTTCTAGACCGCCCTTGGTCCGGGCGATGGCAATGACATGCGCGCCCGCGCGGGCGAAGCCGAGCGCGACCGCCCGCCCAATCCCGCGCGATGCGCCTGTGATCACAGCCGTGCGTCCGGCCAGGCGCTTCGCCGACTCGTTTTGGGATGTAGCGTCTGACATTCGGATCAGCTTGCTTCGGCGAGCAGCGACAGCTGGCGGTGGGGCTGATTGTCGTCCTGATCGACCAGCGGGGTTGGATAGTCTCCAGTAAAGTAATGGTCCGCGAACTGCGGGTTCGCGGGATCGCGCCGGGCGTAGCCAAGCGCGCGGTAGATGCCGTCAACCGACAGAAAAGCCAGGCTATCGACGCCGATGAAGTCGCGCATCTCGTCGAGATTATGATGCGAGGCGAGAAGTTTGGTCTTCTCCGGGGTGTCGATGCCATAGAAGTCAGGGTAGGTGATTGGCGGGCAGGCCACGCGCAGATGCACCTCGCGCGCGCCCTTTTCATACATCATCTGCACAATCTTGATGGAGGTCGTGCCGCGCACGATACTGTCGTCAATCAACACGATGCGTTTGCCGCGGACCGCTGCGCTATTGGCGCTGTGCTTGAGTTTGACGCCGAGCTTACGAATGCGTTGTTCAGGTTCGATAAAGGTGCGGCCAACATATTGATTGCGGATGATGCCAAGCTCGAACGGCAGGCCGGATTGCTGGGCATAACCAATCGCCGCCGGGGCGCCTGAGTCCGGCACGGGAACGACCACATCGGCCTCGGCGGGCGCTTCCGACGCGAGTTGCTGGCCAAAACTTTTCCGGACCTCATAAATGCTGCGCCCGCCTACGATTGAATCGGGGCGGGCGAAGTAGATGTATTCGAAAAGGCAAGGGCGAGCGGAGCGTTCCGGGAAGGGCCGGTGGCTTTCGACCCCGTCCCGGGTGATCACCACCACCTCGCCGTTGTCCACTTCGCGGATGAATTCGGCCCCGATGATATCAAGGGCGCAGGTTTCCGAGGCGAACACATATGCGCCGTCAAGCCGACCGAGAACAAGGGGACGAAGCCCGAGCGGATCGCGCGCGCCGATCAGTTTTTTGTTTGTCACGGCAACGAGCGCATACCCGCCCTCGATCTGTACTAGCGCGTCTACGAAGCGCTCAACCAGGCGCTTTTTCCGACTGCGCGCCACCAGATGCATAATCACTTCGGTGTCCGAGGTGGACTGGCAAATCGCGCCCGAAGCGATCAGTTCGTCGCGCAGTTTCAACGCGTTGGTCAGATTGCCGTTATGCGCCAGCGCAAAGCCGCCGCCCGAAAGGTCGGCAAACAGCGGCTGCACATTGCGCATCCCGGTTTCGCCTGTGGTCGAATAGCGCACATGCCCAACCGCAGCGCGGCCGCGCAAACGATCGACCACTGATTTCTTCGTGAATTGATCGCCGACCAGACCAAGACGGCGCTCGGAGTGAAAATGCTCGCCATCGCACGTGACGATGCCGGCGGCTTCCTGGCCGCGATGCTGGAGAGCATGCAGGCCGAGCACGGTTAGCGGCGCAGCGTCCTCGTGATTGAAAATCCCGAACACGCCACACTCTTCGCGAAGCTTGTCGCACTCAGACATCGTATCGGCGGCCATCGGCCACGCTCCATCGCCTGTTGGAGCCGGGGACATTGCCCCGATTGCATACACTGCAAATATGCGCATTGTCGCTGCGCACGCAACGCCAAAATGTCAGTTTTGTGACGCGACCCAGTGTCTATCCACACGCGCGACGCCGCTCAGCGCTTTGACGGTTCCGCGTTAACCGGGATCGCCTTCGTCGCGAAACACGCTCGCAGGGTTGTCCGGCAGCAGTGAAATGATCGCCGCGCCGGTGTTCTCGATGACCGGCAGCGACCGCGCTTCGGTCACCCAGCGCGGATGCGTCTCCTTCGGCACCAGCATGCTGAGCAGCTCATAGGCGATGACGACAAGGATCAACCCGCGCGCCAAGCCGAAAACAAAACCAAGCGTCCGGTCGAGCGCGCCAACGCGGCTATCCAGAATATAATCGGAGATGCGCACGGTTATCAGGCTGACGATGATGAGCGTAATCAGGAACACTGTGCCAATCAGCACGCCATCGGCCAGCATGGGCGGTTCAACATATTGGCGCGCAACGTCACGATAAGCCGGATACGCAAACAGGGCCGCCAACGCAGCCAGCGCCCAGGACACGATCGACAGCATTTCGCGCGTCAGGCCGCGAAGCATGGCCAGGAACGCGGAAATGAACATGATCAGAATCAGGATAACGTCAAGCCATTGGATTGGCATTATTGGGGAACTCCCTCTCCGTGAACGATAGCGCGACCGGCGATCCCTCAAGCGTCAAAGGCTTTACGCGCGCCTAGGCGTCTCACCATGTGCGATTTGCCCGGCGAGCTCCTTAAGATGCTTCACGCGCTCCAGCCGCGGACCGCACGAGGCCTCGTCCAAATCTCCAGACGCCGGCACGACGGCGGCGCCGAACCCCAATTTTGCTGCTTCACGCAGTCTTGTATCGGATTGGCGTACCGATCGGATCGCGCCGGATAAGCTGACTTCACCGAAATAAACGCAATCCTCCTGAAGTGCAACGCCAGAAAGCGCGGAGATGAGCGCGGCCGCGACGGCGAGGTCTGCCGCCGGTTCGCTCACGCGCAGGCCCCCGGCGACATTAAGATAGACGTCATGGCCCGCCAGCTTCACGCCGCAGCGCGCCTCAAGCACGGCCAGCAGCATCGCCAAACGGTTGGCGTCCCATCCCACAACCGCGCGGCGCGGCGCAGGGAACGCGGTTGGCGCAACAAGGGATTGAATTTCAACCAGCAGCGGGCGAGTGCCCTCAAGCGCTGCGAAAACCGCAGCGCCGGGCGCGCGCTCGCCGCCATCGCCGAGGAAGAGTTGTGAGGGATTGACCACGGCATGCAGGCCACTGCCGCGCATCTCAAAGACGCCGATCTCGCCGGTGGGGCCGAAGCGATTTTTCACAGAGCGCAGCAGACGATAGTGCTGTGCGCCGTCGCCTTCGAAATAGAGCACCGTGTCAACCATGTGCTCGATCACCTTTGGTCCCGCGATCTGCCCGTCTTTCGTGACATGGCCGACCAGGAACAGCGCGCAGCCGGTGTGCTTTGCGCGGCTAATGAGCGCCTGTGCAGCAGCGCGCAACTGACTGACAGTGCCAGGTGCGGCATCCAGTGTCTCGGACCACAGTGTCTGAATCGAGTCGACAACGACCAGCTCAGCATTGGGCGCGGCGTCGATGGTGGCGAGAATACGCTCGACATTGGTTTCGATGGCGACATTCAGCGGCGCCGACGCGAGCCCGAGCCGTTCAGCGCGTAAGCTGATCTGATCGGTAGCTTCCTCGCCGGAAAAATAGAGCGCATCAGATCCCGCTTGCGCGGCCGCAGCCGCGGTTTGCAGCAGCAGGGTCGATTTGCCGATCCCCGGGTCGCCGCCCAGCAGGACAGCCGAGCCGGGCACAAGCCCGCCGCCGAGAACCCGGTCGAACTCGCCGACGCCGGTTGGTGCGCGAACGATGCGCGCTGCGCCTTCATCGAGGCGCCGCACCTTCACGCCATCCGCCTTGGTGCGTTTGGCACGCTTTCCGCCAGATGGCGCGGTTGCGGTCTCCTCGCTCATAGAATTCCACGCGCCACAGGCCGGACACTTGCCGGCCCAGCGGGGCGATGATGCGCCGCAGCTCTGGCAGACATAAGCGGTGGTTGCGCGGGCCATTGCGTTCAGCCGCCGATGTAGTGGCGGGAATAGCGCCGCCCGAGGCTCGTCAGCACCTCGTAGCCGATCGTTTGCGCGCGCGCAGCAAGATCATCGACAGTGACCCGTGTGCCCAGGAGTTCGATCCACCCGCCGCGCTGTGCCATTTGCACTGGAACATCGGTGACATCAAAAGCGGTGAGGTCCATCGACACGCGCCCGAGCACCGGCACCCTGTGCTCTTCGATGAACCCGTGCGCGCCGGGCCGCGCATCGCTGCCACCGAGCAGGCGGATGTAGCCGTCGGCATATCCTGCGGTGACCACGGCGATCCGCGAGGGCCGGGTTAGCGTGTGGGTCGCGCCATAGCCGACCGTCTCGCCGGCCTGAGCCTCACGAACTGTCGCAATGCGCGCGAGGAGGGTGACCACGGGCTCCATGGGCGGCGCGCCGGCAAGCGAATTTCCGCCGTAAAGCGCGACGCCGGGGCGCGTCAGTTCGTAGTGGTAGCGGGGTCCCAGTTGGATGCCGCCGGACGCAGCCAGGCTGGCCGGCGCAGGCGGCAGCAGCGCGCGCATCTCGTCGAACAACTCCGACTGCGCCTGTGTCATCGGGTGTTCGGGCGTATCAGCGCAGGCGAGATGGCTCATCACAAGGGTGATCCGGAATGCGGCCAGCCACGCCGACTGCGCCGCAAGCGCCTGGACCCCCGCCATGTCCAAGCCAAGCCGGTTGAAACCGGTATCGAGATGGACGGCCGCGGGGCCGGGGCACCCTGTGGCGCGGCAATATTCAGCCCACTCGGCAATTTCATCGAGATCGCCCAGCACCGGGCGTAACTGGTCACTCGCGAAATGCTCTGCTGCGCCGGGCGTCAGGCCGTCGAGCACATAGATCACCGCGGATGGCATAGCTGCCCGAAGATGCTGGGCTTCGCTGAGGGTGGCCACAAAAAAAGTGTTACAGCCCTCCGCCGCGAAGGCTTGCGCACAGCGCAGCGCGCCAAGGCCATAGCCATCGGCTTTGAGCACCGCTGCTGCTTCAGCATGTGGGGCCATGTCGCGCAGCCGCCGGTAGTTGGCGCGCAGCGCACGCAAATCAATGATCAGCAGACCCGTATCGCCTGGCTGCGGGGCCGCACCGCCGGCAGTCTCAACCCGCTGACGCGTCGCATTCAGGGTGTCCTCAGCCCCATCCATCGGGAACCTGTCCGCTGCGCGCCAGGTCCGAGAAGCGGGTGACATCGGCGCTGAACTGCATGCGTACGGTGCCGGTCGGTCCGTGGCGCTGCTTGCCGATAATGACCTCCGCGATACCCTGCACCTGGTCCATCTCATCCTGCCATTTCTGGTGCTCCTCGACCTTGGTCGTCGAAGGCTCCTGGCGCTGTACGTAATACTCTTCGCGGAACACGAACATCACCACGTCGGCATCCTGCTCGAT
>CAYXPZ010000001.1:14354-63522 GCA_964466965.1 uncultured Hyphomicrobiaceae bacterium
ATGCCGCCGGTGTGGTCGATATACAGCGGGATGCTTTGCATTTGTTGCGTCACCTCAACCAGCCGGCGGAACTCGGCCTCATCGATCATGCCGCGCCGGATCCGCTCCGACGGGATTTCCGCTTGCTCCGCAATAATCCGGGTCGCGAGCTGTTCGGCCGACATCTCAAGCGAGAAGAACCCGACCACCCCGCCATCGATGGTCTTTTCATTGCCCTCCGCGTCGGTTTCGCTCCGGTGCGCCTTGGCAACGTTGAAGGCGATGTTGGTGGCCAGCGCCGTCTTGCCCATGGACGGACGGCCGGCGAGGATGATCAGGTCGGATTTCTGCAGCCCGCCCATGGTCCGGTCGAGATCATGTAGCCCGGTCGAAAGGCCTGACAGGTGACCGTCGCGCTCGTAAGCGTGCGAGGCCATTTCGATCGCATCCGTCAGCGCGGTCGAGAACGCCATGAAGCCCGAGCCGTATTTGCCTTTCTCGGCGAGCTCGAACAGGCGCTGCTCTGCCTCCTCAATCTGCGATTCCGGCGGCATGTCGACCGGCGAGTCATACGCGGTGTTGACCAGATCCTCGCCGACGATGATGAGGTTCCGGCGCACTGATAGGTCATAAATCGCGCGACCATAATCATGCGCGTTCATCACGCTTACCGCATTCGCTGCGAGACGCCCGAGATATTGCGGCACGGTCAACCCGCCGATCGGCTCCTCTGCCTCGAAGAAGGTCTTCAGCGTGATCGGCGTCGCTTGCTTGCCGGCCTGGATCAGCTTTGCCGCCGTCTCGTAGATGCGCGCGTGCAGCGGATCAAAGAAATGCTCGGCGGCCAGGAAGCTGGAGACGCGGTCGAAGGCGTTGTTGTTGATGAGGATCGCGCCCAGCAGCGCCTGCTCCGCCTCGATGTTGTGCGGCGCCTGGCGGAAGGGCAGGGCGTTGTCCTGCGCGAGGAATTCAGAGGTCTGTTGGTTCGTGCTCATGGCCCTAAGCCATATCGCGATTCCGCATTTTAGCGGCGCCTTATTGGGGCGCATCTCCCCGCTATACGCGATATGCACAGAGCAGAAGCGATTCGTGCGGCAGGAAATTGACCGTGGCGAATCGCGTGAGTGCGACCCGGACATGCTCGTCCGCGACCAAGACACAGTCCGGAACCGGCTTTCGGCTCAATCGCCCGTCAACGAAGATCAGGTTCCGGCAAGGCGCGGGCGCTGGCCATCACCGGCTTCAAGCGCATGGAGCCGGCGCTCATCTTCAACCATGTAATCGCGCGTGAGGGGCAACGCATCTACCTGTTTAATGAGCTGGATCTGAAACACCATCAGCCCCTGATGGCGGAAAGCGAGTTCGGACCCGGCGAGGTAGAACTCCCACATCCGGCAGAAGCGCTCGCCCATCAGCCGCTTGGCCTCCTCGCGCCGGGATACAAAGGCGTTGCGCCAGGCCCTCAGGGTCTCAGCATAATGGAGCCGCAGGATTTCGATATCGGCGACGATCAGCCCGGCGCGTTCAATAGCCGGCAGCACCTCGCTGAGCGAAGGGATGTAGCCGCCCGGGAAAATGTACTTCGCGATGAAGGGATTGGTGATTCCAGGTGTGTCGGACCGCCCGATCGAATGAAGCAAGGCGACGCCGTCGTCGTTGAGCAGCTTGTAGACCTGGTCGAAGAATTCCTGGTAGTGGTTCACGCCGACATGCTCGAACATACCGACCGAGACGATTCGGTCGAACGTCTCACTCACCTTGCGATAATCGCGCAGTTCGAACCGGACCTGATTGTCCAGCCCCTCTTTGCGCGCGCGCTCCTGCGCCCGGCTCAACTGCTCGTGGCTGAGCGTGATGCCGGTAACTTGCGCATCCGCGAGCTTGGCAAGCGTTAATCCGAGACCACCCCACCCACAGCCGATGTCGAGCACGGTCTGACCTGGCGCGGTTTGCAATTTGGCGGCGATATGGCGCTTTTTCGCGCGCTGCGCTTCGGCGAGATCGACATTGTCATGCGCAAAGTACGCGCATGAGTACTGCCAGTCCGGATCAAGGAACAGATCATAAAGCGCGGGCGGAATATCGTAATGATGGGAGGCGTTCCGCCGGGCACGGCCGACCGGATTATATTGACGCGCCGCGCGCGTCGCATAACGCAAGCGGTCAAACATGCGCATCCGTGATTGCGGCCCTTGTCCCCCTGCATTGGTGATGAGTATTTCGAGAAAATCGTAGAGGCTGCCTTGCTCCAAAGTTAGCCGGCCATCCATAAACGCCTCACCGATGGCCAGCGTTGGATCAAAGGCGATCCGCCATTCCACGGGTTTGTCATGGAGTCGCGCCACGACCTTGGGCCCGGATTGATCGCCATAGGCCCAACGCCGTCCGTGAGCGTCGACGAAGGCGAGGTTGCCCGAGGTTATCACTCGGTCGAATAATAGCCACAGCGGTGACATTGTCGGTCCGCGCGTGTCTCACCTAAGGGTTCTGAGCGCGACAAGAACACGCTTCTTGGTGCATCAAACAACTTTACCAAAAGGTTGGTTCCATCGCCAAGGCCCGAACATGCTGCAGTACATGAAGCACCCCGAAATTCCCGTCACGACCCGCGCGTGTCAGGCGCGCCTGTCTCTTCCGTCTCGCCGCCTTCGGCCTCGCTCTCCAGCTCGACGCCCGGCTCGAACAACTCCTCCTCAAGCTCCTCGCGCGAGACGTGCTCGTATTCCGTTTCCTCGCGGATTGCCGTCACATCCTGGCCCTGCGCTTGCAGATCAGCTTCGTCCTGCGAGCGCGCCACGTTCAGCGTAATGTACACGTCCACCTCCGCGTGGAGATGCACACGCACAGTATGTAGACCCAGCGTCTTGATCGGGCGGTCGAGTAGGATCTGGCTGCGATTGATCGAGGTGCCGTTCTCCGACACCAGATTGGCGATGTCGCGCGTACTGACCGAGCCATAGAGCTGGCCGGTGTCGCTCGACTGGCGGATGGCCACGAAGGTCTGGCCGTCAAGCTTTTTGGCGACGGCTTCGGCCTCTTTGCGCAGCTCCAGATTGCGCGCCTCGATCTGCGCGCGCTCGCGCTCGAACCGGGCGATGTTGTCCTTCGTGGCGCGCAGCGCCTTTCCCTGTGGCAGCAGATAGTTGCGGGCGTGCCCGTCTCGCACTGTCACCACGTCGCCCATCTGGCCGAGTTTGCCGATTCTCTCCAGCAGAATCACTTGCATGACGTCGTTCTCCGTTCGAGATTGGTAAAAAATATAAATGTCAGCGGTTATAGCCGCTGAAGCCGCCTAATCCGGCCGCGGTGCATCCGGCGGACCCGACCGGCCACCGCCCTGGCGCACGCGTTGGCGCAGTCGCAATAGCGGTTCGGCCACGCCCAGAAGCGCGACAACCAGCGCCAGCCAGCCGACGAGCACGATCCCGACATACAACACGATCAGGATCAGCGGCTGGAAAGTGCTGCCGCGCGTGAGGACATGAACGACCACCAGGCCCATGATCAAATAGGCGAGCAGGAACGCCCCGGTAAAGGCCGCCGCGACTGCAGCGGTCAACCCGGCGAATAGTGTGCCGAGCAAAGCCAAAAGAAACGCAATCGGCAGGAAGCGGGGATACTCTATATCCGACAGCGTTGGCCAAGGACGGATCAGCCGACCAGACACAGAAGCGATCTTGCCGCCGAGCCAAACATTAATCAGCATGATGAGCAGCCAGACCGCCGCGACGGCGCCAGGCAGGATCGCCGCCATAAACTGAACCGTGTTGGCGATCTGTTCCTCAGTCAGCTCTTGCTCGCCCTGTTGCAGCGCCGGAAGCAGCGTCTCGTCGAAAAGCTGTCGGATACTCGAATCATAGTCTCCGGTGCCGGCAGCCAGCACGATGGCGGAGCCGCCCCCGATCGCGCCAGCCATAATCGCGGCCCAGGCGATCAGGCGCCCTGGCGGATACCACGCCAGGCTGTTCGGTCCTCGGGGGTCAGGGCGGCTCAGAAGAGCGAGATAAACCAGCAAGGCCGCTGGGCCGGCCAGCATCAGCCCGTAGGTCAGTGCGACATTGATGCTGAAAGTCGCGGCCGCCGCGAGCATGCCCACGCCAAGCCCGATGATCCCCGCGCGCACGCCCCAGCCCAGGCCGGCGATCATGAGAGGCAGGGGCGTGATGTACACCAGCAGTACAGCCGCGATGGCGCTTGACGCCGCTGATACAAACAGCAGCGCTGAGACGAGCCCGGCAAGAGCGCCGACGACGGCAGGGTTGTTCATGGCAAGCTGTCCCGCTTATTTCAGTAGCGGTTAGAGACAGGCGCGCGGCCATGTCCCAACCCCCGCCGCAGCCCGGCGGATTACTTCAGAACGTAAGGCAGTAGGCCGAGAAAACGCGCGCGCTTGATGGCCCGGGAAAGTTCGCGCTGCTTGCGTGCCGATACCGCCGTTATGCGGCTTGGCACGATCTTGCCGCGCTCCGACACGAACCGCTGCAGCAGCTTGACATCCTTATAGTCGATCTTCGGCGCGTTTTCGCCAGAGAACGGGCAGGTCTTGCGCCGCCGGTGGAACGGGCGCCGGACCGGAAGCTGAGATATATCCGTCATTCCTGACCTCCACGCGGACCACGGTCACCCCGATCACCTCGGTCACCCCGATCACCTCTGTCGCCTCGATCACCGCCACGCCGCGAGCCGCGCCGGTCATCGGAGCGCTTCATCATTGGCGAGGGTTTATCCTCCAATTCGTCCACACGCAAGGTGAGGAACCTGATGACGTCGCCGGAGAGCCGCATCTGCCGCTCCATTTCCGCGACGGCCTCATGCGGGGCGTCGATATTCATCAGATGATAATGGGCCTTGCGATTCTTGTTGATTTTGTAAGCCAGTGGCTTCAGGCCCCAGTATTCGGTCTTGCCAACCTGGCCGCCATGTTCGTTGATAACGTTCGTGAATTCTTCCAACAGGCTCTGCACCTGCTGCGCGGACACGTCCTGCCGCGCCAGAAAAACATGCTCATACTGTGGCATGATCCCTTGCCTTTCCTTCGTGCGTGTCGTCTCGGCGCAAAGCCTCTTTTGAGCCCGGTGCTGACATGCGGAAAGGCTCAAAGAAAGACCGTCAAAAGAGCGAAGACACCAGCGCGCCGCGTCGGCGACTGTTCAGCCTTCAGCCGAAACCTGTGCGTTATGTAGGAGCGCAGACGGGTATCTTGCAACAAAAATTTACCGGCAGTAGCCCGCGACGCCAAACCGTGGTTCAACAGCGCGTCGCCCCAGGGACAGCAGCGGGCTTGACAAGCCCATAACAAACGGTGTCATTGAGCGGGCGATCATGACGCTATCGTGCGCGCAACAACGTCTTAGCGCTGGATGCTTTGCTCATGACAATGTTTGCGCGCTCGCTTCGGCGCGATAACGAACCAGACGCGCGAACGTAACTATTAGATATTCCACTGCGAAACGCCCCTCCATGACCTATTCGGCTTTTACATTTCCGGGCCAGGGCAGTCAGCATGCCGGCATGGGCGTTGAGTTGGCGCGCAACTTTGCGGCCGCGCGCGAGGTGTTCGCGGAAGTTGACGATGTGCTCGGGCAGCCGCTGTTCCGGCTTATGGCCGAAGGCCCCGAGAGCGAGCTAACGCTCACGCAAAACGCCCAACCGGCGCTTATGGCCGTGTCCATGGCGGTCATGCGGGTTCTTGAACGCGAACGCGGCTTTTCGCTCGCCGATCAAGTGAAGTACGTTGCCGGTCATTCGCTGGGCGAGTACGCCGCACTGGCGGCAGCCGGCACGCTGAGCGTTGCCGATGCAGCCCGCCTGCTGCGCATCCGCGGTCAGGCAATGCAGCAAGCGGTTCCGGTGGGCGAAGGCGCGATGGCCGCGTTGATGGGCCTTGACCTCAATACCGTGCGCGACGTGGCACGCAAGGCCGCAGATGGCGAAGTTTGTCAGGTCGCAAACGATAACGCGCCGGGGCAGGTCGTCATCAGCGGCACGAAATCGGCGGTCGACCGCGCTGTCGAACTCGCACGCGAGCGCGGCGCGCGCCGCAGCGTACTGTTGCCGGTGAGCGCGCCGTTCCATTGCGAGCTAATGCAACCGGCAGCAGATCGCATGGCGCACGCGCTTGATGAGGTGACCTTCAAGGCGCCGAGCGTGCCGGTGGTCGTCAATGTGCTCGCGCGCCCGGTAAGCGATCCCGACGAACTGCGCAGCCGGTTGGTGGAACAGATTACTGGCACGGTTCGCTGGCGCGAGACGGTGGAATACATGGTCAGCGAGGGCATCGGCCACATTTACGAAATCGGTGCCGGCAAAGTGCTCAGTGGTTTGGCGCGGCGCATCGCGCGCGGGCTGGAGACCACGCCAGTTGGCACGGCCGACGACATCAAGGCGCTTAACGATGTGATCGGGGCGGCCTGACACGGCAGGGTGAAGCATCATGTTCGATCTGACAGGACGCTGCGCGCTCGTCACGGGCGCGACCGGGGGTATAGGCGCAGAATTGGCGGCCGCGTTGCATCGTCAGGGTGCCAAGGTGGCGTTGTCGGGGACGCGCAAAGAACGGCTCGACGACCTCGCGGCACAGCTGGGCGAGCGCGCCACGGCGCTGCCGTGCGATCTGTCAGACCGCGAGGCCGTGAGCGCGTTGCCGGGGCAGGCCGAAGCCGCGCTTGGAAGCCTGGATATCGTCGTCAACAACGCAGGCATTACGCGCGACAACCTGTTCATGCGTATGAAGGATGATGAGTGGGATCAGGTCATCGCGGTCAACCTGACAGCAACCTTCCTGATCTGCCGCGGGGCTTTGCGCGGCATGATGAAGCGACGCTTCGGCCGGATTATCAACATCGCCTCGATTTCCGGCGTCATCGGGAATCCGGGGCAGGGCAATTATGCCGCCTCGAAGGCGGGGATGGTGGGCATGACAAAATCGCTCGCGCGGGAGGTGGCGGCCCGGGGCGTCACCGCCAATTGTATCGCCCCCGGCTTCATCGAGACCGCGATGACCGGCGAGCTGAGCGAAAAGCAGGTCGAGACGATTGCCGCGGCCATCCCCTCCGGCACGTTCGGCAAACCGGGCGATATTGCAGCCGCCGCGGTCTTTCTCGCCAGCGATGAGGCCGGCTACGTGACCGGCGAAACGCTCCACGTCAATGGCGGCATGGCGATGGTTTAGCCGATGCCGTTGCTCGTCATAACCGCGGCGCATTCCGTGCATCCTGGCATGCTGCGCAAGCAGATTGCTAAGACTGGTCAATGGGTTGGAAACATGATACCTACCGATGCCTTTTGCGCCGGTGGACGGTGCGGCCCCGCCCAGGCGGCGGCGCTCCGGTGGCCCGGATCGGCGGCAGCAGTGCACAAAGGGTTGCGCGGTTGCCAGGCACACGTCTAAATCCGTACTATCGAAGTTTGGTTGAGGACATTCTCATCACAGCGAGGCGAAAATGAGTGATATCTCCGAACGCGTCACGAAGATCGTCGTGGAGCACCTTGGCGTAGAGGCTGAAAAGGTGCAGCCCAATGCCAGTTTTATCGACGATCTGGGAGCGGACAGCCTGGATACCGTCGAGCTGGTCATGGCGTTCGAAGAGGAATTCAACTGCGAAATTCCTGACGACGCCGCCGAGACGATCCAGACGGTTGGAGATGCCGTTAAATTTCTCGAGGAAAATGCAGGCTCCTAACGGCATGCCGGAGTGCAGATATCATGCCGTATTGCTGCGCACGGAAGGCAAGGCCCGAGCCGGGGGGGCTTGCTTCACGCCGTCCGAAAGGGGACGTCGTCGCAAGCGCCTGATCGGATCCCAACCGTTGCCCTTGCTACAGAAGTATTGACCTCCTGATGGCCAACACACCTCCTTCCGTTCCATTCCGCCGCGTCGTCATCACGGGAATGGGCCTAGTTTCCCCGCTTGGCTGTGGCGTCGACGTGTCGTGGCGTCGGATCGTGGCTGGCCACAGCGGCGCACGACGGATCGATTCGTTTCCGACAGACGACCTGGCCTGTAAGGTCGCGTGCTTCATCCCCAGGGGGGTCGGAGAGGGCGAATACAATCCCGACGACTGGATGCAGCCGAAGGAGCAGCGTAAGGTAGACGACTTCATCGTGTTCGCCATGGCGGCAACCGAGCAGGCGCTGTCCGACGCTGGCTGGAAACCGGACCACTATGAGGATCAGGCGCGCACGGGCGTGCTGATCGGCTCGGGAATTGGCGGTCTGCAAGGAATCGAGCAAGCCTCGTTGCTGATGGCAGACAAGGGGCCGCGGCGCATTAGCCCGTTCTTCATCCCGGGCCGGCTTATTAATCTCGCCGGAGGTTATGTCTCAATCAAATACGGGTTTCGCGGGCCCAATCACGCCGTCGTCACAGCATGTTCGACGGGCACCCATGCGATCGGCGACGCCTACCGTCTCGTCGCGCTGGGCGACGCCGATGTCATGGTGGCAGGCGGAACAGAGTCGCCGCTGTGTCGGCTTGCGGTTGCCGGCTTCTCGGCGGCGCGTGCCCTTTCCACGGCATTCAATGATGCGCCAGAGCGTGCATCGCGTCCGTTTGACCGAGACCGCGATGGCTTCGTGATGGGCGAAGGCGCCGGGATCGTGGTCCTCGAAGACTATGAGCACGCCAAGGCGCGCGGCGCACCGATCTACGGTGAGGTGATCGGCTATGGCCTGTCTGGCGATGCCTATCACATTACGGCGCCGGCCGAGGATGGCGACGGCGCTTATCGCTGCATGGAAGCGGCAATCAGGAACGCGGGGCTATCGCCCGCAGATATCGGCTATGTCAATGCGCACGGGACCTCGACGCCGATGGGCGACGAAATTGAGGTGAGGGCGGTGGAGCGCCTCTTCGGGCCGGCAGCCGATGGGCTGATCATGTCCTCGACAAAATCCGCGGTCGGGCATCTCTTGGGGGCTGCAGGCGCGGCCGAGGCGATCTTCGCCACACTTGTGCTGCGTGACGGTATCATCCCGCCAACCCTTAATCTGGACAACCCATCAGTCGAGACGCCGATCGATTTGACACCGCACGAAGCGAAGACCGCGCGCGTTGATACCGTCCTAAGCAACTCGTTCGGTTTTGGCGGCACCAACGCCTCGCTGATCATCCGCCGCGCGGATTAGATGCGCTGGGCGGCGCGGCGTGCCGGAGTCCATGCATGCGGTTGACCGCCCTCTCGCCATAATTAAGCGCAAGCTTCTGTTGCACTTGCTTTTCGGCACAGACGAAATGAGGGTTCTGTCGTATGTCGGCGGGCACTGATGACTGGGATAGTGATGCACGGTTCGCTAGCGACAGCTACGTCGGCGCGCGCAACGAGTTCAGCGTGCTGCCGCGAAGCCCTGCGGAGGCACTGGAACCCGGCCAACCGCCTGAAGCACCGGCGGGCCGCAAACCGAAACGTTCGCGCCAGCGGCCGCTCATTGCGCTGATGAATGCTGTTTTCACCGCGCTCTTCATCGGCATGCTCGGCTTTGTCGGCGTATTCTACTACGCAAAGATGCAGTTTGACAGCGCTGGTCCGCTGAAGCACGACACCGTCATCACCATCCCGCGCGGCGAAGGCGTCAACGCCATTGCTAGCCGGTTGGAGCGCGAACGCATCATCCATGATCGTCGGATCTTCATGGCGGCCGTGCTCTATTTCGGCGCACAGGCAAAGCTCAAGGCCGGGGATTACGCCATCGAGAACGGCGCAACCATGCGTTCGGTGCTCGACACGCTGATCGAAGGCGACGCCATCCTGTATAAAGTCACCATCCCTGAAGGCTGGACCAGCCTGCAGGTGGTCGAGCGGCTGCGCGCAACGCCGGAACTGACCGGAGAGATCACGGAAGTCCCGCCGGAAGGCTCCCTGATGCCGGATACCTATCGCTTCGCGCGGAATACGCCGCGCAGCGACATCATTGCGCGCATGGCAGAGGCGCAGGACGAGTTTATGGACAATGTCTGGCCATCAAGGGATCAGGATTTGCCGATCGAGACGAAGGAGGAGGCGCTGATCCTGGCGTCGATCGTCGAGAAGGAGACTGGTCTGGCCGACGAACGCTCGAAGGTGGCGGGGGTGTTTATCAACCGGCTGCGTAAAGGCATGCGCCTGGCCTCCGATCCAACAATTATTTACGGCCTTGTTGGCGGCAAGGCGTCGCTGGGCCGGCCGATTTATCGTAGCGAGATCACCAAAGAGACGCCTTACAACACCTATGTCATCAAGGGGCTGCCGCCGACCCCAATCGCCAATCCGGGCCGCGCCGCGATCGAAGCGGTGTTACGCCCGTCCGATACCGATGCGCTTTATTTCGTCGCCGACGGCACCGGCGGCCATGCCTTCGCCAAAACCCTGGCTGAGCACAACCGCAACGTCGCCGAATGGCGCAAGATCGAAAAGCGCTTGAGGGCCGAACAGGCCGCGGCCGAAGCGGAGCGCGACGAAGCCGATGCACAAACGCAGGCTGCCACGCGCCCACAGCCGGAAACAGCGGCGATGGCAGCGATTGCCGATGGCGGTGCGTCAGCCGCAGCGTCCTCGCCGGTCCCTCTGCCCGTACGTGCGCCGCGCTAATCTGAAACTGCCCCTTGTCGTACCGCCGGTCTCAAGCTATTGATCCGCCACGCAACCGCAGTGGGTGGGACAGAACGGCAATGCCCCAACACGTTGAAAACCAGCCTGAGCCATCGCTGCCGGTGCGAAAAGGTTTCATGCTGGTGCTGTCTTCCCCCTCAGGGGCGGGGAAAACCTCGCTGGCGCGGGCGCTGCTTGATGCCGAGAGCGAAATTCGTCCCTCGATCTCGATCACGACGCGGCCGCGGCGGGCGAGTGAGACGGACGGCGTGGACTACTGGTTTGTGACACCGGCTGAGTTCAACACGATGCGTGATCGTGGCGAACTGCTGGAATGGGCGAATGTCTTCGACAATCTCTATGGCACGCCGAGAGCGCCGGTGGAGCGCGCGCTCAACGCCGGCTCGGATGTGTTGTTCGATATTGATTGGCAGGGCGGGGCGCAGCTGCGCGAGGCCGCACCGGACGATGTGGTCTGCGTCTTCATCTTGCCACCTTCAGCCGGTGCCCTCCGCCAGCGCCTGGAAAGCCGCGCGCTCGATAGTCCGGAGGTGATCGAAAAGCGCCTCGCCGGGGCGCCGCGCGAAATCGCCGCATGGCAAGACTACCGATACATCGTCGTCAACGACAACTTTGACAACAGCCTTGCCAGTCTGCGCGCCATCGTCCGCGCCGAACGGCTTCGCCGCGACCGGCGATCAGGGCTGTCCGACTGGGTCGCGAACCTGCAAACGGCGCTTCAACCGCAAGCCAGGGGCGGGAATGACGCTGATCCGGCTTCATAGACCCGCGCGAGCCGGGCGAAATCCTCAACACTCAGGTCTTCGGCCCGCGCCGTCGGTGCGATCCCGGCTTCGCGCAACAATGCGCCCGTGTCGCCGCGAAGACGGTTCAGGCTCGCGCGGAGCATCTTTCGCCGCTGGCCGAACGCAGCCGCCGTCACCGTCTGCAGGCTGTCGCGGCGGCATGCCGGCTCCGGAGCCTCGCGGGGGCGCAGGATCACGACGGCTGAAGAGACTTTGGGCTGCGGCGTGAAAGCGGTTGGCGGAAGGTTTAAGGCCACCCGTACATGGCAGCGCCATTGCGCCAGCACTGACAACCGGCCATAGCTCTTGCTGCCGGGGCTGGCGACTAGCCGGTCGGCGACCTCGCGCTGAAACATTAGGCAGAGCAGCTCATACCACGGTGGCCAGGGCTCAGCCGATAGCCAGCCGATGAGCAGCGGCGTCGCGACCGAATAGGGCAGGTTGGCGACCACCTTGACGGGCCCGGGCGCGCCGGCGAGCAGCCCTGCCTGATCGATCTCCAGCGCGTCTCCGGCCACGATCTGAAGACGTCCGGGATAGCGCACCGCGATCGCCTCCAGCGCCGGGATGCAGCGGGCATCGCGTTCGATAGCGATCACCTGCGCAGCGCCTTCCAGCAGCAACGCTCGGGTCAATCCCCCTGGACCAGGCCCGATTTCGACAATCGTAACGCCCTCCAACGGCGCGGCCGTGCGGGCGATACGCCGCGTCAGGTTTAAATCAAGGATAAAATTCTGGCCGAGACTCTTGCGGGCGCTCAGGCCGAGTCCGGCGATCACTTCGCGCAGTGGCGGCAACCCGTCGGGCGTGCTCACGCAGGCGCCTCGGAATGGGTGCGGCGGGTTCCGGCCATTTCCATGGCCAGTTTCAGCGCGGAAATCAGGCTGTGAGGTCTCGCCTTTCCTGTACCGGCGATGTCAAAGGCCGTACCGTGATCCGGCGACGTCCGTACGAAGGGCAGGCCGAGGGTGACATTCACGCCCTCGTCAAATGCCAGCGTTTTAACCGGAATCAGCGCCTGATCGTGATACATGGCGAGAATGCCATCGTACCGCGCACGCGCTTCAGCGTAAAACGCTGTGTCGGCGGGAAGCGGTCCGGTGATATGGATGCCGTCCTGATTGAGCGCCGTGATCGCTGGTATGATGATGTCCCGTTCCTCATTGCCCATGGCGCCGCTCTCGCCGGCATGCGGATTGAGACCGGTCATGGCGAGGCACGGAGCGCCGATGCCGAAATCCTTGACCAGCGCCTCACGAGTCACTTTTGCCGCCGTGATGATTTTCTCGGCCGTCAGCGTGGCGGGCACTTCTCTCAGCGGAATATGGACCGTGACAGGGACCGTGCGAAGGCCGCCGCCAACAAGCATCATGACCGGTGTCGCCGTGCGACCCGACTGTTGCGCCAGTGCGCCCAGATATTCGGTGTGACCAGGAAAACCAAATCCCGCTTCAATCAGGACCGACTTGGCAATCGGGTTGGTGACGACAGCAGCTACCTCGCCCGACAGGGCAAGCGCAACAGCCATATCGATCGCGGCGATGACACTGGCGGCATATGATGGCACCGGCACGCCCGCCGATACTTGGCTGCGATTGGCTGGCAATGGCAGAACTGGCAAGGCGTCGGAAAAAACGGTCGTCGTTTCGCAAGCAGAGCGGACCGCGCAGATGGGAACATGTATCCCGATATCGCTAGCGCGCTGCGCCATGAGCTCGGGATCAGCGATGAGAACGAAGTTGGGGCAGCCTGTTTCGACCCGCGCCGTCCAGGCCCTAAGCGCCAACTCGGGGCCGATGCCAGCAGGATCGCCCATCGTCAATGCGATCGGCTGGTCTGGCGAACAGCTGGAATAGGATATCATCTTGTTGTGCGATGTTGTGGGCGGTGTCGTTCGCTGCAAGAGCGCCGCACCGTATGATGCCTGTCAACGCCGTTCAATCAGCGCATCCTGGCGCAAATCCATCAGATGACGCCGCGCATAGATCTCAAATTCTTCCTGACGACGGTCTGGCTGGCCGGTGCTGGCATTACCAGTCTGGTTTTCTGCCTCAGGCGTCTTTTTTCCGCATACAGCATAAAGATCAACAGCTTGCCCTGAGACCACCGGCGGCAGCATCTCGCCGGCACTTGCCTTCATCAGTAACGGCCGAGCGTCGCGGGGAAAGAATTCCGCTTTCTTACCACTATAGCTTTCAACCTCAGCATTGCCGGCTCGCTTCGCCAATTCGGCGAGACCGCCGCAGGATGAAAACTGTTTTCGGATCGTTTGACCCCGGACATATGCCCGCGCGAGAGCCCGATCGCCAGCCGCCGCCGCGATACGAACCCGGCGCACAGTAAATGTGCTCTGACGGGTCGTCGCAGCCGCCGACGCATTCGGCGAACTATCCGCTCCGACAAGCGACGCGATGCGGAAGCTGTAGAGCTTGCGAATAACATTACGCCAAACCAGTTGGGCGCGGATCCGCTGACGCATCGTCTCTGGATCGACGCCACGCTTTTGAAAAACAGACAAGAATTCATCCAAGCTCTGATTTGAGTCGTTGGAGGAAGCCATCTGTCTCAACTGCTCATTCACTTCAGCTTCGCTGACGCTGACCTCCTGGCGCTGGGCCTCCTGAAGCATCAGCCGTTCATCGATCAACTCTTGAAGCGCCGTGTCTCGCGTTTCAGACTGAATGTCGCGCATCACTTTAGCTTGCAACTGGTCGACGAACTGTTTCTGCAGCGCCTGTGCTTCGGCCCGGGACTTGGGCTGCTGCTGCCGCACAAACTCCTGAAACTGGCGTTTCGTATCCTCCGATTCAAGCAACGCTCTCATACGCTTTCCAAGCGTGCCCTGGGTCAGCGCAAGGAGTTTCTGCCGTTGGGAGACATCATAGGAGGTTATCGGGTCGCCGTTCACCTTGACGACATAGCCGACCTGACTTGCGTCCGCCGGATGCACAAGCATGGCCGCTACCGCGATTATGACCGCGAAACGGATGATCGATCGAAGCAGTCGCAAGGGTAACCTCATTTGCAGCAAGACAACCCACATGACGCCCGAGCAGTATGGCGAAAAATTGAATTGGGGGCTTGACAGTCGACAATAATGAGAGTGCGGGTGCATCTGAACGCGAAGCCCCTAGGCTCTACCCACGGTCTCAGTCGCTCCTATTCATCCTCAGTCGCGGCGAACCCGTCAAAAGTGTCTGACTTGAGTTTAGTACCACCCAGATTTTTGAAATTGAACCCAACCAGTATAGTCTCTTCAGGTTCGATATCCCGATCGGAGAACCCCGACTGAGTATATTCCACAGACATTAAAAAACACTCGCAAGCATACTCTACCCCTATGCTTCTTTTAAGAAGCTCTTCTTCTTCTATATTGTAGCGGATTTGCCCAAATACGGACCATAGATCTGTGACTTGGAGCGACGCTTTCGTGTTGATGTCCTCACGCCTCTTGAACACGCCAAGCCCAGGCTGCGGATCAGCTTGCACATATGTGAGGCTGCTGCTCAACGGGCCAAGCTGCGCCGACGCCATCAGATCAATGCGGCGCATGTCGAGGCTGTCCTTGTCGAACCGCGCCTGTGTGATCAGCTGAAACAGGCTAGGAACATCAAAATACATCCCTGCGACGTATTCCGACGAGTCCTCTTCCAACCCCGTTCCTCTTCCAAAAGAATTATCGCCAGAAATATGATAGCTCTGGCCGGCTACAGCACGAAGACTGAAGCCATAGTTGGATTGCAGCGTGTATTGACCGCCATAGTTGGCACGCGTGCCGGTTTCGAGCCGGTCATATCCAGAGAATTTGTCGATATCAAACAAGAGTGTGTCATCGAACACAAGGCTTTGCGCGTCTTCGTTCGGTGGGTCGACGCCATCCTGGTGGTCGGCGCGAAACACGATCTGAGCGACCGGCTCGATAACCTGCGACCCCCACGAGGTGTGGTTCACAAACGGAAACCGATAATCCGCGCCGCCCGTGATGCGCTGCCTGGTGGTCGTGTCACCCTCGCGCGTGACCAGATTGCCTTCCTGGTTGAATTCTTGGAAATCTGAAAAGTCGTAGAGATCGCTGCGCGCTTGCGCGAACGGCGTGAGCCGTTGGCCGAACTGATCGGTAAGCGTCCGGCGCCAGCCCAGTTCGGACACGATATGATGCGATTCCGGGCCGTCGGCGCGAGACAAGGAGATCACGTTTGTATCCCATGCCAATTCACCGCCAAGCACGGGGTCAGACGCGATGTAGTTATAGTCGATCACCGGATGCACGACCATGTCGCGATCATTGAGGTCGTCACGGCCTTTGTTTTCGGTCAGATTGACAATATTGTAGGTGCGCGCGCCGAAGTAGTTGCGCTCACTTTGACCGATCAAGAATATTTCCGAAACGCGCTCTGTCTCACGCTTGTCGTCGATCTGATAAAACCGCCTAAAGGTGTCATCTGTTTCGGCGGTGATATCCCATCCCCAGTTCCAAAAGCTCCCGATGCGGAAATTCGCCTGCGTTTCGATAGTCCCGCGGAAGGACTGATCGGTCGGCGCATCGTCTGAGGGTTCATCATTGTAGACCCCCGCCAGGAACACCCGGTACTCACCTTCCTCGATGCGATGCCGCCAATCCGCTTGCAGTACGGTCCCGGCTTGTGTCGTCACGATAGGCGCAACCGTTAAATCCTTGTTGGGAGCAATAGCATAATAATAGGGCTGTTCGTAGCGGAAGCCCAATTCGTCAGAGAACCCGGCACTCGGCGCCAGGAAACCCGACCGGCGCGTGACCGTGGGGTCGGGGTGATAAAAGTAGGGCACATACACCAGCGGCATTCCGAGGAATTCGAACGTCGCATCCTCGTAGTAAATATTGCCTTCCGACTTGTCGTGGATAATCTTGCGCGCCTTGATCTGCCAGAGCGGACCGTCGCCAGACTTATCCTTGCAAACCTTACAGGGTGTATAGGCGCCTTTCTCGAAAACGGTTGTCTCACCGCCCTCGCGGTAGGCGCGCCGCGCGGCGATGCGCTCTTCGTCAGCCGTCACGATACGTAGGGAGCGCACGAAGCCTTCGCGGAAGTCTTCGGTCAGATTGATCCGATCCGCTTTCACCACAGAGCCGTCCGGCTCTTTGATGCGGACGTTGCCAATGGCTTCGAGGGTTCCGCCGCGCTGGTCGTAGATCAGCTCGTCTGAGACAAGGCTGTAGTTGTTGTAGTAAACCTCGACGTTGCCTTTGGCGATCACCTGGTCGTTCTGGCGATCGTAAATCAGGTTATCTGCCTGCAGCAGCAGCGGCTCCTGAGTATCAGACGTGCCGAACGACTCTTCGATGAGGTTAGATTGAGCCAGGACCACAGCCGGCGCCATTGGCACAAAGGCCACCGCCGCGACAAGCACCCGCAACGCGCCTGCCGCTTGGGTTATGCGCTCAGCCAAGCCTCGACGCATCTGTCAGCCATCCTCCTGATGCAGCAAAACGGTCGCCGCTAGGAAACACGCAACAACCACCGGCGCCCATGCTGCCACGCTTGGCGACACCAGCCCGGAAACCCCCACTTTGCGCGCGAGTTCAGAGAAAACGAAAAAGCCGAACCCCGCGCTTAATCCGGCAATGACCATAGTCTGAATGCCGCCAAAACGAAAGGCGCGGAGTGAGCAGGTGGCCGCTATCAGCACCATCGCAGCCAAAAGTATTGGACGCGACAAAAGTAGCTGAAATTCGAGTTGATAACGCACGGCATCCAGTCCCGCTTTCTGTGCGAACTCAATAAATTTAGGAAGCTCCCAAAATGACACGCCTTTAGCTGAAGTAATGCTGTTCATAACATGTCTGCGTTCCAGGTGGGTGCTTATAAGATATTGGTCATAAGTTTGCGTGCCGGTTTTTTCACTTGTCACATGGGCCTTCTCTAAAGCCCAATACCCAGACTCGAGCCGGGCCCTATCCGCCTCGATCCGTTCAAGAAATTTGCGGTTGCGGTCAAACTGCAACACCGTAATCGCGGTCAGTGTCATCCCCTTGTCGGCGACGTTGCCCGCGTAGATGATCGACGGCCCATCGGCGCCGTTCTGCCGCAGCCAGGCCGGCTTATTTTCGCGCAGAAGCGATTCACTCTCTTCGCCCAGCGCATCGCCGACCAGACGGTCCGCGGAGGCTTTCGCCCACGCCGCGAGCGGATTGTACACGGCAGTGGACAGCAGACCGATCGCCAACGCAACCGCCAGCCCAGGGCGCAGAAACTGCCAGGCCGAAATTCCCGCAGCGCGCACCACCGTCAGCTCCGAAGTCCGGCTGAGCGCCATGAATGCGGCCATGGAGCCGATCAAAACCGCAAAGGGCAGGGTGAGTTCAGCGAATTTTGGCAGCCGCAGCAGGGCGATCAGCAACAGCGTGCCCATGTTGACGCCGTCTCGCTCGCTCGCCTCGCGCAAGAGCTCCAAAAAGTCGATGAAGAAGATCAGCGCAAGACAAAGCGCAAAAACGCCCAGTATCGACGTGATAAACCGTTTTGCAAGATAGCGTCCGAGCGTGCCCATGGCGCGCACTCCTGACCCGCGATGTCTCAGCTATAGGCCGGCCGGCGTCTATCCCGCCAGCGACGTGCCACCTTGCGAACCCACCCCGGCACTCTCAGGTCGATCGTCCTGACCTGATGCGGACGCATGTTGCGCTGCGCCAGCACAAGCGCGCCGATGATCGCGCAAATCGGGATCGCATACATCAGACCGATTGCCCAGGGCTGGTTGACCGCCATATTGGTGGCCGCCAGGCCCGCCCCGCGCACGCCCACGCATGTCACGAAGGTGATGGCGACAGTTTGCCCCGGGCCTTGCCGGGTCGTGCGTGCATAGCCCAGCATCGCCACGGCGATCAGCACAAAGGCGACCGGATAAAGCGGATTGGTCAGCCGGTCATGCAGTTCGGCGCGAAATTTTCCCGGGCGGCGTTCAATGCGCCAATCGTTGGGACCCTGTTTGGTCCATAACTCATGCAATATGCGCTCTTTGGGCTCGTAGCTGCGGGACTTTTCCTGCGGGGCAAGTTCTGAAATGTCGAAGACATAGCTATCGAAGGCGATGACCTGCACGTCTTCCCGGCTGTCATCAACCTGATGAATGTGGCCTTCGCGCATGATGATGAAGGACTGGCCGTCTTTCTTCACCACCTTGCCGCGTTCAGCAAGGTAGGTGAGGGTCTCCGCGTCGCTGCGCGCGTCATTGACCATCAATCCGCGCAGCGTGCCGTCAGCTTCGCGGTCGCGAATATGGAATGTCAGGCCGTTCTCTGGGGAGATGAAATTACCCGGCTGGATCACCTGCGAAATCAGGTCAGTGCGCACCTCGACCAGATAATCGCGCAGCATCCGCAGGCTATAGGGGCTGAGATAGGCGTTCGAGATCCAGACGAACGCGAAAACTATCGCGCCAAGCAGCGCAAACGGCCGCATCAGCCGCCAGATTGTCGCGCCCGCGGCAGTCAGAATAATGATGCCGCTGTCATTATGAAGGCGATTTAGCATATGGATAGTCGCGATCAGCAGCGCCACCGGCGCGACCACCGTGATCAGGTTGGGCAGCGCCAACGCTGTGAGCTGCAGGAAGATGAGAAATCCTTGCCCCTGCTCGGTCATGACATCGATCCGGCGCAGCGCTGTGGTCATCCAGACGATCAGCGTGAGCGTCAGCAGAATCATCAGCATCGCTGTAATGGTCTGCCTGAAAATGTATCGGCTGATTGTATCCATAAGACCATCTGATTTGCTGAATCGCGGCCGCAGCACTGCAGCGCACACAAACCATAAGAGATCACCTCAACGTGGCGGTTTTTCGGCGCGAGTTGGCCCGGGTCCTCGGCCTGCGGTTGCATCACCGGCCAAATCGCGATTTACTCTTGAGCAAAGCTGGACCCAACAATCAGGGTCTTGCACCCCCAACAATCATCGCGTGCATGCGCCGTTTTCTGGCGCAACTTCGCTCAAAGAATTCGGAGGCGAAAGAGTGTCGAGCCCTGAGATCGTGTTCAAGTCACGGGATGCAAAGCCGAGCGGAACCGTCATCGTCACAGCCGGAGATGGTCCTCAACTAGGGCCGACCGCCGCAAAGCTCGATACCGAGTCGGCTGGTATGCTGACGCGCGCTAGCGGCATCGCCAAGTTCAAGGGCAAGAACAAGACGGCCATGAGCCTGCTGGCGCCGGCGGGGCTGGATGCGATTGAGCGGCTGATCGTCGTCGGCCTGGGCGGCATTGACGAATCGCCATCGCAAGAATGGACCGACCTTGGCGGCTTTATGCGCGGCAAGATCGAGGGCGACGTCTCTCAGGCCAATATCTGGCTGGAGGCCAGCGACTCAAGCGCGCTCGATGGGCGGCATGCGGCAAATGTTGCGCTCGGCGTCCTGCTGCGCAGCTATGATTTCACTAAGTATAAAACTAAGAAAAAGTCCAATAAAGATACACAAGGCGAAGACAAAGATCAGGAGACGGCGTTAGAGCGCATCGTCATCCATTGCGACGCGCCAGACGCCGCTAAGGCGGCCTTTGCGCCGCAGCGCGCCATCTCGCAGGGCGTTTATTTCGCACGTGACCTCGTGAATGAGCCGCCGAACGCGCTCGGGCCAGAGGAATTTGCTGAGCGTGTCAGCGCCCTCGCCGAAGATGGTGTGGACGTGGACATCCTCGATGAGGAACGCATGCGCGCGTTGGGAATGGGCGCGCTGCTCGCCGTGGGGCAGGGCAGTTCACGGCCGAGCCGACTGGTGACCTTGCGCTGGCGGGGTCCAGGAGCGCCGGACGGACCGCCGAGCGTTTTTGTTGGCAAGGGCGTGTGCTTCGACACCGGCGGCGTCTCAATGAAGCCGGCCCAGGGCATGGAAGATATGAAAGGCGATATGGGCGGCGCGGCCTGTGTGGCCGGGCTACTACTGGCGCTGGCGAAACAAAAAGCTCCGGTGGATGTCGTGGGCGTTCTTGGGCTCACCGAGAATATGGTCAGCGGCTCGGCTCAGCGGCCGAGCGATATCGTCACGTCCATGTCCGGCCAGACCATCGAGGTGCTGAACACTGATGCCGAAGGGCGTATGGTTCTCGCGGACGCCATGTGGTACGCACAAGAAACCTGGAAGCCGCGCCACCTCGTGACGCTGGCCACGCTTACTGGCGCGATCATCGTGGCGCTCGGACACGAATATGCCGGGCTTTACGCGAATGACGACACGCTCGGACAGGTGCTGGTGGATGCGGGGATCCAGACGGACGAGAAGGTTTGGCGTATGCCGCTTAGCCAGAAATACGACAAGCTGATCGATTCCAAGGTTGCCGATATGAAGAACATAGGTGGACGATGGGCCGGGTCGATCACCGCAGCCCAATTTCTGCAAAGGTTTGTGCAGGAAGAGACATCCTGGGCCCATATCGACATTGCCGGTACCGCGTTCTCCGCGCCGTCCACGGATATCAACCGCAGCTGGGGCGCAGGCTTCGGCGTGCGGCTGCTGCAGCGGATGCTCATGAACGAGGCGAACAGCGGTCGCTGACCAGTCCCGGTGTGGTGAAATTTTCCATAATGTGTCTTATGCGAATCTCGGGACAGTCGGAAACGTCTCGTTAACTCAAGTCGTTGGCGCAATCACGAATGGAACGGCGAATGTCCCGCGACAATGACAACCCCGGTGCGCGTGCGCCAATCGAGCGGCTTCGCGACGTGATGGCAGCGCTGCGCGACCCTCAGAGCGGCTGCCCCTGGGATCGCGAGCAGACCTTTGAGACCATCGCGCCCTACACAATCGAGGAAGCGTATGAGGTTGCCGAGGCGATTGCGCAAGACGACATGGCTGAGCTGCGCGAAGAGTTGGGCGATCTGTTGTTTCAGGTGGTGTACCACGCGCAGATGGCCGAGGAACGCGGCGCGTTCGATTTCGATGATGTCGCCACAGCCATATCCGACAAAATGATCCGCCGTCACCCGCATGTATTCGGCGAGGATCGCGTACAGTTTCCGGAAGATGTCGTCGGCATCTGGGAAGAAATCAAGCGGCGTGAGCGCGCCGAGAAGGGCCGCGCCGAGCCGGCCAGCGCGCTCGACGGCGTGCCGCTCGCCCTGCCCGGCCTCACCCGCGCCTGGAAGCTGCACCGCAGGGCCGCGCGCGCCGGGTTCGATTGGTCATCGCCCCAAGCGGTGTTCGCCAAGATCCGCGAAGAACTCGACGAACTGGAAGCTGAGATCGTTGGCGGCGAGCCGCCCGAGCGCATCGCGGACGAGTTGGGGGATGTGCTGTTCACTGTGACCCGGCTGGCTGGGTTTCTCGATCAGGACCCGGAGACGGTTATGCGCGCTGCCCAGCGCAAATTCACCAGACGCTTCAGATACATGGAAGCCCAGCTTCAGGCAGCCGGACAGCGCATGGAAGAGGCTTCCATGGAACAATTGGAACAACTCTGGCACGCGGCCAAGCGCGCTGAGCGGGACGGCGCGTAACGGTGTGCTCCGCTCATTGAGTCAGATGAGTGTCAGCTCGATTTTCCGGCAACAAGCGCGCGACATGCGCTGCAAGCTGCGCGCGAAGACCGGTTATGCCCTCGCCCGTTGCCGCTGAAATAATGCTCGGCTGGCCTTCGCGCCGGCGCGCAAGCTTGACGGCGGCCGCCCTCTCCTCCGGCTTGAGCAGATCGGCCTTGTTCCACACCTCTATCACGCGCCCGGCCTCCGGCGATGGATCGACCCCAAGCTCTTTGAGCACAGCCTCTACATCGCGCTTCTGCGACTCGCTCTGCGCCGCCGCAATATCACGAACATGCAGGATCACATCGGCCTCAACGACCTCTTCCAGCGTGGCGCGGAACGCCGCAACCAGCGTGGTGGGCAAATCGGCGATGAAGCCGACCGTATCCGACAAGATCGCGTTTGTTCCCTCAGGCAAGCGCACCGCGCGCATGGTCGGGTCGAGCGTTGCGAAGAGCTGGTCCTTCGCTGCCACATCAGCGCCCGTCAGCCGGTTGAATAACGTTGATTTGCCCGCATTCGTGTAACCGACCAGCGCGACAACCGGATGAGAGCTACGCCGCCGGCCCTGGCGATGCAGACCACGGGTACGCCGGACTTCGCCGAGCTTACGGCGGATGACGTCTATGCGCCCCTGGATCTGACGCCGGTCTGCCTCAATCTGCCGCTCGCCCGGACCGCCCATAAAGCCGCGGCCGCCGCGCTGGCGCTCAAGGTGGGTCCAGGATCGCACCAGACGGCTTTTCTGGTAGCTCAAATGCGCAAGCTCAACCTGGAGTCGGCCTTCTTTGGTCTGGGCGCGCTCGCCGAAGATTTCCAGGATCAGGCCGGTGCGGTCGAGCACCTTGGCGTTCCAGGCGCGTTCCAGGTTGCGCTGCTGGACGGGGCTCAGCGGATGATCCAAGATCACGACCTGCGTGTTCGTCTCATCGATCCGCCTGTGGATTTCCGCAACCTTGCCGCCGCTCAGGAATGTGTCGGGTCTGGGTTTCGCCACCGGAACAACGAGGTCGGCGGCAACCACAAGCCCGATCGCGCGGGCAAGGCCGACGGCCTCTGTCACCCGCGCTTGGGCATCTTCAGCTTTTACAGGCGCGCGCGGTCCCTTGAAGGCTGGCGCCAGGACAAGCGCAACCGTCTTGGCCTTAGCAGTTGTTGCCGGTTCCGGCCGTTTGCGCCGCCGGCTCGGCGCAACATCCTTTCGTTCAGCAGTGGTCTGCAGTCGTTTGCTCACTCTTTCTCTTCAGCCTCTGAAAGATTCACGGGCTGCGTTGGCATGATCGTGGAAATGGCGTGCTTGTATACCAGCTGAGAGTGGCCGTCACGCCGCAACAGAATGCAAAAATTGTCGAACCAGGTGACAATACCTTGGAGCTTCACGCCATTGACCAGAAACACGGTGAGGGGAACCTTGTTCTTTCTTACGTGATTGAGGAATGTATCTTGCAGGGTTTGACCGCGATCTGAAGGCATAATGTCTTTTTCCGCTTTTTTGTTGGGGCATCCTTGGAAACCGCTCGTTACAGGTAACCGAGACAAACGACAGAAATTAGAAACCCGCACTTTCCAGGAGACATTTCTCTGGAGATGGTCTGCCTTACGCGCAACTCATTCTCTCGCACCTGCGAAGTAGGTAGGTATCGCACGACAGTTTACCAAACGGAATACGTTGACGGACGGGCTGCGGAGCACGGGCGGCTCTTCACCTCGCGCGAGTGTGATTGCGAAAGCTACTCGCGTTGCAGGAAAAGCCGCGCGAGCGACAAGACGGCGAGCAGCTCCATGCGCCCAAGAATCATCGCGCCGCTCATCAACATATGAGCGATCGGGGACATCTCCCAGATCGGCGGCGCGTTCGCGCCGAGATGCGCCAGCCGGCCGATATCGTAAAACGGTCCGGCATTACTAAGCGCGGCAACCGCGGCAAGCATCGCGGCCTCGAAGCCCAGGCCTGTGGCGGAGAGCGTGAGGGTCAGAAGCGCCAGCACCAGCATGGTGAGGAAGAACAGCGCCCAAATCGTCCCGATGGTGACCTGTCGAAAGGCGCCTGCAGTACGCACGCTGGGGTGAATGCTGTGCGGAAATAGCAGCAAATTCAACTCGTTGAATGACTGCGACAGCATCATTGACATGCGCGAGATTTTCAGCCCGCCGGCCGTGGAGAGCCGTCCAGCGCCGATCACAGTGATAACGACCAGCAGCATGAACGGGATCAGACCAAACGATTGCTCACTGATCGGGAAGCCCGTCGTGGTCACCAGCGACGCCGCGGTCGCCAGTCCATTGGAGAAGTAAGCGACCCATGCCCCGTCCGTCGTCGGAAAGCGCAGCCACAGGATGGTCGTGAGCGCGACGCCGCCGCCGATGACCGCAAGCGCGACATAAAGCGGTTCGCGGCTACCGCCGGCGCGCGTGAAACGGCCGCCCAACACCGTATGCGTCCAGAAGATACTGACCGCGCCGAGGAACATGAACACCGTCAGCACCAGCTCGGCCATTACCGAACCATAGAGCTCGATGGTGCCGTCGCGCGGCATGAAGCCGCCGGTCGAAACTGAGGACAACGCGAGGCAAAGCGCATCGAGCGCCGGGATACTGGCGAACATGAGCAGCACAAGGCACGCCGCCGTCAGACCGGCATACAGTGGCAGGATCACCCGTAGCGCATAGTTGGTGTGGCGCCGGCTCCCGCCTGTGTCGCTTGCCGCATCGGTGCGCCGCAGTTCGAAACCTTCGCCGCCGTATAGCGGGAGCAGTATTGCAATCGCGCTGACAAGCGTCAGCAGGCCGCCCGCCCATTGCAGCAACGCGCGCCAGAGGATCAAGCTCTTTGGAACGTCGACCAGGCGCGCGAAGCTGGTCGCGCCCGTTGTCGTGAAGGCCGAAACCGCCTCGAACAGGCCAGCTGTCGGGCTCAGAGGCGAGGCCAGGAGGAAAGGGATCGCTGCGAAAACCGGAATACAGATCCAGGCGCACAGCAAGATGGTCAGCACATGCTTCCGGTCGGCGACAATAGGCCGACCCCGAAATGCGGTGACGAGCGCGCCGCCGGCGAAGCCCGCTATCCCGCTAGCAATCAGGAACGCGTCAAGCGCGAGAGGTTCGGAAAGCGCCGCCGCCAGCATCATGGGCAGCAGCATGAGCGCGACCAGGGCGAGCAGAAGCCAGCCGAGAATGAAGACGACCAGCGCGGCGCTCATGGGAAATACGCGTGCCGCCCCGGCGCCCCGCCCTCATCGCCGGATGCTCTAGAAATAATCCAGGCTGACACGAAACAGTTGCTCCACTTCGTGTACTTTGTCCTTGGTGGCGAAAATGACGACGCGGTCATTGGCTTCGATAATGGTATCGCCGCGCGGAACGATCAGCTTGGCGCCGCGGCGGATAGCGCCGATACGCATGCCATCGGGCAGATCGAGTTCGTTAAGCGCATGGCCCACCAGCGGCGATGTCGGCAACGCTTCCGCATCGATCACCTCCCCTGCCCCATTGAGCACGGTCTGCACCGCGCGGATGCGACCCCGCCGGACATGCTGCAGAATCCGCGAAACCGTTACGCCGCGGGGGTTGATGAAGGCGTCTATGCCCAGCGAGCGCACGATCGTCATATACCCCGTATTATTAATCAGGCACATGTTCCGCGCGCAGCCCAGACGTCCGGCGAGAACACTGGAAAGAATGTTGACCTGATCATCGTTGGTCAGGGTCACGATCATGTCGGCATTTTGCACTCCCGCCTCGCGCAGCAGTTCTTCGTCCAGCGCGCTGCCATTCAACACGATGGCGCGATCGAGTTGCTCGGCAATCTTCACGGCACGCTCCCGGTCGCGTTCGAGCACCTTCAACCGGATGTCCCGTTGGTTCTGCTCCAGGCGGCGTGCGACGAACAGGCCAATATTGCCGCCGCCGACGATAATGACGCGTTGCGCCCGGCGCTCCTCGTGGCCGAAAATTTTCATGACGCGCTCGGTCTGCGGCTGTAAAGCGGCCACGTAGACATCGTCGCCGGCCAGCAGCTGGTCTTCACCGCGCGGCACAAACAGGTTTCCGTCACGGTAAACGCCGACGACGATCGCCGGGAGGTCGGGAAACAATTCGCCGAGATGCTTGAGCGGTGTATCGATCACTGGGCAGTCGCTCTCGCAACTGATGCCGAGAACCAGAATCTCGTTATCGCAGAAGCCCAGCACCTCGAACGCCCCCGGCATCCGCAGGCGGCGGAGGATCATCTCGCCAACTTCGATCTCCGGCGAAATCACCACGTCGATTGGCAGATTGTCGCGT
Organism: uncultured Hyphomicrobiaceae bacterium; assembly: GCA_964466965.1. Classification (GTDB taxonomy): domain Bacteria; phylum Pseudomonadota; class Alphaproteobacteria; order Rhizobiales; family Rhodomicrobiaceae; genus Dichotomicrobium. Next base: position 40,480 of record CAYXPZ010000001.1, read on the forward strand.
AAAAACAGATCGCTCCAGTGCGGCGCCAGATAGTTCTGCGCGCGCACCCGCGCGACCTTGGTGGGCACGTCGAACAGCGAATGGGCGACCTGACAGGCGACCATGTTGACCTCGTCAGAATAGGTCACCGCGATGATCATGTCCGCATCGCGCGCTCCGGCCTGATCGAGCACATCGGGGTGAGCCCCGCTACCGACGAAGCCGCGCACATCGAGCAGATCGCCCATGCGCCGGACGAGATTGGGATCCTGATCGACGATGGAAACATCATTGCCCTCGGCAGAGAGCCGCTCGGCAATGCCGAAGCCAACCTGCCCGGCGCCGCAAATGAGAATACGCATAGTGTGGTCCCGGCCGGCCCGGTGTGGCCAACTGACTTCGCAACCGGGCGACGACAGGTTGATTTACCGGAAACGCGGCGGCTTGTCAGCCCTGGCGTGAGAGCGCCGGGAGCAAAGGGTGTTTAAGGCCGGGCCGGGGCGGTCCGTTCATTGGCCGAGACACCGAGCGCGCGCAGTTTGCGGTGCAGCGCCGAGCGCTCCATCCCGACGAATTCGGCTGTGCGGGAAATGTTGCCGCCGAACCGGTTAATCTGCGCCATGAGGTATTCACGCTCGAAGATTTCGCGCGCATCGCGTAGCGGGAGCGACATCAGGTGTTCGCCACCGGACCCGTTGGGCGAAAGCGGCGCGCCGGAAACAACGTCTTCGGGCAGCATATCCGCCGTCAGCGGCTTGTCGGGGTCGCCCCCGGTCATGATCATCAGCCGTTCGACGACATTGCGCAACTGCCGGATGTTCCCCGGCCACTCCTGTGACTGCAGCACGGCCATTGCGTCATCGCCAACCCGCCGCGGCGGCAGGCCCGTTGCGTTGCTGACCTGTTCGACGAAATGGTTCACGAGCAGCGGGATGTCGTCGCGACGCTCGACCAGACCCGGTACGGAAAGCGGGACCACATTAAGGCGGTGGTAGAGGTCTTCGCGGAAGCGCCCTGCCCCCATCTCCTGATGCAGCTCGCGGCAGGTCGAGGACACGATGCGGACATCGACATGCACCTTGGGGCCGCCGCCAACACGCTGAAATTTTTGCTCAACGAGCACCCGCAGCAGCTTGCCCTGCGTCTCAAGCGGCATATCCGCCACTTCGTCGATGTACAGCGTTCCACCATGCGCCTCTTCCAACGCGCCGACCTTGCGCGGGGCCGCGCCGTTGGCCTCGGTACCGAAGAACTCGACCTCGACCCGATCAGGGGCCATCGCGGCCGCATTCACGGCCACAAACGGGGCGTTGGCGCGATGCGATTGCCCATGCAGGACGCGCGCCGTCAACTCTTTGCCCGAGCCGGACGGTCCGCTGATCATGATGCGGCTGTTCGTGGCGGCGACGCGCTCGATCGCGTGCCGCAATTGATTGATCGCCGTGGACTTGCCGATCAGCTCGAAACTGACGACGCTTTTTTCCTTCAACTCCCGGTTCTCGCGCTTGAGCTTGGAGTTTTCCAGCGCGCGCGCAGTGACGAGCACCAGCCGGTCCGCCTTAAATGGCTTTTCAATGTAATCGTAAGCCCCGCGTTTGATAGCAGTCACCGCGGTTTCGATATTCCCGTGGCCCGAAATGATCACGACCGGCAGGTCCGGGTGCTGGGCCTTGACGCGTGAGAGGATTTCCAGACCGTCGAGTTGGCTGCCCTGAAGCCAGATATCCAGGATCAGCAGCGAGGGCTTACGCTCCTCGATCGCGCCGAGCGCTTCATGGCTGTTCGCGGCAAGGCGTGTGGTGTGGCCCTCGTCCTCCAGAATACCGGAGACCAGTTCGCGGATATCGGCTTCATCATCGACAATGAGTATGTCAGATCCCATGAGAAACTCCCTCTTTCACGCGTTGTGTGACGCGCGGTCCGCGTTGTTGTGAAGATTCCGACGGCGTATCGTCGGCGTCCTTGCCCCCGTCGCTTGCCGGCTCATGCAGCGGCAGCGTAATGCTCACCCGCGCGCCGCGGGTTTCGCCGGCTTCGGTGTCTGCGTCCGGCTGCGCATCGTCGAGTTCGAGCGTCCCTTGATGCTGCTCGATGATCTTCTGGACAATGGCAAGTCCAAGCCCGGTCCCTTTTTCCCGCGTCGTAACGTAGGGTTCGATCAGACGGTGACGATCTTCCTTGGGCAGGCCGCAGCCATCATCAATCACTTCAATCAGAACCGACTGGTCCTGTTTCACCACACGCGCGGTCACGGTGCCGGCATAGGTGCTGTCTCCGGCCTCGCGGCGGGCCTGAGTTGCGGCTTCGACCGCTTCGCTGGCGTTCTTGATGAGGTTCGTCATCGCCTGGTTCAGCAGGCGGCGATCGCAGCTGGAGATCAGCGGCTCGTTCGCCACGTCGAGCTTGTAGGCGACTTGGGAATCGCTCATCTGAAATAAGAGGAGCGCTTCGCGAACGATGTCGTTCACATCATGCGCTTCAATGACCGGCTTGGGCATCCGCGCAAAGGCGGAGAATTCGTCAACCATGCGCCGGATATCGCCGACATGGCGGACAATGGTGTCAGTGCAGCGGTCGAACACCTCCCGGTCGCCTTCGATCTGATCGCCATATCGGCGCCGGATACGCTCGGCAGACAGCTGGATCGGTGTGAGCGGATTCTTGATTTCGTGCGCGATGCGCCGCGCCACATCCGCCCAAGCCGAGGTGCGCTGGGCCACGACCAGTTCAGTGATGTCGTCGAAAGTGACGACAAAACCGTGATCCTTATCCCTGGAGCCCTCGCGCGTCACACGCACGGCGAAATTCCGCTCGCCGCTTTCGCGCAGCAGCTTGAGATGGGTTTGCACCGGCTTCTTGCCCTGCTTCTTGGCCTTGGCCAGCAGCGCGCCGAAATCCGGCAGCGTCTTTTCCAGGGATTTCCCGACCAGGGCATTCTCGTCAGTTTCGAGCAGTTCTAGGGCGGACCGATTGACCAGCGTGACCTTGCCCTTGCGGTCCAGACCAATGACCCCTGCCGTCACCCCGGACAGGACGGCTTCGGTGAAGCGCCGCCGCTCATCCAGCTGCAGGTTGGTATCGACCAACTCCTTCCGCTGCGTCCGCAGGTCCGCCGTCATACGGTTAAACGCCGTGCTCAGCTTGCCGACATCGTCTTCTTTCTTGCTAGCAGGTGGAACGGCAACATCGAGGTTGCCTTGCGACACCTCGTAAGCCGCGTCGATCAGTTGGCGAATGGGCGCAACCAGCCGGTCGGCGAACCAAAGCCCCGCCCAAATTGCGGCAAGCAGGAATGTCAGCGCGATCGAGATGAACATCGCGGCAAAGGCGACCTGAATGCCGGCTCTACGCTGTTCAAGCTGACTGTATTCGGCCGCGTTTGCCCGCGTGGTTCGCAGATGCCCTAGCACCCTTGGATTGACCGGTCGCACGACGTAAAGGTAGCGGTCTTCAGTACCGGCGATTTTTGTCAGTGCGCCGACGGCGCCCGAGGACTGCAGCGCCAGCTCAACGATACGCCCATCATCGGCTGACTCGAGGGCCTGTTCCGGCGGTTTTCTGAAGCCGATCTCGCTACGGCTGCTCGCTTCAGCGATAAGCTCGCGATCTGCGTTGATGACGTAGGCGACAGGGATGGCGCGCAGCGCCGCCTGTGCCGTCAGAAACTCCTGAAAAGCGTCCGGATCTTCCTTGAGCAGTTGAACCGAGGATTCCAGTTCCCGCGCCATCCCGAGCGCGTCGGAGCGGATCACCTGCCCTTGCTCATTCACGTAGGCACTGGCGACATCGATAGAGTTGGCGATGATCGACTGAATGCGCGTCGAGAACCAGTTGTCCAAGCCGCGATCGAGCGATAGCGTCGCAAAGATCACCAGCAGGATGGCCGGCATTAGCGCTATGACGCTAAACAGTCCGACGATCCGCGTATGCAGCCGCGCCGCCGCCGCCTGACGTTTGCGCGCCGTCCAGAGACGGTAGAGCTGCCACGCCACCATCACCAGCATCGCCGAGATCAGCAAGCCGTTGACAAGCAGCATACTGACGACGATGCCGTGCGTCGGTACGATCGGAGTCAGACCTGTCAGGATAAGATAAGTCGAAAAGCCCGACAGCAACGCCAGGCAAACGATCGCCAAACCGCCGCGGCGCCCGGTGAGCCCGCCGGCGTGCGTCGGTGCCGGTCCATCGGCAAGCGCCGTCGCTGAGTCTTCCTGCCGGGCAACTGTCATTCGCGACCCTCCGACCGTTGCTCACAGATTGCGTCGCCGGGCCAGCGCGGAGACGCTATCTTCATCACGTTATTCAATAGGCCCGCTTGATTGCAGCCGCACCATGCGAGGTTCATGTCTCAGCTTTCGATAGGCGCAACGACAAGCCGCCGGCCGCGCTGCTGTTGCATCACGGAGAAACTGAAAAACGCGACGAATCGGTGACTAGGCGCAACAATGTTGCAATTTCAGAACATCGATGTCAGCCAAATCGGCAGAAATTGTGGCGCATTTGCCGCGTGAAGCCCCCCGTCGATGGGTGTGATACCGTTCACCGCCGGTGCGGCGCAATGCACCTTTATGGCGAATCAATGCGCTTGGCTCGCTTCGGGGCATCGGTCATGCCAGCGAGCGCACCAGGCGGATATCGTGTTCGCGGATTTTCTTGCGCAGCGTATTGCGGTTGAGCCCAAGCAGCGCGGCCGCCCTGATCTGATTGCCGCCCGTAGCGGCCAGCGCCGCGCTGATCAGAGGCTGCTCAACCTCGCTGATGATACGCTCATAAAGGCCGGGCGGCGGCAGCTCTTCGCCAAACTGCGCAAAATACATGGTCAGATAGCGGTCCATGAATGGCCCAATACCGTTCTCCTCCCCGGAGTCGGCCTGTCCTTCGGGGCCGGCAGCGCCCGGCAGTTCCGCCGCAACAACATCCGCGGTGATTTCATCCTGGGCGTAAAGCGCGGCAAGCCGGTTCACCAGGTTTTCCAACTCGCGCACATTGCCCGGCCAGCTATGCCGCTTTAATAGCGACATGGCCTCGGGCTGGATCGTCTTGGGCGGCAAACCGTGTTTCTCACCCGCGGCCAGGAAGTGCTGCACCAGATCCGGAACGTCCTCCGCCCGTTCGCGCAGGGGCGGCACCCGTAGCGGCACGACATTGAGCCGATAATACAGATCCTCGCGGAACTGGCCCTGAGCAATCTGGGAATCGAGGGATTTGTTGGTGGCGGCAACAATGCGCACATCGGTGCGGATCGGGGTGCGCCCGCCCACCGGCATAAACTCGCCTTCCTGCAGCACGCGAAGCAGCCGGGTCTGCGCTTCCATCGGCATATCGCCAATCTCGTCGAGGAACAGCGTGCCGCCATCGGCCTGACCGAAGCGCCCGACCGAGCGGGCATGCGCGCCGGTGAACGCGCCCTTCTCGTGACCGAACAGCTCCGATTCAATCAGCTCGCGCGGGATCGCCGCCATATTGATCGCGACGAACGGGCCATTGCGCCGGCGCCCATAGTCATGCAGCGCGCGGGCGACCAGCTCCTTGCCGGTGCCGGATTCCCCGGTGATCAGCACGGTCAGATCGGTCTGCGTCAGTCGTGCCATCACACGATAAACATCCTGCATCGCCGGGGACCGGCCAACCAGCGGGAGCTGCTCATCCGGGGGCTGCGCGGACAGCGCGGCGGGCCTCTTCGGCTCCTTGAGCGCGCGGGTGACGACTGCAACCAGCTCCTTCAGATCGAACGGCTTGGGCAGGTACTCATAAGCGCCGCGCTCGGCTGCCGTGATGGCGGTCATGAAGGTGTTCTGCGCGCTCATGACGATGATCGGCAGCTCGGGGCGCAGCTTCTTGATGCGCGGGATGAGATCGAAGGCGTTTTCATCGGGCATGATGACGTCGGTGATGACGACGTCCCCTTCGCCCTGGCTGATCCAGTTCCAGAGAGTCGCGGCGTTTCCAGTGGCCCGCGGACTGTAGCCCGCGCGCGCCAGCGCCTGATTGACCACTGTACGGATGCTCGCATCATCATCGGCGATGAGGATGTTGCCGTGACTCATGAGGCCGTCTTTCCGTTATGTGTTGGCTGAGTGGGGCGAACCTCGCGGTGCATCGGCATGAGCAGGCGAAAGACCGTCTGTCGCTGCTCGGTATCGCATTCGATGACGCCACCATGATCGTTCACGATCTTAGCGACCATCGCCAGACCCAGCCCGGTGCCCTTTGGTTTGGTGGTCACGAACGGATCAAACAGGTAGCTTCGGATATCCTCCGACACGCCGGGGCCGTTGTCCGCCACACTGATCTCCAGTGGCAGGCTCACCCGCGTGCTGGAGTTCGGCAAGGTCAGGCGGATGCCTGGACGGAAGGCGGTCGCCAGCGTGATCTGGCCGTCCGTGCGGTCTTGGCCGATCGCCTCAGCGGCGTTCTTCACGAGGTTGAGGATCGCCTGGATCAGCTTGTCGCGGTTGCCCGGCACCGGCGGCAGCGAGGGATCATAGGCCTGCACAATCTTGACGTGGCGCGCGAACCCGCTCTCGGCGATGCGCATCACATGATCGAGCACGGTGTGAATATTGATGGGTTCGCTCTTGTGCGGGCGCTCGTCGCCGAACACCTCCATGCGCTCGACGAGGCTGCGGATTCGCTCGGTCTCGTCGCAGATCAGTTGCGCCAGCGCCTGATCCTCTGGCTGCGCGCCAGATTCGAGCAGCTGTGCCGCGCCGCGAATACCAGACAGCGGATTCTTGATCTCGTGCGCGAGCACCGCCGCAAGTCCCGAGACCGAGCGCGCCGCGCCGCGATGGGTTAGTTGGCGTTCGATCATCTGCGCCATTGTCCGCTGCTGCAGCATGACCATCACCAGACCGTCGTGATCAAGCAGCGGTGCGGCGAAGACATCGGCAACCCGGTCCCTGCCGCCATCGGGCATGGTCAATTCGACGCCATACTCGTTGACGGTTGTGTGGGACTGGCGGACCTGGCGGATCAGCGCAAGCAACGGGCAGGAAAACGCCACCAGGTCATCCGCTGTGCGCCGGCGTAGGACCGTTTCGCTGGCATCGAAGAAAACCTCGGCGGGAAAGTTCGCGCAAACCACCTCATTTTCCGGACCCAGGACCAGAACCGGATGCGGCATGGTATTGAGCAGCGCCTCGAAATCGCTAAAGCTCTGGCCCGCCGGTTCCGGCTCCGGAGCGTGCGGATCGGGCCCCGCTGCCATGTGTTGTGCCTTCATGCCGCCAACTCCGATGCCGCATCCGCAAACAGCGCCGCTAGCCCGGCGCTGACCCGGGCCGGATTGGTCTCGCGCAGCAGCATCGCACGCCGCTTTGCGCGTTCCGCCTCCGGAACCGGCGCATTGTCGATATAGGCCGAGACATGCTTGCGGGTGCAACGCACACCCAGCTCCTTACCGTAATGCGAAATCGCCCGCTCATAATGGGCAGCGATCTGCGAGGCCCGGTCCCAAGATGTTTCGACTGGCGCCGGCCGGCCGCTCAGAAACGCCGCGGCCTCGCGCAGCAGCCATGGCCGTCCGATCGCCGCGCGCCCGATCATCACGCCGTCCGCGCCGGACCGCGCCTGCGCCTCCCGGGCAGCTGCGACGCTACAGATATCGCCATTGACAATGACCGGGATCGGCACGGCCGCCTTGACCCGCCGGATGAAAGACCAGTCGGCCTCACCCTTGTAGAACTGGCAGCGCGTACGGCCATGCACGGTGACCGCCTCCACCCCAGCGCCATATGCCGCGCGGGCCAGTTCTGGCGCGTTCAGCGTGTCATGGTCCCAGCCCATGCGCATCTTGACCGTCACCGGCACGCGCGCCGCGGCGACGACCGCTTCGATAAGTTTGAGCGCCAGCGCCGGCTCGCGCATCAGCGCCGAGCCCGAAAGCCCTGTGGTGACCTTGCGCGCCGGACAGCCGAAGTTGATGTCGATCAGATCTGCTCCCATGTCCTGCGCTAGCCGCGCCGCCTCGCTCATCCAGTAAGGGTCACGCCCGGCAAGCTGCACGGCGAACGGGGAGATGCCCTTGCCTTCGGCGCGCAACAATACATCCGGCTTCTGATCGGCCAGATATTGCGCCTGCACCATCTCCGAAACGACCAACCCAGCGCCGTAATCCTGCGCCATGACGCGGAACGGCCAGTCCGTGATGCCGGACATCGGCGCGAGCAGAACGTTATTGTGCAATCGTAACTTGCCGATCTGGATCACGGTCGTCACGGTCTTGCTCCTATCAGTGCTGCCAAATTATGCACCTCAATAGCCCGCTTATTCAATAGGCAACTACGAGAACAGATGTTCTATCGCTGTCTCACCCGGTTTACCGCGCCGACAAATCCTTTGGCAATCGCCCGGCGCGCCCGTAGATTGCAGCCGTCCAAACTAGGGTGAGCCAAACGTTGACCACTGCCGCTTTGATTGTCGCAGCCGGGAGGGGCACGCGCGCTGCCACGCCAGGCGCGCCGCCGAAGCAGTATGCGCGCCTTGCCGGGCAGATGGTGCTGACGCGCACGCTTCATATGTTTTGCGCGCATGCGCAGGTGGACCAGGTACTGGCCGTCATCGCCGACGAGCATCGCGGCTGGTATGAGCAGGCCCGGCCCGATAGCGCCAAGTTGTTGCCGCCGGCAGCGGGTGGTGCAGAGCGCCAGCTATCTGTGCTCAACGGCCTGCGTGCGCTGGAGGAGCGCGCGCCGGACATCGTCCTGATTCACGACGCCGCACGCCCTCTCACACCGCCTGAAGTGATCTCGCGCGTGATCGACGGCGTCAAGATGCGCGGCGCGAGTATTGCGGCGCTTCCGGTTGCGGACACCCTCAAGCGCAGCCAGAATGAGATTATCCAGGAGACTGTAGACCGCTTGGGCCTTTGGCGCGCGCAAACCCCGCAGGGCTTCATGTACGAGTCGATCCGCCGCGCGCATGAGGCGGCGGCCGGAACCGGCGAGGCTTTCACCGATGACGCCAGCATTGCTGAGTGGGCTGGTATGCGCGTCGCTTTGGCGATGGGGTCGGAGCGCAATCTGAAGATCACAAGCCCGGAGGATATGGCCTTGGCAGAGAGCCTGATCGCGCAAGCGACCGAGACGCGCGTGGGCAGCGGGTTCGACGTCCACGCTTTCGGGCCGGGGGACACCGTCTGGCTGTGCGGCGTGCCGATCGCGCATGAGCGCGCGCTAATGGGACATTCTGACGCCGATGTGGGTCTGCACGCGCTCACCGACGCGATCCTCGGCGCGGTCGGCGCGGGCGATATCGGCGCGCATTTCCCGCCCTCCGATCCGCAATGGCGCGCGGCCGCGTCGCACATCTTTCTGGAGCACGCGGGCAAGGAAGTCACGCGTCGCAACGGACGTCTCATCAATGCAGACGTCACGCTAATCTGTGAACAGCCAAAGATCGGCCCGCACCGCGATGCCATGCGCGCAGCAATCGCGAAGATCCTCGGCGTTTCGCCTGCGCGAATCAGCGTGAAGGCGACGACCAGCGAGAAGCTCGGCTTCACCGGGCGAAGCGAGGGCATCGCGGCCATGGCCACGGCAAGCGTCGCGCTCCCGGCAGGCGGAGACGCGACATGCTAGATGGCCAGCGGACCGAACAGGCGCGAGGGCTGATCGAGCTGTGTAAAGAGCGCGGGTTGGTGATCGGCACGGCGGAATCCTGCACCGGCGGCTTGCTGTCGGCGTGCCTCACGGCGGTGCCTGGCTCTTCTGCAGTGTTCGAGCGCGGCTTCGTGACTTATGCCAATACGGCGAAGATGGAAATGCTCGGCGTCGATGCGGACCTGCTCGCCGCGTATGGCGCGGTGTCGGAGCCGGTTGCCCGTGCAATGGTCCAGGGCGTGCTGGCGCGCGCGCCGGTGGATCTGGCGGTGAGCATCACCGGCGTGGCCGGGCCGGGTGGCGGCTCGGCGGAAAAGCCGGTGGGGCTGGTGTTCATCGGGAGTGGGCGCAAGACCGGCAACGGACCGGAGGTGACGGTCGCACGTTGCGAATTTGGCGATATCGGGCGCAATGTCGTGCGCGAACGCACTGTTGCCAACGCCCTCGATATGTTGTCACGGCTGGCGAGGGAAGCCGGTACCTAGACCCGCTCGGTACGCGCGCGCTGCCCGGCCGTGCCGTAGACCTGATCGGCGCGCTGCTCAAACGCCGTGACGAACTTGCGGAACGCGCGGTCAAACACCTGTCCCATAAGCATTTGCAGGGCGCGCGAACGGAACTCGTAGCTCAGGTCGAAACCGATCTCGCAGCTGTTTTCGCCGACCGGCGTGAAGGTCCAGCGATTTTCCAAATATTTGAACGGTCCGTCGACATACTCCGCCAGGATGAAGCGCTGGGCTGGGCGCAACTGCACGCGAGTCACAAACGACTCGCGGATGAAACGGTAGGCGACGGTCATTTCCGCGACCAGCGTCTCGCCCTCCGTATGCTGCTCACGCTCTTTCAGGATCAGCCGCTCGCACAGCGGCACGAATTCGGAGTAGCGCTCCACATCGGCGACGAGCGCGAACATGTCGTCCGCGGAATGGGCGACGCGGCGGGTCGTGCGAAAATGCGTCATGCCGGCTGCGCTCCGGCGTTCGCCGTCTGGCGCGCGGCGCGCAGGCGCTCGAAATCCTCGCCCGCATGGTAGGACGAGCGGGTCAGAGGGCTGGCTGAGACCATAAGGAAGCCCTTGGCATATGCGGTGCGTTCCAGCGCGGCAAACTCGTCTGGCGGAACGAAGCGGTCCACCGCGGCATGCTTGCGTGTCGGCTGCAGATACTGGCCGACGGTGAGGAAATCGACATCGGCGCTGCGCAGATCATCCATCACCTGCAAAAGTTCGTTGCGCGTCTCGCCCAGACCGACCATCAGGCCGGACTTGGTAAACATCTCCGGATCCAATTCCTTCGCGCGCTGCAACAGCCGCAGCGAGTGGAAATACCTCGAGCCGGGCCGGATTTCGAGATAGAGCGAAGGTACCGTCTCCAGATTATGGTTGAACACGTCGGGCCGGGCTCCAATCACCTGCTCCAGCGCGCCGTCCTTACGCAGGAAGTCCGGCGTCAGCACCTCGATCGTCGTGCCGGGCGAGGACTCGCGGATGCGGCGGATAACGGCGGAAAAATGCCCGGCGCCGCCATCATCGAGATCGTCGCGGTCGACCGAGGTTATGACAACATGCTTCAGCCCAAGCGCGGCGACGGCCTCCGCCACATGCGCCGGTTCATCCGGGTCGAGCGGCGACGGCCGCCCGGTCGCGACATTGCAGAACGCGCAGGCCCGGGTGCAAACCTCGCCCATGATCATCATGGTGGCGTGCTTCTTCTCCCAGCACTCGCCGATGTTCGGGCAGCCGGCTTCCTCGCAGACCGTCGCGAGCTTTAGCCCCCGCATGATCCGGCGCGTCTCGTGATAGCCCTCAGAGACGGGCGCTTTCACGCGAATCCACTCCGGCTTGCGCATCATCGGCGTGTCCGGGCGATTCCGCTTTTCCGGATGGCGCAGCGCCGCTGCATCGCGGCTTGTTGTCGGACGTGTGTCGAGAATTGTGACCATGGAACCCTTGTGGCCGGTTCATATACCCAGCGTGGTAGTCTCGCAGAAATGGGCCTCCCGCCTCAAGCCTTAAAGGGATGCGGCCCGGCGCCGCGCCGGTCAATACTCCGTGGGCTGCACTTCCGGGCCTAAACGGCGCAGAGCTGTAATCACGATCGCGCCAAGGCCCATCAGGATTGCCAGCCCAACCACGACCGCACCCGCAAGCGGGATCAGCCCGACCAGGGTCAGCACCAGCATTCCCAACGCCAGCAGGGCGATCCGTCCCCCGGCGCTGCGCGGTTCGCCTGAGCGGTTGGCGATCCACTCCCCGAAGCTGAGGCCGGCGCTGGCCAGTCCCGTAATGACGAGCACAGGAACGCTCAGAAGCAGCGCGACGCCAAGGGGTAGCCCGATCACTACCGCAACCAGGACCGCTGAAACGAGGATCACGCCGATGAGCGTCACGATCCCGCGCAGCAGACTGCCGCCCGGCCGCTCCATCACGGTGTCGATGGTCTGCTCCACCGCGCCGCGCGCGAGCCACACCGCCAAAACGCCGAGGATGAAGGCGCTGAGGGAAAAGATGAGCGGAGCAAGCAGCGCCATCAGCAGATCAGGAAAGCCGCGGCCTTCGGGCCAGTCCGCCTCCTCCAGCCCGAGCGTCACAAGCCGGCCGCCGATGCGGGCCTGCTGTGCAATCTGCGGGCGCTCATCGGAATAAATCTCCAGATCGCCGCCGATTTGCGCCTGCTCGCCGATACGCACTTGTTGCGCGCGAACGATCACGTCGCCACGGGTCTGCCCGTTGAATGTGACCTCGGCTCCGGACAGGCTGATATCGCCGCGGCCGCGCGCGCCGAAGGTGATGAGTGCTCCGGCAGCGCGGACATCACGATCGAATTGGGCCTCCGGCGCAAATGTCAGCCGCGCGCCGGCCACGCGCGATGCGCCGCCAATCCGCGCTGTAATCTCCACCTCCGCCCCGGTGGCGGTCAGTGTCTTGTCGGCGCGCCCGGCAATGGTCACCCGGCTGCCGGCTGCCCATACATCCGCCCCGGCGCGGGCGTCGATATCCACGATGGCGCCAGCCGCCCAGATGTCACGCGCCACATCTCCGCGCACCGCAACCGAGGCGCCGGCCACCCAGACATCCGATGCACCTTGCGCCTCCACCGAAACCGATGCGCCCGCGCGCCATACATCATCCGCCAGCGCCCGCGGCGTCATCATGCTCAGCGCCACCAGTAGAGCAGCGATCCCACGCAGCATAACCAGTCCTCCAACCCCCTGGACCACAACCGCAGAATCTCTGCGCAGCGACTGGCCCCTGGCGGTTGTAGACCGGCGTGCGTGCACAATCAAATGTGAATGACGCGGTCGTAGGCGTCGAGGACGGACTCGTGCATCATCTCCGATAGGGTCGGATGCGGAAATACGGTATGCATAAGTTCGGCTTCGGTTGTCTCCAGCGTCTTGGCGATACCGTAGCCCTGGATCAGCTCGGTGACCTCCGCGCCGATCATGTGCGCGCCGAGCAGTTCGCCCGTACCGGCGTCGAAAACGGTCTTGACCAGCCCCTGGTCCTCGCCAAGCGCCAGCGCCTTGCCGTTGCCCTGGAACGGGAACCGGCCGACCTTGACTTCGTGACCGGCCTCTTTCGCCTGCGCTTCTGTGAGGCCAACAGAGGCGATCTGCGGATTGCAGTAGGTGCATCCTGGGATGTTCTCTGTCTCCAGCGGGTGCACGTCGTTCACGCCAGCGATCTTTTCGACGCAGATGACGCCCTCATGGCTGGCCTTGTGCGCCAGCCAGGGCGCGCCCGTGACATCGCCGATCGCGTAGATGTTCTCCACGCCGGTGTGGCCCCAGTCATCAATAACGATGTGTCCGCGTTCAACCTTGACGCCTAGGTCTTCCAGCCCGAGGCCCTCGACATTGCCGGTGATGCCGATAGCGAGGACGACGCGCTCAAAGCTGTGTTCCTCGCTCTTGCCGTCCGCGGTCTGGATCGTCGCCTTGACCTTGTTCTTGCCGGGATCGAGCTTTTCCACCTTCGCGCCGGTGTGGATCGTCATACCCTGTTTCTCGAAGGTCTTGCGCGCCAGCGCCGAGATTTCCTCGTCCTCGGCCGGCACGATCCGGTCCATGATCTCTACGACCGTCGTGTCCGCGCCCATGGTGTGGTAGAAGCTCGCGAACTCGATGCCAATCGCGCCGGACCCGATGACCAGAAGCGATTTCGGCATCTCCTCGGGAACCATGGCTTCTTTGTAGGTCCAGATCAGCTTGCCGTCCGGCTCCAAGCCGGGCAGCGTGCGCGCCCGCGCGCCGGTCGCGATGATGATGTGCTTGGCCGTGACCTCGCTCGGTCCGCCGTTCTTCGCCGCGACCGCAACCCGGCCGCCGCCTTTCAGCGTGGCTTCGCCGTCGATCACCGTCACCTTGTTCTTCTTGAGCAGATAGCCGACGCCGCCCGCGAGCTTGCCAGCGATCTTGCGCGAGCGCTTGACGACCTTCTCCGCGTCGTAGCCCACGTCCTTTGCCGACAGGCCAAACTGGTCGGCGTGCTGCATCAGGTGATAGACCTCTGCCGTGCGAAGCAGCGCCTTGGTCGGGATGCACCCCCAGTTGAGGCAGATGCCGCCCAAGTGCTCGCGCTCGATCACAGCGGCTTTCATCCCAAGCTGCGCAGCGCGGATGGCGGCGACGTAACCGCCCGGTCCAGCGCCAATAACGACAAGATCAAACGATGTGTCCGCCATGACTGCCCTCTATGCGGTTTGCTGTGGCTGCGCGTCGTGTCACGCCAGCATGGTCACCGGCTCCTCGATATAGCCCTTGAACGCGGCCAGCAGTTGCGCGCCCAGCGCGCCGTCCACAACCCGATGATCGCAGGACAGGGTACAGGCCATGACCGTAGCGATTTGGATCTCACTACCCTTGACCACCGGCCGGCGTTCGCCCTGACCGATCGACAAGATCGTCGCGTGCGGTGGGTTGATGACCGCATCGAAGCGGCGGATTCCATACATGCCCAGGTTGGAGATTGCCGTCGTGCCGCCCTGATACTCGTGCGGCGCGAGACGTTTCTTGCGCGCGCGTTCGGCCAAATCCTTCATTTCCGCAGATAGCTGCACGAGGCTTTTTTCCGCGACATCGCGCAGTAGCGGCGTGAACAGGCCGCCCTCCACCGCCACCGCGACCGCGACGTCGGTGTGCCTGGAGATCAGTATACCCTGCTCGGTCCAGACCGCGTTGGCCGTCGGCACATCCCGTAGCGCAAGCCCCATAGCCTTGATAATCAGATCGTTGACCGACAGCTTATAAGTGCCTTCGCCTTCCTTTGGCGCCCGGGCGTTCAAGCGCTGGCGGGCCGCCATCAGCGCGTCGAGTTCGCAATCGATCGACAAGTAGAAATGCGGGATTGTCGTTTTAGCGACCGTTAGCCGCTCAGCGATGGTTTTGCGCATATTGTCATGCGGCACCACCTCGTAGCTGTCGGGCTCGAACATCGCCATGATCTGATCATCGCTCATTGCGCGCGGCACAGTGGTTAGCGCGCCGCCGGTGACGGGCGCTGTCGCGGAGGCCGGAGCTTGCGCCGGCGCGCCCTCTTTTGCCGCGCGCTCCACATCGCGCTTGATAATACGACCGTAAGGGCCTGAGCCATGAAGACTGGTCAATTCAAGCCCTGCTTCTGCCGCGATGCGCCGGGCGAGCGGCGATGCACGCACGCGCCCGGCCTGACCGTTGGCCGAGGGCGCGGGCTTTGGCGATGACTGCTGCGCGCCGTCTCCGCCCGGCGTTTCGGCTGGCGCTGCGGGTGCCTCGGCCGCTTCGGCCTGCTCTGCCGCGCCGTTGCCGCCGCCGGCGTCACCTGCCTGCGCCGTACTGCCAGGATCAAACCCCTCTAGCGCCGATGAGTCTTCACCTTCGCCCAGCAGCACGGCTATCGGCTTGTTAACGGCAACGCCCTCGGTCCCCTCGCCAATCAGGATCTTGCCGAGCGTGCCCTCTTCAACCGCCTCGACCTCCATGGTCGCCTTGTCGGTCTCGATCTCGGCAAGGACATCCCCCGGCGCGACCGAATCGCCCTCTTTCACCAGCCATTTGGCAAGCTTGCCTTCCTCCATGGTCGGCGACAAGGCGGGCATGAGAATTGGAATGGGCATGGCGTTATCCGCTTGACGTCTGCGTTGTTGAGACGGGTTCGGGCTGTTTCCAGCGGTGTCCAAAGGTGAGATAGGCAAGCGACAGGTAAACGATAAACGCACATCCCCAGCCGAGCAATGCGCCAACATAGTAAAATTGAAAGCTGCCCCCCATCTCCGCGAGCCACGCGCGCACGGTCTGCTGGCTGCTCAGCGGAATTTCGGCCTGCTCCCAGTTCGTCACGAGAACTTCAACAAGGTCGCTGATCGTGAAGGCCATTCCGCCAAGGAACAGGAAACTGACCGTCAACACAAAGAAGGCTAGCAAGCGCAACGCGAAGGGCGCAATGCCAAGGAAGAAATACAGTGCAGCAATATAAGCGGAACATATCGTGAAGAACATCGAAAACAGGCTGAGTATGAAACTCACCGCGTCGATGCGCCCCTGGCTGAGTTCGCCGAATGTCATCTCCATGCGCGGTCTCCATCCGCGTTCTTGGTGCGTGCTCCGTGTCCGAGGGACAGAGGGCTGGCGCCTTAGTCGACATACATGACGGACTTCGCCGCCGTAACGACCTGTTCCGCACTGGGCAGCGCCAGTTTTTCCAGATTGGCCGCATAGGGCATCGGCACATCCGCGCCGGTCACCGGTGTCGGCGGCGCATCAAGGAAATCGAACGCCTCGCGCGCAACCTGTGCGCAGACCTCGGAGGCGATCGAGGCGATCGGCCAAGCTTCCTGAACGACCACCAGCCGGTTGGTCTTCTTCACCGAGTCGATCACGGCGGCCATGTCGAGCGGGCGCAGCGTCCGCAGGTCGATCACCTCGGCTTCGTAGCCCTCGGCCGCGAGCTGCTCGGCGGCCTCCAGCGAATAGACCATCCCGCGCGAGAACGACACGATCGTCACGGCATCGCCCGCGCGCACCACCTTCGCCTTGCCGATCGGCAAGACCCAGTCGTCGATTTGCGGAACCTCGAAGCTGTGGCCGTAGATCATTTCATTTTCGAGGAACACGACCGGGTTGGGGTCGCGTACGGCGGCCTTCAGCAGCCCTTTGGCGTCGGCGGCGGAATACGGCGCGATCACCTTCAGCCCCGGCACGTGCGCGTACCACGCCGAATAGCACTGGCTGTGCTGCGCTGCGACGCGCGAGGCTGCGCCGTTCGGGCCCCGGAAGACGATTGGGCAGCGCATCTGACCGCCGGACATGTAAAGCGTCTTACCCGCTGAATTGACGATCTGGTCGATCGCCTGCATGGCGAAGTTCCAGGTCATGAACTCCACGATCGGCTTAAGGCCGGCGAAGGCCGCACCGACGCCGACCCCGGCAAAGCCATGCTCGGTGATCGGCGTGTCCACGACGCGCTTGGCGCCGAACTCGTCAAGCAGCCCCTGCGTGATCTTATAGGCCCCTTCATATTCGGCGACCTCCTCACCCATTAGGAAAACCTCCGGATCGCGGCGCAACTCCTCGGCGATTGCCTGGTTCAGCGCCTCGCGCACGGTGGTCGTCACCATCTCCGTGCCTTTGGGAATTTCGGGATCGGCAAGGGGCGCAACCTCTTGTTCCGGAGCAGCGGACCGGCTGGCTGGCGCCCCCGCCTCCGCCTTCGTTGCCGCATTTTCGGCTGGCTGCGCCTGAGGCTCAGGCGGCTGTGGCTGCTGGCCCGTGTCAATTTCCGCGGCATCCTCGCCATTGGTGAGGATAACAGCGATCGGCGTATTCACCTTCACGCCCTCGGTTCCTTCGGCCACCAGGATCTTGCCGAGCCGCCCTTCGTCCACCGCCTCGACTTCCATGGTCGCCTTGTCGGTCTCGATTTCGGCGATCACATCGCCCGAAGCGACATCATCTCCTTCGCTGACCAACCATTTCGCCAGCTTGCCCTCCTCCATGGTCGGCGACAACGCGGGCATCAAGATCTCAGTCGGCATCGGCGTTTCCCTGTCCAAACAACGCGTTGCGCGCAAGTCTGCTCATTTTCACGGTGGATTTAGGCTTGTGCTGGCAGCGTTACATCGGTCCATAGTTCGGATGGATCGGGTTCGGGCGACTGCTGGGCGAACTCGGCCGCCTCGTTGATAATCCCCCGGATTTCCTTGTCGATCTGTTTCAGATCGTCCTCGCTCGCCTGGCCGGAATCCATCAGCCGGTGGCGCACCTGCTCTATCGGGTCGTGCTCGGTGCGCATGTTCTGCACCTCCTCGCGCGAGCGGTACTTTGCCGGATCCGACATCGAGTGACCGCGGTAGCGGTAGGTGATCATCTCCAGGATCATCGGACCGTTACCGCCGCGCGCATGCTCTGCAGCCCGCTGGCCTGCCGCATGAACCGCGCGCACATCCATGCCGTCAACCCGCTCGCCGGGAATGTCGAAGCTGCGGCCGAGCTGCGAGAGGTCCGTGATCGAGTGAGAGCGCTCCACGCTCGTGCCCATGGCATACTTGTTGTTCTCGATGATGTAGATCACTGGGAGAGACCACAGCTTGGCCATGTTGAAGGATTCGTAGACCTGCCCCTGGTTGGCCGCGCCATCACCGAAATAAGTGTAGCAGATGTTATCGTTGTCCCTGTACTTGTTGGCAAAGGCCAGACCGGTGCCGAGCGGGACGCAAGCGCCGACGATGCCATGGCCGCCGTAGAACTTCTTGTCCACAGAGAACATGTGCATGGAGCCGCCCTTGCCCTTGGAATAGCCAGCTTCGCGCCCCGTCAACTCGGCCATCACGCCTTTCGGATCCATGCCGGTGGCTAGCATGTGGCCATGGTCCCGATAAGCGGTGATGACCTGATCGCCATCTTTGGCGACCATCTGCATGCCGGTGACGACCGCTTCCTGGCCGATGTAAAGGTGACAGAAGCCGCCGATGTAGCCCATGCCGTAGAGTTGGCCGGCTTTTTCCTCAAACCGGCGGATCAGCAGCATGTCGCGCAACGCCGTCAATTCCTGATCGCGCGTGAATGCCGTGACGTCGTGCCCGTTGCTCTTCTGCTCTGTCTCGGGGGCCTCAACCGCGGCGGCGGTCGATGATTTGCTCGCCATAAATTCCTCCAGGCGCTCGTGTCTCGCCAGTTTGCTGAGTTTAGCGTCAAAATTGAGCTTATCACAACCGATTCCGCGCACCTCCGTGGGCGCGGCGGCGGCCAACAAACCGTGATTTGCGGTTCAATCGGGATGCCCGTCAACACGCGCATCAATTCGGCTTACTCGCTGCTGTGCGGTGGATCGAGAATGATGATGTCGCCCGGCCGCGCGACGTTCAGCAAAGCGCGGGCCTGTTCCTCGGCCAGATCGCTCGGCTGCTGTGCGGCCGCGCGCAGCAACGCCACGTCGCGCTCCAGCTTGGCCCGCTTTTGCAGCAGCCTCTCGCGCTCCGCCGCCATGTCTGCGATGCGCTGCTTGATCTGCGCCCGCCGCTCCAGGCCATGATCGCCTTTGACCGCCTGATGGCCAAACGACGTGATCAGCCCGCACAGCGCCAAGAATAGGGCGAGGCTGCGCCCGCGGCGAAGCAGATCGGCGGCCCGGCTGAGCACATCGCGCATGAAAGCCTCCCGGCGCGGTTACAGGACAACCGAATACACCTGGCAAGCTAAACAAGTCGTAAATCAGCCGCGCGACACTGCCAGCGCAGCGCGCCCGGCAAAGCTAGCAAGATCGCCCAGCTCGTCCTCGATCCGCATGAGCTGGTTATATTTCGCCGTGCGGTCCGAGCGCGATAGCGAACCGGTCTTGATCTGTCCGGCGTTGGTGGCGACCGACAGGTCGGCGATGGTGGCGTCCTCAGTCTCGCCGGAGCGGTGCGACACGACAACGCCATAGCCTGCGCGCTGCGCCATGTCGATGGCGTCCAGCGTCTCGCTCAGGGTGCCGATCTGGTTCACCTTGATGAGAATCGCATTGCCGATGCCCTTGTCGATTCCCTGTTTCAGCCGCTGCGGATTGGTGACGAACAGGTCGTCGCCGACGAGCTGGCAGGTCTTGCCGATCGCGGCCGTCAGCGCGGCCCAGCCGTCCCAGTCGTCCTCGGCCATGCCGTCCTCGATGGAGACGATCGGATAGCGCGATGTCAGGTCCTGATAGTAGGCGGCCAGCCCGGCGGCATCGAGCGATTTGCCCTCACCCGCAAGCTCATAGCGGCCATCTTTGTAAAACTCGCTCGCCGCCGCATCCAGCGCGAGCGCGATCTGCTCGCCCGGCTTGTAGCCCGCCGCCTCAACAGCGCGAATGATGAAACCCAGCGCCTCGTCCGCCGACTTAAGCGCCGGCGCGAAGCCGCCCTCGTCGCCGACATTGGTGCTGTGCCCGGCGTCGCGCAGCAGCTTTTTAAGCGCATGAAAGGTCTCCGCGCCCCAGCGCACCGCCTCGCGAAAGTTCGGCGCGGCCACGGGCATGACCATGAATTCCTGGATGTCGATCGGGTTGTCGGCATGCGCACCGCCATTGACAATATTCATCATCGGCACCGGCAGCGCCCGCGCTGGCAGGCCGCCGATGTAGCGGTAGACCGGCAGACCCGCGCTTTCCGCCGCCGCCTTCGCAACCGCGAGCGAAACCCCCAGGACCGCATTCGCCCCGAGCCGGCCCTTGTTCGGCGTACCGTCTATCTCGATCAACAGCTTGTCGATCCGGCGCTGATCCTCAGCGTCGAGCCCCTGAAGCCGGTCCAAAATCTCCTCGTTCACAGCCGCCACGGCGCCGCGAACACCCTTGCCGCCATACCGTGCATCGCCATCGCGGCGCTCATGCGCCTCATGAATGCCGGTCGATGCACCAGAAGGGACCGCCGCGCGGCCCAGCGCGCCGTCTTCGAGGATGACGTCAACCTCAACGGTCGGGTTGCCGCGGCTGTCGAGAATTTCCCGGCCGGCAATGTCAACAATAGCGGTCATGGCGGTTGTCCTTGGTGGGGGGCGAGATTTGCGCTGGCGCACGCTTCATCCCTATATCTGAGATGAGTTAGTAGCTAATTCTCGCACTGGACGAAAGAGGCCCCATGCACCGCGGCCCGTTTACATGACAGGTTTCTGCGAACATGAGCCCAGCGCGTTGGTGCTGTTCTCCGGCGGGCAGGATTCGACCGTCTGCCTCGCCTGGGCGCTGGAACGGTGCGCGCGGGTCGAGACGATCGGCTTCGATTATGGCCAGCGCCATAGCGCCGAGCTTGCGGCGCGCGAGACGGTGCGCGCGGAAATCCCCCGGCGCTTCCCGGACTGGGCCGCGCGGCTGGGCGAGGATCACATGCTGGCGCTGCCGACGCTCGCGCAGATCAGCGATACCGCGCTTACCCGCGACGCCGAGATCACCATGACGGATGCCGGATTGCCGAGCACCTTCGTGCCGGGCCGCAACATTCTGTTTTTCTCCTACGCCGCCGCGCTCGGCTACCGGCGCGGAATTGCCGATCTGGTCGGCGGGATGTGCGAGACGGATTATTCGGGTTATCCCGACTGCCGTAACGAGACGCTGCAGAGCCTTGCACGAACGCTCACGCTGGGCATGGATCGCGACGTGATGATCCACACCCCTCTGATGTGGATCGACAAGGCGGGGACATGGGCGCTGGCGCACGAATTGGGCGGAGACACGCTGGTTGACCTGATCGCCGAGCACACCCACACTTGCTACTTGGGCGATCGCACCCACCGCCATGAGTGGGGCTATGGCTGCGGGCAGTGCCCGGCCTGTGAGCTGCGGGCGAAGGGCTGGCGCGCGTGGCGCGCCGAGACGGCCGTATCCGGCTAAAGCATTTTCAGCAAAAGTGGGCACCGGTTTTGCGTAAGAAAATGCGACCGAACAATAATCTCGAGCCTGTCCAGCGGTTCAGGACTCTTGAACAGGCTCGAATCATGTATTCGGTCAAGGAAATCTACTTCACGCTGCAGGGCGAAGGCGCGCAGACCGGCCGCGCGGCGGTGTTCCTGCGCTTTGCCGGGTGCAACCTGTGGACCGGGCGCGAGGAAGACCGCGCCAGGGCGATCTGCCAGTTCTGCGATACCGATTTCGTCGGCACTGACGGGCCGGGCGGCGGCAAGTTTGCGGATGCGGACGCGCTGGCGGAGGCCGTGGCCGCGCATTGGCCCGGCGGCGGGCGGCCGTTGGTGGTCTGCACGGGGGGTGAGCCGCTTCTGCAGATCAACACGGCGCTGATCGGAGCATTGCACGCGGCCGGCTTCGAGATCGCCATCGAGACGAACGGCACCATCGCCGCGCCTGAGGGAATCGACTGGATTTGCGTCAGCCCCAAGGCGGGCGCGCGGCTCGTGCAGCGCAGCGGGCAGGAGCTGAAACTGGTCTATCCTCAGGCGGCCGCGCCGCCGGAGGTTTTCGAGGCGCTCGACTTCCAGCACTTCTTCTTGCAGCCGATGGACGGACCGGAGCGGGAGGCGAACACGCAGGCCGCCGCGCGCTATTGCCTCGAACATCCGCGCTGGCGGCTGTCGCTGCAAACCCACAAATTCATCGGGCTGGCCTGACGCCGCACCAATCGGCTAAACAGGCGAAAACGGATTATTCGCGGGCGCGAATTATGAGCAAACGCGCCCAAGCGCGAGCAATGACATGACACGCATCTACAAGGAGTTCACATTCGAGGCGGCGCACTACCTGCCGTCCGCACCGCCGGGCCAACGCAACGCGCGGGTGCACGGGCACTCGTTCCATGTGCGCGTGAGCATCGACGGCGAGCCAGACCCCGAAACCGGATTGATCTATCATTTCGATGATCTCAGCGCGGCAATCGCGGATGTCCGCGAGACGCTGGATCACCAGATGCTCAACGACGTGCCCGGCCTGCAAGCGCCGACGCTGGAAATGGTTGCGCGCTGGATCTGGGAGCAGCTTTCCCCGCGCGTGCCGGGTCTGGCGGAGGTCGCGCTGTCGCGCCCGACCTGTCAGGAGGGCTGCATCTACACTGGCGGGAGCGCGGCATGAGCGATGATCTGACCCAGCTCGGCAAGGCGGCGGCGATTCCCGCTTCGCCCGAAGTGGCCCGGCTTGAGCGCGTGGCGAACCCGCACCCAGACGCCAATTACCTCGCGCGCTTCACCGCGCCGGAGTTCACTTCGATCTGCCCCGTCACGGGCCAGCCGGATTTCGCGCACCTAGTTATCGACTATGTGCCGGATGAATGGATCGTCGAATCCAAGTCGCTCAAGCTGTATCTCACCGCGTTCCGCAATCATGGCGCGTTTCATGAGGACTGCACCGTGGCGATAGCGAAGCGGCTGGTGAACCTGCTCGCGCCGAAGTGGCTGCGCATCGGCGGCTACTGGTACCCGCGCGGCGGCATCCCCATCGACGTATTCTGGCAGACTGGCGAGGCGCCCGCGGGCGTGTGGATACCAGAACAGGGCGTCGCGCCCTATCGCGGCCGCG
The DNA here is from genome assembly GCA_964466965.1 of uncultured Hyphomicrobiaceae bacterium. Taxonomy (GTDB): domain Bacteria; phylum Pseudomonadota; class Alphaproteobacteria; order Rhizobiales; family Rhodomicrobiaceae; genus Dichotomicrobium. The sequence continues at coordinate 63,517 of CAYXPZ010000001.1, forward strand.
GCTAAT
>CAYXPZ010000002.1:0-61834 GCA_964466965.1 uncultured Hyphomicrobiaceae bacterium
AGTCTGGGCCGTGTCTCAGTCCCAGTGTGGCTGATCATCCTCTCAAACCAGCTACGGATCGAAGCCTTGGTAGGCTTTTACCCCACCAACAAGCTAATCCGACGCGGGCCCATCCTATGGCGATAAATCTTTCCCCCGAAGGGCGTATACGGTATTAGCCCCGGTTTCCCAGGGTTATCCCGTACCACAGGGCAGGTTCCCACGCGTTACTCACCCGTCTGCCACTCACCCGAAGGTGCGTTCGACTTGCATGTGTTAGGCCTGCCGCCAGCGTTCGTTCTGAGCCAGGATCAAACTCTCAGCTTGATGATTTGATTCTGACTGTTCTCGAAAGGACCCAAAGATTCGGATCGTTTCGAGCGACCACTGCGTTCTGTTTTAGATAGGAATTGTTCGGAGTCCTATGTCACACACAGCTTTTCGCTCTACAAGAGCACGTAAAGCCGATGCGTCACAGAAACGCCGGTCGTCAGAGTCTCGTCGGTCCGCATTTCTGCGAACCCGCAAGAGCTCCGCCGCCTGCGTTTCTCTTCCTTCCATAAATCCACATTGTCAAAGAGCCGAGTAGAAACGCTTCGCGCGCTTTCACTCTTGAAGCCTTCAGCTTCGCATCCTCCGACCAGCACTGACGCGCCGACGGTCGACTTGGTTTCCAAGCGATCCCCCGCGGTTGCTATGTATCTTCGGAAGTTCCGAGGAGTCAAACCGAACGTGGCCTAACTCCGTTCCGGACAGACCTTAAACTTAACTCGCGCCCTGCCCCCTGTCAACACCCCCGCAACATTTGTTGCCAAAGCCTTCACCAGGTGGCTACAGGCGGCAGCAATCCCCGCCTGAGCGGCGTACCATGATGCCGTCACAAAGCGTATATAACACCTTGACTTCTAAAGGAATGGTTAACGCGAAAAAAATTTTTTATGGAATTTCATGCGCTTCCACTAGGGGTGATATAAGATCGCCGTCGCTATCCACAAGAGGGCAGATGGCTGTGTATAACGAGGGATAACTCGACGATCGACGATCTGCGGTGGGACCTGCCACGGCGCTCTTGCTTAGGGCTACGTGCGGGCGGGCTGCACATGGGATATACCGGCTTCGCATCAGACGGGCTGTAACACGGGGGCATGATGCTAGACAGACGAAAGCGGTCATCCAGGGCGCTGGTCACAACGGGCGACCACGAGACGCTCCCTCAAGTGTATCTGTCGAAAGTGCCAGAGCCGCGCGGGGTGCTACCGCAAGAACCGGAACAGGATGTCGCCTCCCGGCTCAAATGGATCGTCTCCACCTGCTTGGTCGGCGTAGCGGGCCTGTGCGTCATTGCAGTCGTTCTTTACGCATCTATGGATTTCGACCGCGGCGAGGGGATTATATCCTCGATGCAAAAGGCGGGAGTGTCCGCCATGCAGACCAAACAGGTCGGCAATATCGTACACGATCAACCGGACATCACCTTCGGTCAGAAGACAGACCGCATCAAGCTCACTGCGAAGGGCGTCACAACCAGCCATATCATACACGACAGCATGGTCGTGCGCCGTAACGCCACGGAATTCATCGAAATAAAGCCTTACGTCCTGATTGAAGCATCGCTCGCCACGCAGGTCCCGCAGAGCACTGCTGACATCCCGGAATTCGATCCGTTCGAATTGTATGCGGACAAGACGCCCGTATCGGACCCAGCACAAACGAAAGCCCGCGAAACCGCGTCGGACAACGTGGCGCTCAGCTTCAGTGACATCCGGGTCGCCCAACTTACCATGCTGGACAATCATACTATGGGGCCTGAACGCGCAGAGCAGTTTGTCGCTGAGGCCGCCGCCGTTCTGGCTGAAACCGGCGCCGAGTTCGAGACAGCGCCTGCCGAACCTGCCGCGCAAGATCAGATTGCCGATGCCCTCGAACCCGCCGATCAAGACATCGGCCCAAATACGACCGTCATCCGGAAGCGGCCCGAACTAACCGAAGATGCAGCCCCACGGCTGAGGACCACCGCCGTCGAAGTGCGCTCGGGAGACACGCTCTATCGGCTCCTCAGTGAAGCTGGCGCGAAAGAGCCTGAAGCGAAAGCGATCGTTAACGCCATGAAAAGCGTGCCCGGGGCTGTCGAGCTGGAAGCGGGTCAAGAGATCCGGTTCCAGCATGCCAGTGTCGGCACGGGCGAGAAGGAGCAACCCCCTCTCGGCGTCAGTCTCTATGGCGGTGACGAGCATATCGTCAGCGTAACAAAAACTGAGAACGGCGATTACGTCGCCGCCGACGAAGAGATCAAGATCGCCGCAACTTTAAACTCAGGCGAACCACGGTTCTCACGGCGCGCTTCTCTTTACACCAGCATCTTTCACGCAGCCATTTCGCAGGATTTGCCGCACGACCTGGTAATGAACCTGCTACGCACGCTCGCTTACGACGTGGACTTTAAGCAAAAAGTGGGGGTGGGCGACTCGATTCGCTTCTTCTTTGACGTTGAGCGGGAACCGAGCGGCCTCGAAAAACCGGGAGAATTGCTCTACGCCGAAATGGCGGTCGGGGGCGACGCGTATCGTTACTATCGCTTCCGCACGCCAGATGGCGAAATCGATTTCTATAACGAAAACGGCTCGAATTCGCGCAAGTTCCTGATGCGCAAGCCGGTCAAGGGAGCGCGTTTTACATCCGGATTCGGCTATCGCCGCCATCCGATCCTGGGAACGCGCCGCATGCATACCGGCACGGACTGGGCGGCTCCGCGCGGCACGCCCATACTGGCACCAGGCGACGGAACAGTGGTTTTTGTCGGACGCAAAGGTGGTTACGGCAACCACGTTCGCATTAAACACGGCAATGGCTACAAGACCACGTTTTCGCATTTGCACAGATTTTCTGAGAATATCCGCAGCGGCGTGAAGGTGAAGCAGGGACAGGTGATCGGTTACATTGGCTCTACAGGACGTTCTACAGGGCCGCATTTGCACTACGAGGTTCTCGTCAACGACAAATTCACCGATCCCATGAAAGTTGCGACCGGCAGCAGCCGACAACTTCAGGGTCGTCTGCTGGCAGAGTTCAAGAACGAGAAGCAACGCATTGATGGGCTTATGCGCAGAGCCCCGGTTAAAACCCAGGTTGCCGCCGTCAACGAGTAACTTTTCGACCGCTATTGTGGTGATCGCGGCATTGCCCGAGCATTCTTGCTGACCTATAACCTCATCCTGATTGTTAGTCAGGAGTCATTTCGATGCATGAGAGCATGAGTCGTTTTACCGTTAGTTTGTTCGCCCTTCTCATCATCGCAACGCCGGGTGCCGCGGCTGCGCAGACATGCTTTCCGGTGAAGAGCGAGGTCGTAAGCCTGGGTCAGGAGAACGCTGAGGTCTACACTGGCCGCAGCCTTGACAGGGCGATCGCCGCGCGGACCGAAATGATCGAAGCGAGTGGCCGCGAGGTCGGCAACGTGACGCGCGAGGACCTCGAATGCGCGCCCTACCCAAATCTCATCGGCGCCGATGAGTGGCGCTGCGCGGGCCGCGCGGTGGTCTGCGCCGCCAACTAACGCGTTTTCCGGACAATGGACGAAGAAGAGATCATCCAAACCTTCTTCGCGCCGCTCGCCAGCAACCACCAGGGCGCGTTGGGCCTCTCTGATGACGCCGCGACGCTCCAGGTCACGCCTGGCCACGAACTCGTCGTCACCACAGATGCTCTCGTCGCCGGAATTCACTTCCTCCCAGGCGACGCGCCCACCGACATAGCCGCGAAGGCGCTCGGCGTAAATCTCTCTGACCTCGCGGGAAAAGGCGCGGAACCACTGGCCTACGTTCTGTCTCTCTGCCTGCCGCAGCCAGTTTCGGCGACTTGGCTGACGGGCTTCCAGAAAGGTCTTGAGGCGGCGCAAGCGAGTCATGGGATACGCCTGATCGGCGGTGACACCACCCGTAGCCCCGCTGCGACCGTGCTGTCCATCACCGCGTTCGGCACCATTCCCGCGGGGCAGATGGTGCGGCGCAGCACGGCGCGGCCCGGAGACCATCTGTACGTCTCAGGCACGATCGGGGATGCTGCGCTCGGCCTGCTGCTTGCCCTCGGCGATCCGCGGACAGAGGGTTGGCGCCTCGACGCCGGATCCCGCGAGGTCCTGCTCTCGCGGTATCGCCGGCCTCAACCGCGAACGAATTTGGCGCGCACCGTGAGAGACCTCGCCCACGCCGCTCTCGACATCTCAGACGGCTTGGTTATCGACGCCATTCGCCTTTGTCGCGCCTCTGGGTGCACAGCGACCATCCACGCGGAGCTGGTGCCGCTTTCACCCGCCGCCCAGCGCGCCCAAACAGCAGACCCACAGGCCCTGCAGACGGTCCTCACCGGCGGGGATGACTACGAACTGCTCATGGCCGTCCCTCCTGAGAATGGCGACGCCTTGCTCCGCGCAGCGGAACAAGCCGGAACGCCGGTGCACTGTATTGGCGAAGTTACTGGCGCGCTGACGGAATCCGGGGAAAGTCCGGTTCGCATCGTCGCAGCCGATGGTGCCCAGATCGAGCTCCGCCATCCCGGCTACACGCACTTCGGCTGATCACCGGAACATTGTTGCACTGCGGGGGGTATTTTGGCATGTTCCCGCCGGTTCGCGCGTCGGTTCAGATGCTGGAACCAAAAGGTGTTGGGGGGAAAAGAGACTGCCGGGCACGGCTATGATCGCTCGGTGGCTTCAACAAAACCCAGATTTCAATAATCATACCCGGGACGATTCCAATGGATAACGTGATCTGGCTTATCGTTGCCGCCGGTCTGCTTTCGCTCGTTTATGGCGCGCTGACAATTCGTCAGCTGCTCGCCGCTGACCCCGGCAACGAACGTATGCAGGAAATCGCTGGCGCAATTCAAGAAGGCGCACAGGCTTATTTGTCGCGCCAATACACGACCATCGCCATCGTCGGCGGCGTCATCTTCCTCATCGTTTTGTTTCTGCTCGGCCTGCCCGTGGCGATCGGCTTCCTGCTCGGCGCGGTGCTGTCCGGCGCAGCTGGCTTCATCGGCATGATCGTGTCGGTCCGCGCGAACGTGCGCACCACCCAGGCGGCAAGCGTGAGCCTTGCGGACGGGCTCTCGATCGCCTTCAAGTCCGGTGCGGTGACCGGCATGTTGGTGGCCGGCCTGGCGCTGCTGGCCGTAACGGTCTATTTCGCGATTTTGCTGCTGTTGGGCTACGATCAGACCGATCGGACGATCGTGGATGCTCTCGTCGCTCTTGGTTTCGGCGCATCGCTGATTTCGATCTTCGCCCGTCTGGGCGGCGGCATCTTCACAAAGGGCGCGGATGTCGGCGGTGATCTGGTCGGCAAGGTCGAAGCGGGCATTCCGGAAGACGACCCGCGCAACCCGGCGACCATCGCGGACAACGTCGGCGACAATGTCGGCGACTGCGCCGGCATGGCAGCGGACCTCTTCGAAACCTATGTCGTGACAGTGGTGGCAACCATGGTCCTGGCCTCCATATACTTCGCTGGTCAGGACATCCTCATGCCCGCGATGGTTTACCCGCTGGCAATCGGCGGCGTCTGTGTGCTCACCTCGATTATCGGCACATTCTTCGTTCGGTTGGGCTCGGATGGCAGCATCATGGGCGCGCTCTATAAGGGCTTCGTCGCCACAGGCGCACTGTCGCTGCTCGCGCTTTGGCCCGTCACCGATTTCATCATCGGCATGGATACGGAGATGACGGCCTCGGGCATCAGCTTTACCGGCGCTGAACTGTTCTATTGCGGCGCGATCGGGCTGGTCATCACGGGCCTCTTCATCGTCATCACCGAGTACTACACGGGCACCGGCTTCCGGCCGGTTCGCTCTATCGCTGAAGCGTCGCGAACTGGTCATGGCACCAACGTAATCCAAGGTCTGGCGATCTCGCTAGAGGCCACCGCGCTGCCAGCCATCGTCATCATCGCGGGCATCCTGATCGCCTTCAATCTCGCGGGGCTATTCGGTATCGCAATTGCTGTGACAACCATGCTGGCGCTCGCCGGCATGGTCGTTGCACTCGACGCTTTCGGCCCAGTGACCGACAACGCTGGCGGTATCGCCGAGATGGCCGACTTGCCGGAAGAGGTGCGCAATACCACGGACGCGCTGGACGCGGTTGGCAACACGACCAAGGCCGTGACCAAGGGCTACGCAATTGGTTCGGCGGGCCTCGGCGCGCTGGTCCTGTTCGCCGCCTACACGCAGGATCTGAACTTTTTCATCAACAACACCGCCGATTACCCCTATTTCGCGGGCGTTGACCTCGACTTCTCGCTGTCCAATCCGTATGTCGTGGTCGGCTTGTTCTTCGGCGGTCTGCTGCCCTACCTGTTCGGCGCGATGGGCATGACAGCGGTCGGCCGCGCCGGCGGCAAGGTCGTCGAGGAGGTCCGGCGGCAGTTCAAAGAGAAGCCGGGCATCATGGAAGGCAAGGACAAGCCGGACTACGGTGCAGCGGTCGATATGCTGACCAAGGCGGCGATCAAGGAGATGGTGATCCCGTCCATGCTGCCGGTTCTATCGCCGATCGTGGTGTTCATTGTCATCAGCCTCGTGGCGGACAAGTCGGCGGCGTTCTCTGCCGTGGGCGCGATGCTGCTCGGCGTCATCGTGACTGGGCTATTCGTCGCAATCTCAATGACGGCGGGCGGCGGCGCCTGGGACAATGCCAAGAAGTACATCGAGGATGGCAATTTCGGCGGCAAGGGCTCTGAGGCTCACAAGGCCGCGGTGACGGGCGATACCGTGGGCGATCCTTACAAGGATACGGCGGGGCCGGCGGTCAACCCGATGATCAAGATTACCAACATCGTCGCGCTGCTGTTGCTGGCGGTGCTGGCGCACTGAGGCTCAGCGACCAACCGAAAAGACAGAAAGCCGCGCTGCCGACAGCGCGGCTTTTTGCGTCGTGGAGCTCACGCACCATGATCGCACTCAACCTAAAAATGCCCGCAATATCGAAAGCACATCGTCAGGCGCTTCCTCAGGAATAAAGTGGCCTGTCGGCATCGGCTGAAACTGAGGGCTGTCGCACCAGCGCGACCAGATATCGCGCAGATCGAAGTGGCGGCCTACCACGCCATGCTCGCCCCACATGACCAGCGTCGGGCATTCGATGGACTTACCGTTCGCCCGATCCTCCCCGTCGTGGACGCGATCCAAGTGAAAACCAGCGCGGAAGCATTCGCACATTGCCGAGACGGCCTCGGACCGCGACGCCGAGGCGAGATAGGTTTCCAAAGCCTCTGGAGCATACGGCACAGGTTTGTTCGACAACCCCGTCAGAATTAGCCTCATAAATCGGCGCGGATCGCCGGCAATGAGCGACTCAGGGATCGGATGGTCCTGTGTGAGGAATACGAAATAGAAATAGTCCTGCGCGATCTCGGCTGTCAGGTTTTCATAGAAATCGAGGGCGGGGACAATATCCATAACCACAAGCCGTTCAACGGCCTCCGGATGATCGAGCGCTAGCCGCCGGGCCACGCGCGCCCCGCGGTCATGCCCGACCACGGTAAAGCGGTCGTAGCCGAGCGCGCGCATCACCTCCAATTGCTCGGAGGCCATCGTTCGCTTGGCGTAGGCGTCACGTCCCGCTCCCGGCTGAGGCTTGTGGGACTCGCCGCGCCCCCGCAGGTCGGTAAGGACTACCGTGTGGTCCTGGGCAAGGGGCGCCGCCTGATGATGCCAGCAGAGATGCGTCTGCGGGTCGCCATGCAGCATGAGTATGGGTGGCCCCTCGCCGGCCGTCAATGCAAGGATCGTGCCGTCCTGTGTCGTGACCAAGCGCCGCTGGAAGCCGGGCAACAATTCGCGGTCAACGTCTTCAAAGCGTGTCATTAAGCCAGTCCTTATATTCGGCGATCACTGCCTCGTCGCGCCGGTAGTACGACCAACGGCCAACCTTTTCGGCGCGAACGAAGCCGGCCCGTCGCAAGAGATCGAGATGCTGGCTCACCGTCGGCTGCGCCATGCCGAGCTTTTGGGTCATTAGGGTTACGCACACGCCGATTTTTTCCGGCGGGCCGGTCGTCTGATGTGAGAAATGAAGTTCAGGTTCCGCGAGCCACCGCAGAATGGATTGCCGCACATCACTTGCCAGGGCTTTCGATTGTTCGATCCTGTGATCCATGAGATAAGGCTAATCGTTGTTTAGCTATATGTCTATTGATTTGCCAAACATCGGGGGAGAGCGATTTTCCTGGTCAGGGCCAAGCCCAATGACGTTGGTTCGAATTCAATCACGGCGCCGGTCTTATCGCCGTGCAAAAGCTAGCGACTCCGCATATATCCGAGGGACCGGCTGGGCCAATAAAGGAGACGGTGATGCAATTCTCAAGCATCGAGACGGCGATCGAAACGATCCGCAAGGGCGGTATCATCATCGTGGTGGACGACGAGGACCGCGAAAACGAGGGTGATTTCATCTGCGCTGCACAGACGATCACGCCGGAGAAGGTCAATTTCATGCTGGGCGGACGCGGCCTGCTCTGCGTGACGCTGACCGAGGAAGCCGCACGGCGACTCGACCTCGCCCCAGCCGCCAAGTCGAACACGGCCCTGCAAAACACCGCCTTCACCGTCTCGGTTGATCACGCGTCGACCAACACCGGCATCTCGGCGGCCGAGCGCGCGACGACGATTGCAGCGCTTGCCGACCCGGGGGCCCGGCCGGAGGATTTCGCGCGGCCCGGCCACGTCTTCCCCATCGTCGGGCGCGAGGGCGGCGTGCTCATGCGCGCGGGACACACCGAAGCCTCCATCGACCTCGCGGCACTCGCAGGGCTGGCGCCGGCCGGCGTGCTGATCGAAATTCTCAACGAAGACGGTACCATGGCCCGGCGCGACGACCTCGCCAAACTGGCGGCCGCGCAGGGCATGCCGATGATTACCATCGCAGACCTGATCCGCCACCGTTATCGCCACGAGCAGATCGTGCGCCGCATGACCGAGGCGACCCTGCCAACACGCTACGGTGACTTCCGGCTCATTGCCTACGACGTCGCCTATAGCAATGAGCAGCCGGTTGCGCTGATCAAGGGCGATCTGAGCCAGGCGGAGGCGCCGCTTGTGCGCGTCCATGCAGCGTCGATCACGGATGATGTATTGGAAAACCTGCGTCGGGACGGCGGTACGCAGCTGCACCACTCCATGGCACGAATTGGCGCGGAGGGCGTCGGTGCGATTGTCTATCTGCCGCAGGATGCACGCGGCATTGGACTATTGGAACAGCTCAAGCGGTATCAGACGTCCCAAGAGCCGACCGAGCGAAGTCGAAGCCAGGAATGCGATGCGCGCGATTATGGGCTCGGTATTCAGATTTTAAAGGATCTCGGCCTATCGAAGATCCGCGCGCTCACCAACACGCCGAAACCGACAGACGCCTTCATCTTCGACGGGTTTGATCTGCAGGTCGTGGAGCAGGTGCCGATCTCTGAGACCCGGGAGGCAAGCGACGGTGAGCCGGAAGGTGCGCCGCGCCTTGTCTTCAGCAACGAGAGCTGAACCCGGCTACTGCTGTGGCGCGGAATACCGCCCGTCGAAATAGACCAGCGGGGCCGCATCTGGGTTATGGCGCGTGCCCTGGACGAGTTCACCCAGAACGATCTGGTGATCTCCGCCGGGGTAAACCTCATCGACGCGACACTCCAACGCCGCCAGGACACCTTCCAGGACAGGCGCGCCCAACCGTCCATCATGGGTGGCAAGGTCCTTGAACTTATCAGGACGCTTATGAGCGAAGCGGTTGGAAATCTCTTCCTGCCCGCTGGCGAGGAAGTTGACGCAAAAAATGCCACTCTCGCGCATCGCCGCAAGGGTTTCGGAGTCGTTGCGCAGGCACATCAGCAACAGGGGGGGCTCCAGCGAGACGGAGGTCACGCTGTTCATCGTCACGCCATAGGCGCGGCCCTGCGCATCGCGCGTGGTCACCACGGACACCCCGGTGGGCCATAGGCGAAAGCAGGCGCGAAATTCATTTGGGTCCGCGCTAAACGTCTCTGCCGTCGTCTTATCCTTGCGCCAAAATGTCATGCGCTATCCTTTTTCCCGCGGCCCGAAGATCGCTGAGCCAACCCGCACCCATGTGGCGCCAAATTCCACTGCTGTCTCGTAATCTGCGCTCATTCCCATGCTCAGCAGCGATAGACCGCATTCATCGGCGAGCTTGGCCAGGAATGCGAAGTGAATGGCGGGCTCCTCGTCGATCGGTGGAATGCACATCAGACCTTCCACCTGCAGGCCAAGCTCATCTTGGCAATAGCGCGTGAAGTCGACGGCCTCAGTCGGGGCAATTCCAGCCTTATTCGGCTCTTCGCCGGTGTTGATCTGTACGAGCAGGCGCGGCGATCGCCCGACCTCCGACATTTCACGTGAAACAGCCGCTGCTATCTTCGGCCGGTCAATTGTCTGGATCACATCGAAAAGCTCTACGGCATCGCGCGCCTTGTTGGATTGCAGTGGGCCGATCAAATGAAGTTCGACGTCAGGCCAGCGTTGCTTGAGCGCCGGCCACTTGCGCTGTGCTTCCTGAACGCGGTTTTCGCCGAAGATACGATGGCCCGCCTCGATAACCGGGATGATCGCTTTTGACCCAAAGGTCTTGGACACCGCCACAAGCCGGACCTCAGACGGATCACGTCCCGCCTCGCGCGCCGCGGTGGCGATGCGCGCGCGGACATCTGCAAGCCGCTCGGCCGGTCTCGCCGTCGTCGTTGGCTGATCCACCCGCATCCTCCTTCTAGCATCAGAGCCTGCACCTCACCAGACCCCAGCGCCCTTTGCAACGGCCACGCCGTCACGCGCACGTGGAAGAAATCTTGCGATCCGGCACCTCACATCTTGACCGATCGACCGCTTTTGCCCTCATATCGCGGCGAACACAACCGGCCCGATCTCGGGCCGACGTCAGGATTTCGTGCACCTTCCAACATTCGGACATCATGGCATCTGAGAGATATAACGCACCCGATCGCGAAAAATATTGGCGTGAGGTTTGGCGCGAGAACGACGCTTTTCGCACGCCGGAAACCTCTGACCGCCCGAAATACTACGTACTGGAAATGTTCCCGTATCCGTCCGGGCGCATCCATGTCGGCCACACCCGCAATTATACCATGGGCGATGTCGTCGCCCGCTACAAGCGCGCCCGAGGATACGAAGTCCTGCACCCGATGGGTTGGGACGCCTTCGGCATGCCCGCGGAAAACGCGGCGATGGCCAAGGGGATCCACCCCAAAGAATGGACTTACGACAATATTGCCACAATGCGGGCGCAACTGCAGGAGATGGGCTTCGCGCTCGACTGGAGCCGCGAGTTCGCAACTTGCGACCCAGAATACTACGCGCAACAGCAGAAGTTGTTTCTGGACTTCCTGAAGCACGATCTCGTTTATCGCCGCATGGCGCGGGTTAACTGGGACCCGGTGGACCAGACCGTGCTGGCTAACGAACAGGTCATCGACGGGCGCGGCTGGCGCTCTGGCGCAGTGGTCGAGCAGCGCGAACTGCCGCAGTGGTTCTTCCGGATCACGCGGTACGCGGACGATCTGCTGGAGGGTCTGAACACTCTGGACAGATGGCCGGAAAAGGTCCGGCTGATGCAAAAAAACTGGATCGGAAAGTCCGAAGGGTGTCTCATCAACTTCAAACTGTCTGGCAACCGTCCAGCCGACGCGCCTGAAACGCTCGACGTATTCACCACGCGCCATGACACGATTTTCGGCGCCAGCTTTTGCGCCATTGCGCCAAACCACCCGCTGGCCCAGATCCTGGCGGACAACGACCCGGACCTGCGCGCTTTCATCGTCGAGTGCCAGCGCATTGGCACCAGCGAGGAAGCCATCGAGCGCGCGGAGAAGAAGGGCTATGATACCGGGCTGAAGGCCATCCACCCATTCAAGCGCAATTCGCGGCTGCGCGTATTCGTCGCCAACTTCGTGCTGATGGACTACGGCACTGGGGCGATCTTCGGATGCCCAGCGCACGACCAACGCGACCTCGATTTCGCCCGAAAGTACCGGCTGAAGGTCAAACCGGTCGTGATCCCGGATGGCGCTGACCCCGAAAGCTTTAAGATCGGCTCGGAAGCCTACACAGGCCCCGGCCGTATCTACAATTCGGACTTCTTAAACGGCCTGAGTGTCGAGGAGGCCAAAGAGAACATCGCGGAACTCGTCGAGGAGCGCGAAATCGGCGAGCGCCAGATCAAGTTCCGCCTCCGCGACTGGGGGGTCTCGCGCCAGCGCTACTGGGGCTGCCCGATCCCGATGATCCACTGCCCGACCTGCGGCATGATCCCGGAGCGCGAGGAAAACCTCCCCGTGCTGCTCCCGGAGGACGTATCCTTCGAAAAGCCGGGCAACCCGCTCGATCATCATCCAACCTGGAAGCACATCACCTGCCCGCAATGCGGCAGCGAGGCCGAGCGCGAAACGGATACGCTTGACACATTCGTTGACTCGTCCTGGTACTTCGCCCGGTTTTGCTCGCCGCGCGCGGACACACCTGTCGCGAAGGCGGAGGCGGATCACTGGCTGCCGGTGGATCAGTATATCGGTGGGGTCGAACACGCGATCCTGCATCTGCTCTATGCGCGGTTCTTCACGCGCGCCATGCGGGACATGGGCTATCTCGACCTGGAGGAACCATTCGCCGGCCTGTTTACCCAGGGCATGATTGTCCACGACACCTACAAGAGCGAAAGCGGCGAATGGCTCAGCCCTGATGACGTCCGCGTCACAGATGACGGGAGCGCCGTCGAGATCAGCACGGGTGCACCGGTGAGCGTGGGCCACGCAGAGAAGATGTCGAAGTCCAAGCGCAATACGGTGGACCCCACAGACATTGTCACGCAGTTCGGAGCGGATACGGCGCGCTGGTTCATGCTCTCGGACAGCCCGCCTGAACGCGACGTGCAATGGACCGATGCTGGCGTCGAAGGCGCTTGGCGCTTCCTCCAAAAGCTAATGCGTCTTGTCAGCCAAGCAGCAGAGGATCTTTCCGAACCCGGTGCGCCGGCGCCAGAGAACTTCACCAAAACCGCCGAGGAACTTCGCCGGGCCTCGCATCGCGCGGTCAAAGCCGTCACTGGCGATTTAGACGCACTGCGCTTCAACCGCGCCATCGCCCAGATCCACGACTTCGCCAACAAGATCGCCAGCGCTCAGCAGGCCGATTGGCGCAACCAGCCCGATTTCGCCTGGGCAATGCGCGAGGCGCTGACCTTCATGGCGCAGCTTGTGGCTCCTTTTATTCCTCACACTGGCGAGGAGTGTTGGGCGCGACTCGGGTACAACACCTTGCTTATAAACCAGCCATGGCCGGAACCTGAGGACGCGTTGCTGATTGACGATGCGATTACCATTGCCGTACAGGTCAATGGGAAGCGCCGGGCGGAGCTGACCATCGCTCGCGATGCCGCGAAAGAGGATGTGGAGCGTGCAGCCCTCAAGCTCGAAGGGGTTCACCGCGCAATAGGCAACAAACCCGTCAAGCGTGTCATTGTCGTGCCGCAGCGTATCGTCAACGTTGTGGCTTGATTGGTGCGTAAGCTGTCCCATCGGCGGGACCTTGAGAAACGGAGCGAGTATGCGAGGCACAAGACATCGATCGGCGGGCCGGCTCGTTGCCTTGTTGGCAATCATCGCTCCTTTACTTTCGGGTTGCGGCTTTCAGCCGATGTATGCCGAAGGTCCGTCCGGCGTGCAGCTCGACGAGGTGATGCGGACCGTTTCAATCTCATCGATCCCGGGCCGTGTCGGCCAGCGCCTGCGTAATGAATTGATATTCGGCACGACCGGAGGTGGGTACAGCGAAGCGCCGCGCTATAAGCTGAAAATCGCCATCAAGGAATCCGTGCAAAGCACGGTTGTTGCTAAGACCGGTAAGTCCAAGGGTCAAGCCTATCAGTTGAAAGCGGCGTTCGAACTAACCCGATTAGAGGACAATACGATCCTGTTGTCCGGCACTAGCTTCGGGCGCGCCGCATTCGACAAACTGGATTCTACCTTCGCCGATCTCCGGGCACGGCGTGACGCAGAGAACCGCGCGGCCCGCACCGTCGCCGAAGACATTCAAACGCGCATCGCAGCGGCCCTTTCACGGGAAGTCTGAGCCGCTCGACTGTGGCGGCCTACCGCTCATGACGCCGCAGCGAGCCGGCTAATAACACCTCTGGACCAGCAATCATGGTTGCCGTACCGCCGTCCCGCGCTGCCAGCTACGTCCAAAAACCTGATCCGAATATCCAAGCTTTTCTGCTGCATGGCACTGATCCCGGCCTGATCAGTGATCACGGCCGAGCGATCTTCGATAACTTGAGGGCAGGCTTTCAGGACGAGCCAGAAACAATCAAGCTGAACGAAGACGATCTCGCCAAAAACCCTGATCTCATGTCGATAGAAACTCAAACCCTGTCGATGTTCTCATCGGGCAAGATTGTGCGCGTTCGTCCCGGCGGGCGCGGCGTCGCCAACCTGGCCGATTATCCATGGCACGAGATACTGCCCAATGTGCGCCTGGTGGTCGAGGCCGGCAATCTGAGAAAAGACGCCAAATTGCGCAAAGTGTTTGAGCAGGGCAAAAGGCTTGCGGCTATTCCCTGTCACGACGGAAGCGCGCCCGGGAACCTGTCACGCATGATCCAGAAGGCCTGCGATGACGCAGGCGTCACGATTTCGCCTGAGGCGCAGCAGCGGTTGATGGGTTTGTTGAGCACCGACATCGGCGTCGCGCGATCGGAAGTCACTAAGCTTATCACCTATGCGGCGCAGGCTGGAACGATCACAACTGAAGATATTGATGCGATTATCGGCGATGCCGCACAGGCGACGCTCGATATTGTCGTAGACGCGATACTCGCCAACGATCAGCGATCGGCCCTGCGCTATCTGGAAAAACTCCAGGCGAGCGGCACACCGCCGGATACCGTGCTTTCCGCGCTATCGCAACAGATCGTCAGGCTTCTCCGCTTGCGCGCGACAGTGGACGCGGGCGCCTCTGCCGACACCGCGGTCAAAGGTTTGCGGCCGCCAGTGCATTTCCGTCGTGCAGACGTGATGAAGCAGCAGATTAAAAGGTGGGACCGCCAACGACTGCAGCAAGCGCTGGAAGCCGTGTCACGCTCATTGAAGAGGGCGCGGACCCATCCGCATATCGCCCACCAGATCGCCGATGAGACCATCCTTCAGCTTCAGCGGCGGGACCGGCAGTTTTCTGCCGTATTGCGTTGAGCGTTCTAGGCGCGCTGCCCGAGAAGCAGGGTACGCACCCCTTCGAGTTGCTCGATCGTCCGATAACGGATGCGCAACTCGCCGCTCTCGCCGGAACCTGGCTTCAGCGCAACAGCCAGCCCTAAGGCCTCCGCGATTTCTTGCTCAAACGCGCGGGTGTCTGGGTCTTTCGCTTTCTGCTTAGAGGACGCTGAGCCGCCGCCCATTTTGTGATGCGAAAGAGCCTCGACCTCTCGAACGCTGAGCCCTTTTTCAACGATCTGCTTCGCCACATGCTCCGCGTCATCACGTCCGATCAAGGCGCGGGCATGTCCGGGGCTAAGGTCGCCATTGCGCACCAGGGTTTGGACGCCATCGGGAAGCTTCAAGAGCCGGAGCATATTCGAAAGATGGCTACGGCTTTTCCCGATGATTTGAGACAGTTCATCCTGTTTGTAGCCAAAGCGCCCGATCAGCTCCTGATAGCCCGCGGCTTCTTCGATCGCGTTGAGATCGGTGCGCTGCACGTTCTCGATGATGGCAAGTTCGAGAGCCTCTTGATCGGTCAGTGTGCGGATGACCACAGGAAGCTGATGGAGTCCGGCAATCTGCGCCGCGCGCCACCGTCGCTCGCCCGCAACGATCTCATAATGCGTCGCATCATCCGCAGGGCGCACGACAAGCGGCTGCACCAGACCTTTCTCCCGGATCGAGTTGGCCAACTCTTCGAGTTCAGAGGATGAGAAGCTCTGACGGGGATTCAGTGGCCCTGGCTTGATTCTATCGATGGGAAGCTGAATCTGATCGCCTTCCGGCGGACCCGTGCGCGGACGGGACGACTGGGGATCGCCAACCAGAGAGGCTAGACCGCGTCCAAGGCGATTACGGTTTGCCGAAGATGTCTGTTCAGACATGCGTGTCTCCAATAGGGCCGCCAGCGCGCGACAAGGGACAAGGGCGCGTCATGTTTTCAGAAAACGCGAAAACCTATGCCGCCGACGCGCTCTGCTCGCGATCAATAATTTCCGCAGCCAGCTGAATATAGGCCTGACTTCCGGCGCTTTTCTGATCGTAGAGCAGGATCGGTTTGCCGTGTGACGGCGCTTCGGCCACGCGGACATTCCGCGGGATCATCGTCCGGTATACCTTCTCCCCGAAGAAGCTGCGGACTTCGGTCGCGACCTCATCGGCGAGCTTGGTCCTCGGATCATGCATTGTCAGAACCACGCCGTGGATTTCCAGGGACGGGTTAAGGCTGGAGCGAACAAAGTCAATCGTGTCCTTCAGCTGGGTGATCCCCTCCAACGCGAAAAACTCGCACTGCACGGGTACCAGCACCGAATCCGCAGCGGCCATGGCGTTGACTGTCAAGATGTTCAGGGATGGCGGGCAGTCTATGAGGATATAGCGGATCTTTGGGCCATCAGGTCGATCCTCCTGCGACGCCTTCAGCGACATAATTGCGTCGCGAAGAAAATAAGCGCGGTTGGGAGCCGACGAAATCTCGGGCTCCAAGCCAGCCAGATCACGAGTGGAGGGCGCCAGATAGAGGTTCGGGATCCGGGTCTCGATCATGGCTTGCTCAAGGGCTGCGGCCCCGGCGAGCACATCGTAGGTCGAGACATTGCGCTCACTCTCGGGAAAACCCAACCCGGTGCTTGCGTTCCCCTGCGCATCGAGGTCGACAACCAGTGACGGCTGATCTATTGCGGCCAGCGCGGTTCCGAGATTGATCGCCGTGGTTGTCTTACCGACGCCGCCCTTTTGATTCGCGACGGCGAGCACGTGGAATTGGCTCGCAGAAGATCGCTTATCCATCACGTCCTACCTTCCAGCCGCTCCGGGTGTCTTATCTCAAGAATCCGTCCATCGGGCTCCGTCGCGCTTGCGTGATCTTGCGCCGCAAAGGTCCAGCTCTCGCGGGCCTCCCGGATCTCTTTCTCCACCCGCCGTCCCTTCGGAAACAGTCCGACTGTTCCGCTCTGAAAAAAAGGCTCCGACAAGTCAATGAGCTTTGTGAGCGGCGCGACTCCCCTTGCCATAATAAAATCCACTGAGGGTACTGTACCCTTGGCTGCAATCTCTTCAACGCGGCCGACATGAATTTCCACAGGCGTTCCCGTTCGCCGTGCCACATCGCGCAAAAAGGCGCACTTTCGTGCGTTGCTCTCGACCAAATGGAGGGCCACGCCTTTGTCCCGCAAAGCAATGGCGATAACCATGCCTGGAAAACCGGCGCCGCTCCCGAAATCCAGGCAAGTGCTGCCTGGGCGGATCAGCCCGGCCAGCTGGACGCTGTCGGCAAAATGCCGCTGCCAGATATCGTCGAGGCTACCCGGCGAGACCAAGTTGACGGCGTTTTGCCATTTCTGCAGAAGCGCGGCGTAGGTTTTAAACGTCTCCAGCTGCGCGTCAGAGGCGTCGAAAACTTGGCGCACTGCATCCGGACCCGCGACCGGGGTTCTTACTGCCGGCCGTGACGTCATGCCGACCGCTTCTGCGGCGTCTTGCGCAGATACGCGAGCAGCAACATCAACGCGGCCGGGGTCATCCCGTCAATGCGCCCGGCCTGGGCCAAACTCGCGGGTCGATGCGACTGCAGCTTCTGCCGCGCTTCATTCGACAAACCGGGAACCGCTGCATAGTCGAAGTCCCGGGGGATCGCGATTTGTTCGTCCTTGCGGAATGCCGCGATATCGGCGTCCTGGCGTTCCACATAAACGCTGTAGCGCGCATCAATTTGCAGCCGCCGCGCGATATCCTGTTCAAGATCTTCCATTTCCGGCCAAATCGCGGCGAGCTGTTCCCATGTCATATCCGGATAAGCCAACAGCTCGAACGCAGTGCGTCGCCGACCGTCCTGATTGAGGTTCAGCCCGTGAGCGACCGCCTCACGCGGGGTCACGCGCAACCCTTCCAAGAGCGCGCGCCCGGCGCTGAGCGCACCCTGACGCACGGCGAGCAATCTTGCCCGCGTTGACCCGACGCAGCCAATAGCCTCGCCCAACGGCGTGAGCCGCTCATCGGCATTATCGGCGCGCAACCGAAGCCGATACTCCGCGCGCGAGGTGAACATGCGATACGGTTCGCTGACCCCGCGTGTCGTGAGATCGTCGATCATCACGCCGATGTAGGCGTCAGCTCGGGAAATTGTGAAATCGCGGTTGCTGCCACTGGCGACCAGGGCCGCGTTGATGCCAGCGACAGTGCCCTGACCTGCTGCTTCTTCGTACCCTGTGGTGCCATTAATCTGGCCAGCGAGAAACAGTCTCGGCATGCGTTTCACTTCCAACGTTGGAAGCAGTTCCCGTGGATCGATATAATCATACTCGATCGCATACCCCGCACGAATGATCTGCGCATGTTCAAGGCCCGGGATGGTCGCCACAAACGCACGCTGCACATCTTCCGGTAAAGACGTGGAGATCCCGTTGGGATAAACCGTTGTGTCGTCGAGACCCTCGGGTTCGAGGAAGATCTGGTGGCCGGTACGATCGGCGAATCGCACGACCTTGTCCTCGATCGATGGGCAGTACCGCGGGCCCACGCTCTCGATATTGCCTGAGTACATCGGCGCCTTATCGAGATTGGCGCGGATAATGTCATGCGTTGCGAGCCGTGTATGGGTAATGTGGCAAGCCACTTGTGGCGTAGTGATTTCGGAGGTCAGAAATGAAAACGGCTCGGGCGGATTATCGCCCCTCTGAATTTCCAGACTGCCCCAGTCAATCGTTGTACCATCGAGCCGCGGCGGTGTCCCTGTCTTGAGCCGTCCCATGCGTAGACCCATGGCGTAGAAGCGCTCGGAGAGACCGATCGCCGGCGCATCGCCGACGCGTCCGCCGGGCGTTTGGCTGAGACCAACATGAATGACGCCTTTCAAGAACGTGCCTGACGTGATGACGACAGCCCCGGCCAGGTGACGCAGACCGTCAGCGGTGAGCACGCCGGTTACGTGCTCGCCGTCGACGATCAGATCCTCAACCGCGCTCTCCACAACCTCAAGACACGGCGTATTCGCGATTTCCGCCTGCATCGCCTGGCGATAAAGTTTGCGATCGGCCTGCGCGCGCGGCCCCTGGACGGCAGGTCCCTTCGACCGGTTTAGAACGCGGAACTGTATACCCGCCTTGTCCGCGACGCGGCCCATCACGCCGTCGAGCGCGTCGATCTCGCGCACCAGGTGACCCTTGCCTAGCCCCCCGATAGCAGGATTGCAGGACATCTCGCCGATGGCTGCGGCGCGATGGGTGATAAGCCCGGTTCTCGCACCCATGCGCGCGGCCGCGGCCGCTGCTTCGCAGCCCGCATGCCCGCCGCCGACCACAATGACGTCAAAGCGCCGATCGCTCATCACCTCTTCTCTCTGAGAATTCTACCGATCTAGTCCTGCGAGGAAGATAGGCGAGCACGCCGACAGCGTCAAAGCCGCGCTTCACGTGAAACACTACTTCCCGATACAGAATTGCGCGAAGACGTGGTCGAGCACCTCTTCGACGTCGATACGTCCGGTCAAGCGCCCCATGCAATCTGCGGCGCGGCGGAGGTCTTCGCAACGCAGCTCAAGATCGCTGATCGGCCCCCTGTTGAAGTCCGCCAGCGCTGCAACGGCTTGCTCGAGTTCGCGGCGATGGCGCTCTCGCGTGAGCGCAACTTCGTCACCCGCGTCCATCCGCCTAGCGGCTTCGTCTGCCAACCTATTAATCAGTTCGCTCAGACCCGCCTGCGTCTCGGCGGAAATAAGTTGATCGACTTGAAACGGTAAAACGGCGCGCGCACCGAGGAGATCGGCCTTATTCGCAACGACAAGCGTTTTGTCACCTGGCAGCGATTCGGGCGGCGGTGTTGGGTCGGCCCGCCCAGCATCTACAAGCCAGATGATGATGTGCGCGTCCATCGCCCGCGCAAGGGCGCGTCGAATGCCTTCAACTTCAACGGGCTCTTCGGTATCGCGGATCCCGGCCGTATCAGACACAATCACCGGGTAACCGTCCAGATCGAGACGAACTTCGACAACATCGCGCGTGGTGCCTGGGGTATCCGATACAATCGCCGCGTCGCGCCGCGCGAGCGCATTCAGCAGGCTAGACTTGCCGGCATTAACCGGTCCGGCGATCGCCACACGCAAACCGTCGCGCAAAATTTCGCCGCGATTTCCATCATCCAGGTGCGCCCGGATTTCCCCTTCAAGCGCTGCAATCCGCGCCGGCGCCGTATCGCTGCCGAGCTGAAGGACATCGGCCTCGTCACTGAAATCCAGATGCGCCTCAATCTCTGCAAGTGCAGAAACGATCGCCTGCCGCCAACCATCATAGCGGTTCGCCAGCACGCCCCCGGCCTGGCGCAAGGCTTGAGCGCGCTGGGCCTCCGTTTCGGCGTCGATCAGATCCGCTAATCCCTCAACGGCGGTCAAATCCAGTTTTCCATTCTCAAAAGCTCGGCGCGCGAACTCGCCCGGCGCCGCAAGTCGCATCCCAGGCACCTCCCCGAGCGCGGAAAGAATGCCGTGAATCACCGCACGCCCGCCATGAATATGAAACTCGGCGCTATCCTCGCCCGTGAAGCTCTGCGGTCCGGGAAACCACAGAACGATCCCTCTATCGACGACATCTTGGGTCCGAGGATTCTTCAGCGTTCGCAGGCAGGCGCAACGCGGCTCTGGAAGGCTTCCTGCAAGTTGGTGCAGCGCTTCGCCCGCCTGCGGTCCTGACACCCGGATGACGGCCACTCCGGCGCGCCCGGGCGCGCTCGACAACGCATAGATCGTGGTTTGCATATTCATGGGTTGTATCGCACCATGCCTCGTGTTCAAGACGCGCAACCAGGCCGTTCATCGAAAATCACCCTCGAACCGCGCGGACTGCATGAAAAGGTATGGAAATGTCACCGACACTCGAAGATCCCGAGCAAAATCATCTGGCCGATGAAACAAGCCCTTACCTTTTGCAGCACAAGGACAATCCCGTACACTGGTGGCCTTGGGGCGCTGAAGCCTTTCAATATGCCCGCCAAACTGGAAAACCGGTGCTGCTCTCGATCGGATACGCAGCCTGCCACTGGTGCCATGTTATGGCGCATGAGAGCTTCGAGGATGCCGCCACAGCCGGCGTTATGAACGACCTGTTCGTCAACATCAAAGTCGACCGGGAAGAACGGCCGGATGTCGATGCCCTCTACATGCGCGCGCTGCAGAGCCTCGAAGGCCACGGGGGCTGGCCGCTGACTATGTTCCTGACGCCAGACGGTGAGCCTTTCTGGGGCGGCACTTATTTTCCCAATACATCCAAATATGGCCGCCCAGCTTTCGCCGATGTGCTCAGGGAAGTCGCTCGCGTCTATAACGAAGAATCCGACAAGATCGCGCACAATACGGGCTTGCTCCGAAAAGCGCTCGAACCGCGCGGCAGCGACGGTGACGTGTCGGCTATTTCGATGGACACCATCCGTGAGCTTGCCGGCAAAATAGCGGGTGTCATCGATCCTGTTAACGGCGGCCTGCAGGGCGCGCCGAAATTCCCTAATACATCTGTCTTTAGTCTTCTCTGGCGCAGCGGTTTGCGTTTCGATATCGAAATCTGCCGCCGCGCTGTAGACCTGACGCTTACTCGCATGTGTCAGGGCGGAATTTACGACCATCTCGGCGGCGGATTCGCCCGGTATGCGGTTGATGACCGGTGGCTTGTGCCGCATTTCGAGAAAATGCTTTACGACAACGCGCAGATCCTCGACCTGATCACCGAAGTCTGGAAGGAAACACGCAATCCGCTGTATGCCGAACGCGCCAGTGAGACCGTCGCGTGGCTAGAACGTGAGATGATCGCGCCAGATGGCGGGTTTGCGTCATCGCTCGATGCAGACTCCGAGGGCGTGGAGGGCAAATTCTACGTCTGGGATTATTCCGAAATCATCAACAAACTGGGGCCGGATGATGCAGAGGTGTTCTGTCGTATCTATAACGTAACGCCGGAAGGGAACTGGGAAGGCAGAAACATCCTCAACCGGCTCGAACATCCCGAGCGCCTCAGCGATCAAGAAGAAGCCCGGTTAGCCGAGATGCGCTGCAAACTGTTTGCTTCACGTGAAACGCGTGTCCGGCCCGGATGGGATGATAAAGTCCTGACGGACTGGAATGGGCTCATGATCGCCGCGCTTGTTCGCGCCGCGACGGCATTCGCGCGTCCGGCATGGTGCGATCTGGCCAAAAGCGCCTACCACTTCGTCAAGACGCGAATGGCGCGCGGTGACCGTCTCATGCATAGCTACAGGGATGGCCATACCTCTGCCCCGGGTATCGCTTCTGACTACGCCAACATGATCAGCGCGGCGATCGCCCTGTTCTCCCAGACCGGAGAAGAGGCCTTCCTGAACGATGCCTTCCGATGGTCCGCGGTGCTCGATCAGCATTTCTGGTCCACCGATTACGGCGGCTATTTCCTTTCAGCCGACGACACTGAGGACATCATTATCCGAACGCTCACCGCCCATGACGACTCCACACCGAACGCCAATCCGGTCATGGCTGCGAATTTCCTGGTGTTGTTCTTGCTGACCGGCGACCGCACTTACGCGGACAACGCCCACGCTGTCGAACGCGCCTTCCGCAGCGAGATCGCCAAGAACCCGGTCGCGCATGCAGGTTTCATTGATGCCATCATGACCCTCAATGAGCCTCAGCATATTGCGATCGTTGCCCCGAATGCCCGCACCGAAGCCCACGAGCTATACGATACCGTTGCGGGTCTATCCCTCCCAGGCGCCTTGATGCAAACCTGCGTCGAGACAGAGGCGGTCCCGGCCAATCCGGCCTTGGACGGCAAAGTCGCGATAGATGGAAGACCGACAGCCTATGTATGTGTTGGACCACAATGCTCGCTTCCCGTGTTATCCTCGAACGCACTGCGTGAACGCCTGATCGAGGCCCGACAGGGCCGTCTGGTGCAGTGACACAGACACTTGATCCACGCTTGCAGCACGCTCGCATGCGAGTGTCTGTGTCGGAAACTGCACTAGAAACGTTTTTTGCTCGTGCATCTTTGACGGATTCATTCGCTCTCGGACTCGCTGCTCGCTGAAGCGAATGAGTGCGTCGCTGCCCAAGAGCGCGTTCAAACAAATCCGGGTCAGCGAACACGCTATAAGTTCTTGTTTTGTCGCATTTTCGGCCGCAAAACCGGTTCCCACTTTTGCTGAAAATGCTTTAGGTTCGCCCGAATAAGGCGGGATCACGTATTCATCGAATCGAAGAAATCCTCGTTCGTCTTCGTCTGCCGCAGCTTATCGAGCAGGAACTCGATCGCCTCCATGGTCCCCATTGGGTTCAAGATACGGCGCAGGACGAACATTTTTTTCAAGCGCGATTCCGGTACGAGCAGCTCTTCTTTGCGGGTGCCCGACCGTGCGATGTCGATGGCCGGGAAAACGCGCTTGTCCGCAACCTTGCGGTCCAGCACGATCTCAGAGTTACCGGTGCCCTTAAACTCCTCGAAAATCACTTCGTCCATGCGGCTACCGGTATCGATCAGTGCAGTTGCAATAATCGTCATCGAACCGCCCTCCTCGATGTTGCGCGCCGCGCCAAAAAACCGCTTCGGCCGTTGCAGTGCGTTCGCGTCGACACCGCCGGTCAGGACCTTGCCGGAGGAAGGCACAACCGTGTTGTAAGCGCGGCCAAGCCGGGTGATCGAGTCCAGCAGAATCACCACATCACGTTTGTGCTCCACCAGGCGCTTCGCCTTCTCGATCACCATCTCGGCAACCTGAACGTGCCGCGACGCCGGCTCATCGAATGTCGAACTGATCACTTCCCCGTTTACCGAGCGTTCCATGTCCGTCACCTCCTCCGGACGCTCGTCAATCAACAGGACGATCAGATAACACTCTGGCCGGTTCTCGGTGATCGAATGCGCGATGTTCTGCAGCAGCACCGTCTTACCCGTGCGCGGCGGCGCCACGATCAACCCGCGCTGCCCCTTGCCAAGTGGGGCGACGATGTCGATCACCCGCGCGCTGAGATCCTGCCGGTTTGACCCCTCGACTTCCATGACCAGCCACTCTTCAGGATAGAGCGGCGTCAGATTATCGAAGTGGATTTTGTGGCGACTTTTTTCCGGCTCCTGAAAGTTGATTTGGTTGACCTTCAGCAGCGCGAAGTACCGCTCCCCATCCTTGGGGCTCCTGATCTGCCCTTCTACGGTATCCCCGGTTCTCAGACCAAAGCGCCGGATCTGGCTTGGGCTGACATAAATGTCGTCCGGCCCCGGCAAATAATTGGCATCGGGTGAGCGCAGAAAGCCAAAGCCATCCTGCAGTACTTCCACAACACCGTTGCCGGTGATATCGATATCGCGTGTCGCAAGCTGCTTCAGGATGGCAAACATCAGTTCCTGTTTGCGCATCGCGCTTGCATTTTCAACGTTGACCTCCTCGGCGAAACTCAACAGTTCCGCCGGCGATTTCATCTTGAGGTCTTGTAACTTCATTTCCTGCACGGATATGGCTCCTGGAGATTCTTACCGCTATGTCGGGGCGCAATCCCTGCCGGTTGCGTGGATCGAGCGGTTCCGCGATAGGATATTGTGAGATGCAGAATTGGGTGGGGAACACCCAGAGCGGCCTCGCGCCTCTAGGTTCGGGTAGATGAGCAGACCCCTCTCACCTACTCAACTCAAGAATTACAATTGAAACATACCAGACTTAATACAACTCGCAAAGCCACTATTGATTTGGTTGTGGCTCATCGACAACGGTCCGCGCGACCGGTCCTTAAAGGGCTCTATCCGAACACGGCGGGCCGTTGCAAACGCGCGAGCGGGTCAGAAGGGACGAGCCACGGCAAGAATGACGACCGCCACCATTATCACAGTCGGAACCTCATTCATAATCCGATAAAACTTTGCGGAATGTACGTTCTGATCGGCAGCAAACAGCCTGCGCCAACGTGCCAATACCATATGATAAGCCGTCAGGAGAATCACAAGAAGGAATTTAACATGAAACCATATGTCCACAGACCAGTTAATGACGCCATAATAAAATAGCAACAATAAACCAAAGACCCAGCTCGCGATCATCGCTGGATTCATGATATAGCGAAGAAGACGATTCTCCATGAGCTTAAAGGTTTCAGACGTCGCCGACCCCGGCTGCTCGTAAGCATGATAAACGAACAGTCTTGGCAAGTACAGCAACCCAGCCATCCACGCAATAATCGAGATGACGTGGAACGCTTTCACGTACAAATATAGACCGTCCATCGGGCAGGATCCTGACCTATTCGCGCACGACTCTCACAAGAGTTTCGACATGCTCGGGCGGGGTTTGCGGGACAATACCGTGACCCAAATTGAAGATGTGCGGGCCGCTTGAGAGGGTGTCACGGATATCGCGGATGCGTCGCTCAAGCGCATCGCCACCCGCCACCAACAGCAACGGATCAAGATTGCCTTGCACGACCGTGCGACGTTGCAGATTCGTCTTGATCCAGTCAAGCGGAAGCGACGTGTCACAGCCGAGCGCATCGACGCCGGTGTGTCCAAGAAAGTCCAGGTACATCGGACCGCTCATACGCGGAAAGCCGATGATTGGAACGTTCGGGTGCTCTGCACGCAACGCCGAAATCAGTTTTTGTGTCGGCGCGATGACCCAACGGTGGAATTCACTGTCGGAAAGGACGCCTGCCCAGCTTTCGAAGATCTGCACCGCCTGCGCGCCGGCTTTAATCTGACCGCTTAAATACGCTGCCGAAGCGTCCACGATCATGTCGATCAGCCGCGCAAACCCCTCCGGATCGCGATACGACCACTGTCGTGCCGGGGCCTGATCGGACGTGCTTTGCCCCGCCACCATATAGGTCGCAACCGTCCACGGGCCGCCGCAGAACCCGATCAGCGCGGTCTCCTCGGGCAGCGCCTGAGCAACACGCGACACGGTTTCGTAGATAGGCGATACCGTCTCCGCTACGCGATCAATCGACAACCGGGAGAGTTCTGCCTCTTCCGTTAGCGGCTCAAGCTGCGGGCCTTTGCCTTCCTCGAACCAGACTTTCTGCCCGAGTGCATGCGCCACGACCAATATGTCCGAGAACAGGATGGCCGCGTCTAGACCGTAGCGCTCGATCGGCTGCAACGTGACACGCGCAGCTAGTTCGGGATTATAACAAAGGTCGAGAAAACCGCCGGCCTGCGCGCGGACGTCGCGATATTCCGGTAGGTACCGTCCGGCCTGACGCATCAGCCAAATCGGCGGGGGCGATTGGACCTCGCCGGCAAGGGCTTTGAGAAACCGATTGTTGGGCGTCTCAAGACTGGCGTTAGACATAACTTCGATTCCCTATTCCCGCAAACAAAAATCTTTTCTTCTTCAGGGTCTGTTGTTTGAGTTTGGGTTGGCGGACATGTTGATTTCACCGCTGCCCACAGGCTTTCTACAGCTTGCTGCAAGGCCAGGGGCATGGCGCTCAGTCCTGCCGTCAATGCTCGCGGCTGTCAATGTGAACACCGCAAAATTTTGACGTGCTGGCATATGGTTATACATACACAATGGAGCGGGTAGAAAACGGGGACTGACCTGTCGATGAGCGGGGCATTCAGGTCAACGCGTCAACACAATGCCGGATCGGGGGATGTAACTGTTCACCGTGCAATGTGCTGTGGGGCATTTTTTGATTGCGGTGCGCGACTCGGGAGGCATCCTGTCTGTCTCGCTTGGCGTTGGTGATAACGCTGTGATTCGCTAAGAACATCTGCAGGCGTACCGGAGGGCTGGTGAGTCGGTATCGCAGCGATGGGGTGATCCCCGACGCCCCGATGTGTGAGTGGAAGATGAGCAAGCAGCCAGCGGAAAAGTCATTTCACCTGCATCTGGTTTCAGATGCGTCGGGAGAGACGCTGACCATGATTGCGAAGGCAGCCACGGTTCAGTACTCGCTGATCCGCGCCATTCACCATGTCCACCCGCTCGTTCGCACGCGCCGCCAACTGAACGATGTGGTCGAGAAAATCCGGGCCAATCCGGGCATTGTCCTTTATACGATCGTCAACGCTGATCTGGGGCGCGAGCTGACCAGCCAGTGCAAAGAGCTGGGGCTGCCCTGCATTGCCGTTCTGGAACCTATTCTTAATGCCTTCGGTCAGTATCTCGGGACCGCGTCAACACCGGTGGTGGCGGGCCAGCATGCGCTTGATGCCGAGTACTTCCGGCGCGTGGACGCCATGCAATTCGCGATGATGCATGACGATGGTCAAAATGCTGAGACGCTGGATGAAGCTGATATCGTCCTGGTCGGCATCAGCCGGACCTCCAAAACGCCGACAAGCATCTATCTGGCCAACCGCGGCTACAAGACAGCCAATGTTTCGGTGGTGCCCGATATTCCTGTGCCGCCGACGCTCAAGACCGCGGAGCGTCCGCTCATTGTGGGGCTCACGGCGACGGCCGAGCGGATCGCCGAGATACGGCATAACCGTGTGATCTCGTTCAACGATGGACGGCTGTCAGATTACGCCGATATGGGCCGCATAAAGGAGGAAATCGCTTTCACCCGGCGCCTGTGTCATCGACACCATTGGCCGATCATCGATGTGAGCCGGCGCTCGATTGAGGAAACCGCAGCCGACATCATTCGCCGCTTCGAGGATCGCAAAGCCTCGCTTGCCGCACGGAGCGCATAGGTATGTCCGGCACCACCGCGCCGATAGCCGATGGACTTCAGGCTGACCAGCCGGCGCTCATTCTGGCTTCGGCGAGCCAGGCGCGCGCGTCAGTGCTTCGTAGTGTGGGGCTTACCTTTGAACAAAAACCGTCCAACGTGGATGAGAGCGTCGCCCGCGCCGCGCTTCAGGATGACAGCGGAGTGGCGCTCGCCGGCGACATCGCGGAACTCCTGGCCATCACCAAGGCGATGGACATCAGCAGCGCTGATCCCGACGCGCTTGTGATTGGCGCGGATCAGGTTCTCGCCATTGAGGACCGCATACTCGAAAAACCTGCGGATTTCGAGGCCGCCCGCGAGCAACTTCTTGATATGCGCGGCAAAACACATGTTCTGCATTCAGCGGTCTGTCTCTGCCGCGGCGGACAACATCTTTGGTCCCATGTGGGTACGGCCTCGATGACAATGCGTTCGTTCTCCCCGGAATTCGTAGGCCGCTATCTGAGCGTCGCAGGGGCTTCAGTACTTGGCTGTGTGGGCGCTTATCAACTGGAAGGTGTGGGCGCTCAACTTTTTGACAGGGTAGACGGTGACTACTTCACTGTCCTCGGTTTGCCTTTGTTGCCGCTGCTGGCGAAGCTGCGTGAGCTGGAGATCCTGCTTGTCTGAAACCTCAGAAACGAGGCCCCATGCGTGTGTGATTGGCTGGCCGGTTGCGCACTCACGGTCACCGTTGATCCACGGGTACTGGCTGACGAAGTACGGTTTGCCCGGTTGCTATGACAAGCAAGCTGTGCCGCCAGAAGAGCTACCCAAATTCATCGAGCATTTTGCTGCCAGCGGTCTGGTTGGTGCGAATGTCACAGTTCCGCACAAGGAATTGGCCTATGAACTCGTGGATCGGCGAGAGGCTGCCGCAGAAGCCGTGCAAGCGGTGAACACGATCTGGATCGACGATGGCCAGCTGGTCGGCGATAACACGGATGTTTATGGCTTCCTTGCCAACCTCGATGAAGGTGCGCCAGGCTGGGATGCTGGCGGTCGCGCGGCTGTCCTCGGGGCCGGGGGCGCAGCGCGGGCGGTGCTCAAGGGCTTGATAGATCGTGGTTTTTCGGAAATTCGCTTGGCCAACCGGACCTTCGCTAAGGCGCGGGGCCTTGCCGATGCGTTTGGGCCGGCGGTCACGCCGGTCGCCTGGGAGGAGCGGCACCAGATGCTTGATGGTTGCGCGCTCCTCGCGAACACGACGTCCCTCGGTATGGCGGGCGGGCACGCGCTCGAAATTGACCTTGCCGGGCTGCAGAACGAGGCAGTAGTCACTGACATCGTTTATGTTCCGTTGCACACGCCCTTGCTGGAGGCTGCGCGTGCGCGTGGTCTGCGCAGTGTCGATGGGCTCGGCATGTTGCTACATCAGGCAGTGCCCGGCTTTGCGCGCTGGTTCGGCGTTCGCCCAGAGGTGACGCCTGAGTTGCGCGCGCGCCTGGTCGCCGACATTGAGCAGCACGAGTCCGCGTCATGATGATTGTTGGCCTCACCGGCTCCATGGCGATGGGCAAGTCCACAGCTGCGAGCTATCTGAAGAGCCTGGGCATTCCCGTATTTGATTCCGATGCTGCTGTTCATGCGCTGTATGAGGGTGAAGCTGTGGATACGATTGCGCGGGCATTTCCCGGCGTCACCCATGAGGGCCGGGTTGATCGCAAACGGCTGGGCGAGATCATTGCCGGCGATCCCGAAGCGCTGGCGCGGTTGGAGGCGATTGTTCACCCCATGGTCCGCCGCAAACAGCGCGATTTCTTACTGGCCGCGGAGCGTCGTGGGGCCGACTTGGCGGTCCTCGACATACCGCTACTGTTTGAGTCCGGCGCTGAAAAACTCTGCGATGCCGTGATCGTCGTGAGCGCGCCGGAGCGCATTCAGCGCGAGCGGCTTGCCGCGCGCAAGGGCATGACGCCCGAAAAGATCAATGATCTGTTGAGCCGCCAAATGCCGGACGCGGAGAAACGCGCTCGCGCTGACTTCGTTGTGGACACAAGCGGTTCTATCCCCGAGAGCCGTGCGCAGATTGATCGCATTCTGGCTACACTCCGTGACCAAGAGGGCGGAAAGATTGCCGAATGGCGCGCCCTGGAGGTGTAAAACCGGCGGGGGGATCATGCGCGAAATTGTGCTGGACACCGAAACAACCGGCCTGAAGCCGGAAGAGGGACACCGGATTATCGAAATCGGTTGCCTCGAACTGGTAAATTATGTGCCGACCGGGCGAGAGTTCCACCGGTTCATCAATCCCGAGCGCGACGTTCCCGATGAGGCGCAGCAGGTCCACGGCATTACCAGCGCTTTTCTTGCTGACAAGCCAGTCTTTTCCGACATCGCCGACTCCTTCCTGGAGTTCATCGCAGACGCCAAGTTGATCATTCATAACGCAAAGTTCGACATCGGTTTCTTGAACGCGGAACTTTCGCGGCTGCCGCGTGACCCGATTCCGTTCGATCAAGTGGTCGATACTCTGGCCTTGGCTCGGCGCAAGCATCCGGCTGGCCCCAACAGTCTGGATGCGTTGTGTAAGCGCTACCGCATCGACCTGAGCGAGCGTACCAAGCACGGCGCTCTTCTGGACAGCGAGCTGCTCGCGCGGGTGTATCTGGAACTGATGGGCGGGACACAGGCCGCCCTTGGGCTGGAGGTTAGCTTCGCAGGCGGGCGGTCTGGGGCGGCGGCGGAGGCGTATGACGCCGCGCGCCCTCGGCCTAAGGCGCTTGCGCCGCTGCTCACACGGGATGAGCAGGAGGCGCATCGCGACTTCCTCGCGACACTCGGTGCGCCCGCCTTATGGAATGCTTACGACAGCGAAGCGTGATCAGGTATTGGCTTCGGTTTCAGCTTGCTGCTGTTGTTTTTGCGCATTGCGGCGGTAAAGCGCGGCGAAGTCGATCGGGTCAATCAGCAGCGGCGGATAACCGCCTTCGCGCGTAAGATCAGCGATGATCCGGCGCACAAACGGGAACAGCGTCGCGGGGCAGTCGACAAATAGGAAGGGGCGAAGGCGCTCCTGCGGAAAGCTCTCGACCCGGAAAACACCTGCATAGACAAGATCCAGCTGATAAATGCTTGATGCCTCACTCTTGGCTTCACCTTCAAAATGAAGCGTCACCTCATAGGTATCGTCGCTAATCTTGTTCGCGCCAACATTAAAATTAAGCTGCAGGTTGGGGTTTTCCCCCGGTTCCTGAAATGACTGGGGCGCATTCGGGTTCTCGAATGACAAGTCCTTTATGTACTGCCCGAGAACGCTGACCCGCGGGCCTTGCTGCCCTTCCTGGTTGCTCTGATCGTCACCGCCGTTGGGCTTGTTTTCTTCCGCCATTTCTCGCCTCTGTCGCTGTGCGGTTGGTCGCGGCGCGCTGTGCTCTTTAGTGCCTCAGCAACCGTTCCGCGTAGTTGTTATTGCGTGTGTGGCTACCATGACGCGCGGCGGCATTCAAGCTGAGGCGCGGTCCTCGACTAACGCATCCACGCGGCGTATTCCGGATGTGCGCTCTTCATGTCCTCGTAAAGCCAGGCCATGCGGTCGACGAACCACATCTTGCCGAGATAGATCAGCGCGGCGCCAAACGCTGTCGGCCAGATTTGCAGCGCATACAGCCCCCAGAGAAGGAAGGGGACGCCAAATATGGAAATAGCGGTCAGCAGATGCGGAGCCAGCCGGTGATGCATTGGGATCGGCACCCGCTTGCGGTTGAGCCAGACGCGCTCACCGAATACCGCTTTTGAGGCCCAGTTGTCGGTATGCGCAGGAATAGGGGCCATCCGCGGATTGATCCAGATGAAGGCGAGCGCCGCCACCAGCAGCAGCAACCACCAACCGCCGATCCACACCCGCGACCAGACGGCCAGAACCACTAGCGGGAGGCCAAGGAACACGCGACTCCAGACGCTGATCGGATGGGCGTGACGCTGCCACGTTTCCTCGTCCATCAGCATTAGCCGTTCCGCAAAACGAAATATGTCCAAAGCGCTGCTCCATTGGTGCGGACGGGGGGACTCGAACCCCCACTCCCTTACGGGAAACGGATTTTAAGTCCGTTGCGTCTACCGATTCCGCCACGTCCGCGCGCGTTGTGCCGTTATGCGCGAGGCCGCGTAGCGAAGCAAGACGCCGGTTCTGACCCGCCGTTTGTTCTCGACCCGGTATCTCCCGTTCCGGATCACGCCTCAATACGCGCGGACGGGCCGCGGCGGCGAGATGCGTTGGCGCTCGGCGGCGCTGGGGTGCTTGATCGCAGCGACCAGAAGCAGAAATAGCGTCACAGAATTGAGCACATGCCACATGAAGTGGGTGCCGATGGGGGTGCCGGCAATCGTTATGGTCTGGCATAGCGCCATGTCCAGCGAGCGGAAGGCGACCGAGGCCGTGAAAACCAATCCTGCGCTAAGGACGATGGGGCCCGTGCGCCGGCGCGTGAAGCCGTCAGCGGCGAAGGCTGTGAGATAGCCGCCGATCAGGATCATCGCCGCCCAGGCGGGCAAGTAACTGACGCTGCCATTCAGACAGCGCCCGCGGGCCCCCGGCGGCAGGTCAAGATCGAAGCCGATTTGCCCGTCCCAGCATTGCAAGCGTCCAGCCGCCATCATCGCGCCAATGAAAACGACCAGCCCAACCAGTGACCAGAATATGTTGGCGCCAAGGAAGCGCCGCAGCGCAAACACCAGATATCCGATCATGAATACGCCGATCGGGGCGATATCGGCGAGCGCCGCCCAGCGTGTGGCGAAGGTGTGAAACAAGAAGCTGCCCACGCCGATGATAAAGACCATCGCGATAAGCAGATGCCGGGTTACGGTGCGCTTATGATTTGGTTCTTTGTAGAGCAGCAGGAGTGCCGTGAGCGACGCAATTATGAATGCGGCGTTGGTCGTCGCGTTAACCGGTTCAGCCCAGAACGCTGGGTTTAGCCCGCGCTCGCAGTAGGCGAAGACCTTCT
Source organism: uncultured Hyphomicrobiaceae bacterium (assembly GCA_964466965.1). GTDB lineage: Bacteria > Pseudomonadota > Alphaproteobacteria > Rhizobiales > Rhodomicrobiaceae > Dichotomicrobium. The sequence continues at coordinate 32,847 of CAYXPZ010000002.1, forward strand.
GGCTCCAATTCATACGCACTCCCACAACGAAGTCAAACGGCAGCGGATGTCCAAGCAGGCTGGGCACAATCCAGACCACATGATCGTTCGGTTTTTAAGGAAATTGTAACCCACGATCCCCAAAATATTGTCACAAAGGTTTTTATTGAATCCTGTCGAACAAACGTTAACCTCACGCAGCCTTATAGGGGGTAAAATGCAGTCCAGCGGCATAAGGAGACGCATAATGGTGCATCTGCGCAGAGGGGTGACTTTTTCAGCGGCATTGATGCTGGCTGCGATCTCAAGCGTGCCTGAAGCTGGAAATGCAGGAGCACGGTACGGCCAAAGCAATGAGGGACCCGTCTATCGTCATATCCTCGCAAAGAGCGCGTTTAGCTCGCGCTCTGTCGTCGCTCCCGTACGCCGCGGGCCATATGGCAACGATCAGGTCATGACACCGGGCGGGAACTGGTACGACTGCGAAATAACCTGCGAATATACGCTACGCCGGGTCTATCTAGACTTCTGGCAAGGGCAAGGTGATGGGACCATTCCCACCGGAATATTTCGCTTCGAATTCGTAATCGACTAACCAGACAAGGCATCCAGTAGCGCCCTGTCGATTTTCAGGCCCCTGTTCAGGACTTGTGCGCGCCTTTCGAAACGGCGTGTACCGGGCAAGCGCGCATTGGTGTCCGCTTCGATCCAACGCGCCAGTTCCGTGAAGCGCGCGGGCGCATCCGCGCTTAGGGCCTTCGCGTTGATCGCGATGATGAGCTGTCCCGTTGCCGGCGGCTCACCTTGTGCATCAAGGAATGACGAGGCTTCGCGCGCATAACGGCCACCCGTGACTCCCGCAGCGAGCAACTCCACCATCAACGCAAGCGCTGACCCCTTGGCGTCGCCAAACGGCAGCATCGCGCCTTCGACAGCACGCCGCGCATCGGTGGTGGGTTGGCCTTCAGCGTCGACAGCCCAGCCCTCCGGGATAGGTTCGCCGCGCTCCCGCGCCGCCACGATCTTGCCACGCGCGACCTTCGAGAGCGATAGGTCGATCACCAGCGGCTCACGATCTGCCAGCGGCGCGGCGAAAGCGATCGGGTTTGTGCCGAACAAGCGCGAAGCCCCGCCCCAGGGCGCCATTGCGGCCGGTGTGTTGGCGAACATCAGAGCGGCGCACCCGGCTTCGGCCAGGCGCTCCACGCTATGTCCGGCAACGCCGCAGTGGTGGGACCGGTAAAAACCTGCCATCGCAATTCCCTGCGTCTTGGCCATATCGGGCAGCCGGCCCGCCATGCGATCAAAGGCCGGAAAGTAGAAGCCGTGCGCGACATCGACATGCAGCGCGCTGGGTGCAACCTCATGCACGGCCGGGACGGCGTGGCCGTCGACTTTGCCGGCGGCAGCTTGCGCCGCATAGGACGCCACTCGCTGCAGGCCATGCCCGCTCTGGCCGTCAATCTCGGCATCGACCAGGGCGCGCGCAACGGCTTCGGCATTGTCGGCGGTGACACCGCTTGCCATCAGCGTTTTTTCCACGCGATGCCGCGCTTCGGCGACCGAAATCGTGACCTTCGTCATCCGCCTGCCTGCTTCATTCGTTAGCGCGCCGCCACTCCAAGGAAAATCATCTTTGCGGAGCGCTCAATTGACTCGAGTGTCGGGGCAGGATACCTCCACGCGTTCACGACACAAAACATAACGATTGTGGATTGCGCGAGAGGAGTTGCAGGTGCCCGTTCCCCACTTTCTTGTCCATTCGCCGAAGGACAATGTCGGCGTCGTGGTGGTCGAGGGTCTGACGGCCGGTACGCCCATGACTGGCGTCATTACGGAGACCGACTCGGAACTATCGGTGACAGCGCGCGATGACATTCCGATCGGTCATAAGGTTGCGCTGACTGATCTCAGCAAGGACGACACGGTCATCAAATACGGCGAGGATATTGGGCGCATGGTTGGGGATGCCCAGACGGGTCAGCACGTGCATACCCATAACCTGAAGACCAAACGCTGGTAGGAGGCCGTGATGAGCAACCACAGATTTCTTGGCTACCGGCGTGAGAACGGGCGGGTCGGCGTGCGCAATCATATCGCTATCCTGCCGGTTGACGACATCTCTAACGCGGCCTGCGAAAACGTGGCGAAAAATATTCAGGGCACGCTGGCGTTGCCGCATTCCTATGGACGCCTGCAGTTTGGCGCGGATCTGGACCTGCATTTCCGCACCATTATTGGGCTGGGAGCCAACCCAAATATCGCGGCCTGCGTTGTGATTGGTATCGAACCTGGCTGGACGAACAAGGTTGCCGAGGGCATAGCGCAGACCGGCAAGCCTGTCGCTGCCTTCGCCATCGAGCAGAACGGCGACATCAAGACGGTCGCCGACGCCTCGCGCAAGGCGAAAGACTTCGTGCACTGGGCAAGCGAACTGCAGCGCGAGGAATGCGAGATCGCGGACTTGTGGGTCTCGACCAAATGCGGCGAGTCCGATACGACGACAGGTCTAGGCTCCTGTCCGACTGTCGGCAACCTGTACGACAAGCTGATCCCGGAGGGTATTTACGGCGTGTTCGGGGAGACGTCCGAAATTACCGGCGCGGAGCATATCTGCAAGGCACGTGCGGCTTCTCCGGAGATTGGCGAGAAATTCATGGCCACGTTTCAGGCCTACCAGGACGAGGTGATCGAGCCGCACAAGACGTCTGATCTATCCGACTCACAGCCAACCAAGGGCAATATCGAAGGCGGTCTCACCACGATCGAGGAAAAGGCGCTGGGCAACCTGGAGAAGATCGGCAAGCAGTGCCGCTATATTGACGTGCTGGAGCCGGCTGAAGCCCCCGCTAAGGGGCCAGGTCTGTACTACATGGACACGTCTTCGGCTGCGGCAGAATGCGTGACGCTGATGGCGGCGGCAGGGTACGTCGTGCATACGTTCCCGACCGGGCAGGGCAATGTGGTCGGGAACCCTGTCTTGCCGGTCGTTAAGCTCACGGCGAATCCACGAACGGTCCGCACCATGTCCGAACATATTGATCTGGATGTATCCGGTATCCTGCGTCGCGAGATGACGCTGGATCAGGCGGGTGATGCGCTGATCGACATGGTGGTCCGCACCGCGAACGGCCGGATTACCGCTGCCGAAGCGTTGGGCCATCGTGAGTTGGTGATGACCAAGCTCTATCGCAGCGCCTGATTGGCCGGGGGGCGCAATGACCGAGATTGTCATCAGCGAGTTCATCACGCCGGAGGCGCTCGCGCTTCTTAAAGCGCAGCACAGTGTACATTATGATCCAAAGCTTTGGACGCGGCCAGATGCGTTGACAGCGGCGCTCTCGGATGCGCGTGCGATCATCGTGCGCAACAAGACCGAAGTCCGCGGGCCAGTGCTCGACGCGGGCGCGCGGCTGCAGGCAGTTGGGCGGCTCGGCGTCGGGCTCGACAATATCGATGTGTCAGTCTGCGAGGCGCGCGGCATCAAGGTGTTACCGGCGCATGGCGCGAACGCGTCTGCTGTGGCGGAATATGTGATCGGCGCTGCGTTGATCCTGTTGCGTGGTGCGTTCAGTGCAACGCAAGCGCTCACGGCAGGGGCGTGGCCACGCGAGCAGCTCATTGGGCAGCAGCTCGAAGGCAAGCAGCTCGGTCTGCTTGGCTTCGGAGCAATCGGGCGGGCAACGGCGGTGCGGGCGCGCCCGCTGGGTATGCAGATCGCTGCCTATGATCCAGGGATCCCGCATGATGCGCCACTTTGGCAGTCCGAGGCGCGCCGCATGACGTTTGAGGAGCTATTGGCCACGAGCGACGTCTTGAGCCTGCATCTTCCCCTGGACGATGAAACCCGAGGGGCGCTTGGCGCGGCGGCGCTTCAGCGCATCAAGCCTGGCGCAATCCTCATCAATACGGCCCGCGGAGGCATCGTGGACGAGTTGGCGCTGGTTGGCGCGCTTCGGGAGGGACGACTGGCGGGCGCGGCGCTTGATGTGTTCGCCACCGAACCGATCGACGCCGCCACCGCCGCGATGTTCGCCGGGCTGGATAACGTGATCCTTACGCCGCACATCGCTGGGGTGACGGAACAGTCCAACGCCCGGGTCAGCGAAGTCACAGCGCGCAACGTTCTCAACGCTCTGGCTAGCCGGGAAACAGCTGCTTGACGATCAGAAAGCCGAGCAGTGAAGAGGTGCCGGTCAGCACGGTACCCCAAATCGTATCCACAATCGCGACCGTCACCGGCCAGCCTTTCAGTGTAGCCAGATTGGTCATGTCATAAGTGGCATAGCAGAAGAATCCGAACAACGCGCCATACAGCAGGGCTGTCTTCCACGAACCGGACTGCAGCGCCGGCCCAACTGCGAAAATGACAATGCCGATTACGTAAACCGCGTAAAACACCGCCGCGACGCCGAGATTGGGCTTGTCAAGCAGCAGCTCTCCTAGACGCGAGAAATAGAAGGTCTTGGCGATGTAACCCAGCCATAAGAAGTCGATGAACAGGAAGATGACGGCGGTCACCACATAGGCAGCCAGATATTGCATTGAGAGATCCTTTGATCGTTGGCTGAGATGTCAACGCGCAGGCGGGACGTATGGATTGCTTAATAGGAACGCAAAGCGATTAAAACGTCATCAAGACCCCTCACCCGCGCCGCGCCGTAACGGTCACTCGCCGAGTTCCTTTCGGTAGCGACGCCAGATGATGAGCTGCAGAAACGCGATCAACAGTACCGCACCAAGGAAGCCGAGGCTGACATGGTTTGCGCCCGAGCCGGCGATCCACTCGAAGTAGCCAACCAGTTCTTCATATTGGAGAAAGGCGATACCACTGACGACCACACCAGCGATCTTACCAACCATTTCCACATCCTGTTCATATCGGCGCAAGAAGAAAAACAGCAGCATCAGCGCCCACGCGCCAAACAGCAAGCTGAAGACGGGAGTGAGCAGGACGAACAGGCTCCTTTCCATCTCGCCGCCGAATAGGGCTTCCGAGCTTTGCAAAAAGGCGTGGTTGGACAACGGCCAGAACAGCATCGCGAAAGCGCCGACCACGACCCCGCGCTCAAGCCGGTTGAGATGTGCACTGTAATATTGGTCGAGGGATCGACGTCGGAGGACAAGCATTAGGCCAATAAAGAAAACGATGAGAAGGAAGAATACGATGAATGGCAAAACGATCTCGTGAATGAGGCCCGTTATGGTGCGGTTTTCCGCGGGATTATACATGGCACGCATGTGATCTCGCATCCGGTCCTGGGCAACGCAGCATGCCTGCCCAGTTTCCAGCTTTCCCGTCGAGAAACAATAACGCTTCTCCTCAAAATAATCTGGAACCGGCAAATACTCAGTTATATGCTTGTCTGTGGCTGTGTTATCGTTTTTTTGATCTTCTCGTTTTGCCCACGAACAATCTCTATCGAAGGGGCCAAGTCCGAGCCAGGATTGGCTTACAGTTCTGACCTGCGACATTGACTCAAGAACAGGCAAGCGTTCGCAGCTAGTCGTATTATCCGTAAAACAATTTTCCGGCGCGCCCGTATCCGCTTGTAGAACTTCCGGCGATACCTGCCAGATGGCCGGCACGCCTCTTTGCAATTGATGTGCGAAGGCGAGCGCGCCAACAGCCAGCACAGCTGTCCATAAAAGGACACCGGCGCGCCCGTTGTTGATGTGATGCCAATACATGTCGAGGAAAACGCAAGCGGGAAAGTAAAACGCGCATAGTGCCAAAATACCGAAGGTCGGGAAAAACAGGAACAGCTGGCTGTAAATGGTGGCAATGTCGAACCATTTTATGTCGCGGAACTCATAGACGAGTGCGCCAAGCACGCTCACGAAAGATAAACCCAGGATCAAGAAAATGATAAAGACGGTTGCGCGAATGCCTCGTGACATATCATGTCCCCCGCTGGCCCTCGAATGCGCCGGTAGCGCTGCGCGGGCAGCCTAGGCCAACGTCAAATCCGCGGCCAGCCAAATTTGTTCACCACCCTTTCAAGCTGGGCCAGGCGTGGCAATTCGATCAGCCTGTCAGTCAACCTGTCGGCAATGCTCGCGCAAGCGCACGCTGTGTCTTGGCGGCAGCACGGGTAGCGAATAGTTCTACAATGGTCGCTTGCACACCGGAGGTCGGAAACCATGACGGGGGTCACTGCGTGAGACGGGTTCTAAAGATTGGCGTGGTGGCAGTTCTGGTGCTGGCAGCCGCGATTGGCATCTATCAGGTTCGCCAGATATTGATGGTCGGCGCGGGTTACTACGCCAAGATGTTATGCTCGGGCGTGTTCGTGTCGGGCCGGCCGGCTGAGTCTGTGATCGCGGAGGATGTGTTCGCGGATCAATCGCCTTTGCTTCAGTATTATTCGAGTGCTGTCGATCGTGAGGCCAAGTTTGTCGATGTCTGGCTCCCGGCCAACTTCGCTTGGCAGCGTTCGGTTTATCGTGACGGATATGGCTGCCATTTGGCGCTCGCGTCTCGTGGGCGTGATGCGCCTGCGCCGCCGCTGGACCCGGTCGCGGCGCCCGAACCCGACGCGCTGTGGCCCGAAGGCGTGCGCTCGGCCACCGACATTCTGCCCAGTGCCGCGCAGCAGAAACTGGAGGCCGCACTCGATAGTGCCCTTGCGGAGACCGATCCCGAAAATAAAAAGCGTACGCGCGCGGTGGTGGTGGTCCATAAGGGCCGTCTGGTTGCCGAGCGCTATGCCGATGGATTCACGCCGACCATGCCGCAGCTCGGCTGGTCGATGGCCAAGAGCGTGACCAATGCGCTTGCCGGCGCGCTTGCCGCCCGGGAGCAGATAGCCGTGACCGACCCCGCGCCGCTGTCCGCATGGCAGGGCGAGGACGACCCGCGCCGCGCCATCACCCTGGATAATCTGCTGCGCATGAGCAGCGGTCTCGAATTCAGCGAAGAGTATGACGGCATGCTGAGCGATGTTCGCGTTATGCTGTTCCTGCGCGGGGACAAGGCGGCCTTCGCAGCGCAGAAACCGCTGGTCTGCAAGCCGGGCGGGTGCTGGTACTATTCCAGCGGGACATCGAATATCGTTGCCGACAGCTTGCAAAGCGCAGCGGATGATGGCACGGCGGCCATTGCGAAGGACCTGCTTTTCGAACCGTTAGGCATGCACACGGCGGTGTTCGAGCCGGACGCGTCCGGCACGCTGGTCGGTTCGTCCTACGTTTATGCGTCGCCGCGCGACTGGGCGCGGCTTGGCCTGCTTTATTTGCAGCGCGGCGAATGGGACGGTCAGCAGATTTTCAAGCCGGAATGGATTGATTATACGCTAGAGCCCTCGCCCGGTAGCGATGGCCGGTTCGGCGCTCACGTGTGGTTGTTGCCGCCGCGATGGAACATGCCGGAGGCCGCCGCCGCCATTCCAGAGGACGATTTCTACTTCCTTGGTCATGACGGACAGATGGTCGCGATAATTCCATCGCGTGAGACTGTGATCGTGCGGCTGGGACTGACGCGCAAGCGCGGCCCCTTCGATCACGCGCGGCTCGTGCGCAGCATTCTTGAGGCGCTGCCCGAGTAGCTGAGTGGACGTCCATAGGAACGGGGATTAGCCTTCCGGGGTCCGGTTGCTTATATTTACGTCGATGACGAATTGCCCAGCTCCGGGGAGGATCGCATGACCACCTCTACAGCGTTGTGGGCGCCGCTGGGCGCCATCGTTTTGGCTATGCTGTTGGCGGCCGCCCCCGCTGGTAATGCCGAAGAGCGTCAACGCGAAGCGCCGACCGAACAAAGCGCAGATCCTGACCCGCGTGCGAACGACGAAGCCTTTCAACGTTCGCGGCAGCTCTTGAAGGCAATCGACGATATTCTCGCCGAGGCGGCGGAGCAGCGTTCGAAACAACAGGATCTTCCGAGCCAGGACACCTTTCTTCTACCGCCATTATGGAGCGAAACCCGCGAAGACAACCAAGAACGGGTTCGTGCCTTACTTGACTCGGCTTTGGAAATTGTCACCGATGCGCCCGTGGTGCAAATGCAGCGTACTATCGCACAGCACCGGGCGGCGATCGACCAGATGCGCGATCAGATCACCGAGCTGAAGCAGGAGCGGCTGGCCGCGCCGGAGGACGGCTGGATGCCCGGTGTTCTAACCGATACAAAGAGCTCCATAGATGAGGCCATTGCCGAGCTTGAACGCCGGATTGCGGACAATCGTGCGGAAATCGACGAGACGAAGGCGTCAATCCACAAGGCCCTCGAAGACGCAGGGATTAAGATTGCCCGCGAACAGCTGGACCTGATGCTGGACAGCGTCCTGGGCGGCGACCTGCTGAAGCTCGTTGCGGCGTTTGAGGCGGCCAGCGGGGTCGACCAGCGCTTGGGGGAGCTGCTGGAAGCCTCATCGGATAATCCCAAGGCGGCGCGTCGTTATTTCGCCATGCACGCGTCTTTGTTCGCCATGCTGCTGCACGCCCAGGACGCGCTGATCGAGAAGATCGACAGCCAGTACATGGTCAAACTGCAGGCGATCCTGACCGACATTCGCCGCAGCCGTCAGGAGACCTACCGCTTGCTCGCGGGCGAAAACCGGCCCGATCAGCAGCGCGCGCTTGACGCCAACTTGAAGGCGCAGAACTTCGCCGAAAAGGTGGCGGATGTCTACAAGGAGTATCTTGAGACGCAGCGCGAGCAGCTCGTCGAAGCGCGCAAACGCACCATCCGCGACCTGCGCATCGCCGATAACACTTACCGCACTGTTGAAGCCAGCTTTCAGCTTCGCACGCTGATGCAAAACTCCCGGGCGACTTTTGAAGCCATCCAGCGGCTTGAGGCCCCTGGCTTCGAGCGCATCTTCCGCAACGAGAGCCTGCGCAAGGAATTTGAACAGCTCACCCGGGAGATCGCGCCATCTTCATAGGCTTACAGGAACCAGAGGGTCGCTAGCCCGAGGAACGCGAAAAAGCCAACTACGTCCGTTACCGTAGTGACGAAAACACTGGAGGCGATCGCCGGGTCAACGCCCATCTTATCCAGCAAGATTGGTATGAGGATGCCGGATAGCGCAGCCGCGAACATGTTCACAATCATGGCCGCCGCGATGATAAGTCCCAGTTCGCCGGAGCCGAACCATATCAGCACCGCCACAGCGAGTAGTAACGCAAACACGAGCCCGTTAATGAGTCCGACGGCCAGTTCACGCCCGACCACACGCAGCGTGTTGACTGCGGTAATGTCCTTCATGGCCAAGGCGCGCACCGCCACGGTCATGGTCTGAGTTCCGGCATTGCCGCCCATCGACGCAACGATCGGCATCAGGATCGCGAGTGCAACCTGCTGCTGAAGGGTGGCATCGAACAGGCCAATCACGATCGAGGCGAAGATTGCCGTCAACAGGTTGATAAACAGCCAGGTAAAGCGGCGGCCCGTGATCTGAACGAAATTTTCCGTGATTCCCTCATCGCCAACACCGGCCAGCCGGAAAATGTCCTCGCCGGCCTCTTCTTGCACGACCTCGACGACGTCGTCGGCCGTGATGATCCCAACGAGACGCTGATCTTCATCTACCACTGGGGCGGACAGCAGATTGTACCGCTCGAAATCCCGCGCGACCTGTTCCTGATCTTGCAGCGCGGAGAAAGTTTGCACCTCGGTGTTGGTGATCTCGCTGATCAGCTTTGGCCGGCGGCTGCGGAGCAGAAAGCTAAGCGGCACGGTTCCGATCAGGTGAAAGGCCGGGTCAATCACGTAAAGCTCGGAGAAACTGTCGGGCAGATCATGAGCTTCGCGCATGTAGTCAATCGTCTGACCGACCGACCAAAACGGCGGGACGGCGACGAAGTCCGCCTGCATGATGCGCCCGGCGGTGTCCTCCGGATAGTCCAGCGAACGCCGCAGCCTGGCGCGGTCGATCCTTGAGACCTTCGACAGGATCTCGATCTGCTCGCTTTCTTCGAGATCTTCGAGCAGATAGACCGCATCGTCGCTGTCCAGCTCCCCCACCACGGCGGCGAGCTGATCGGCTGGCATCTCCTTGATTAGCTCGTCGCGTATCGGCTCCTGCAGCTCGGAAAACATCTCGGCCGGCACATCCGGACCGAGCGCTGCGATGAGCGCGCCGCGCAGGTCGGGCCGCAGAAACTCGATCAGGTCGGCGAGATCGGCCTCTTTCAGCTCAAGCGTCGCGCGGCGGGCGGTGTCTGTGTCGCCTTGCTCCAACGCATCCGAGACGGCGTTGACGAAGGACGGCGCAAGCACATCAACCTGCGCCGGCGCATCGGCGATATCGTCGGCTGTGCCCTGGCTTTGCATGGCCGGCATCCTGTAAAACGCGTTGAATTGCGGGCGATCTTCGTGAAGCTGGACACGCAGTCCCGCCCCTCGGCGCAGGGCGCCTTGAGCTCTAACGCATAAATACGGTTTACACCAGAGGCGCCCGGGCTGATGCAAAGTCCGGGGCGTCGGCAATTATGGCCCGATAGCGCTTCAGTCGCCTATGCTACGCCAGCCCGCCGGCATCGCTATTGCGTTTGTCGTCGCGCACCTTGCGCGCATAATCCTGGAGCTGACGGCGAACGGCGGCAAACGCGTCGCGTATCGCGAGATAAACGTCATCGTGCTGGTGCATCTCGTCTTTGCTGCTGTGGCCCACGAAATGCGCCTTACCCGGGACGTTTGCTTCAACCGTTACGAGAAACCGGTTGCCCTTGCGATGTCCGGAAATCAACTCGACGGTGACCCGGCAACTGACCAGCCGGTCGAACACCTGCTTGAGCTTATCGATATGCTCATGAATGCGGTTCTCAACCGCTTCGGAGCTTTCCAGATGGCGAAAGGCGATCTCGACAGGCACGTCCATTGTTGTTTTTCTCCCGGTCTTGAATGTTTCGCGGGTGGTTTGCGCGGCGTGGTTCTAGCCCCTATTCCGCCGCTGTTCGGATGGGCTGAGCGCCCGGGGCGAACCGGGTGATTAGCCGCTCGGTGAGTTCGGCCAAGTCACTTTGTAGCTTGGCAAAGCCAGCCGTGATTTCAAATGTTTTTTCGCAGACATAGAGCGCACGGTTGATCTCGATTTGCAGTGCGTGAACACAGTTCGCCGGCTTCCCGTAAAACTCTGTAATATGACCGCCGGCATAAGGTTTGTTCAGGCCGACGCGATACCCCATCATGTTCAGGCTCGTGGCGGCGAAATCGACGAGATCGCGGGAGCATGATCCGCCAAACCGATCACCCAGGACGATGTCGTGAGCCGTTGCCCCCGGTGCTTCGCCGAGATGCGACGGCATCGAATGACAGTCGATAAGGAAGGCCCGGCCAAAGTTGTCGCGCGCTTCGTTGATAAGACGCGCCAGCATGTCGTGATAAGGTTGATACAGCCGCTCGACGCGCGCGAGCCCGACACTCAGCGGTAGCGGTGATGCATAGATTTCTTCGTTCTCGTTAACCAGACGCGGTATCGTTCCGAGACCGCCAACGACGCGGAGCGTGCTGGAATTGGCATAATCCGGCAGCTTTTCGGCGAACAGAGCGGGGTCCAACTCGTAAGGCTGCCGGTTCAGATCGAGATAGGCGCGCGGGAACCGGGCGCTCATCAGCGTCGCGCCTTGGTCCACTGCCGGGGCGAATAGCTCGTCAATGAACAGGTCTTCGGACATGCGCAGGGCCTGCGGCGAGAGCTGCGATGTCTTGACGAAGATTGACGGATAAACCCTGCCGCTGTGAGGAGAATTGAAGATGAACGGCGTTATCAGCGCCTCTGGACGGTCCACGCTGAACGGCGGCGACAGCTCCGCCTCCATGCATTGAATTTCGCGTTCAAGCCAGCGCGCGGGTGTTAGAAATCGGTTCATCAGCATCGTGGGAGGAACCTCAAGATAACAAGTTTAAGAGGGCGCGCTGCCGACGCTGAAGGGGTTGTCGATGGCGCGGGAGACAGGGTTGCAGATTTGTCGTCATGATCTTGCTCCCCGCCGAATACGTAAGCGCACGAGTGCTGCACATCAGTATAGAATGCCACAGCCGCCTTGCAAGGCGGCTGCTTGGCCGCGTCGTCTCGTCGGCTGAGGGTCACTGGCGAGCCGCCAGCCGGAAAAACGTAACAGATGCCAAATGCCTAATCCATCGACCATCGTCTGGTTCACCCGCGACCTGCGCTTGAGCGACCATCCGGCGCTGATCGCCGCGGCGCGTAATGGCCCGGTTGTGCCTGTCTTCATTCTTCAGCCCGACGATGCGCTCGGTTGGCCGCTCGGCGGGGCGAGCCGCTGGTGGCTTGCGCAGAGCTTGCGGTCGCTCGCGGCCGATCTGTCGATGCGTGGCTCGAAGTTGATCCTGCGGCGCGGTAATCCTGCAGCGATCTTGCCCGCTCTGGCGCAGGAGACGGGCGCCGGCGCGGTCTACTGGTCCCGTGCTTATGAGCCGGACCTCGTCGCGGCGCAGGATCAGGCACGCGAAGCGCTGGACGCCGCCGGTATCCAGGTAAAACGTTTTGGCGGGCGCATCCTGTACGAGCCGGAACAGGTCGCGACTAAGGATGGCGCGCCTTACAAGGTCTTCACGCCGTTCTACAAGTCGATCCTAGCCCGCGACGGGCCGGCCGAGCCACTGCCGGCACCGGGCGATCTGCCCGCGCCTGTTGCATGGCCCGAAAGCGATGCGCTGGATAGCTGGGGGCTGGAGCCGACCAAGCCGGACTGGGCTGGTGGCCTTCGCTCCACGTGGACGCCGGGCGAGTCGGGCGCGCGCGCCAGGCTTGCGTGGTTCTTGAACGCGGCGGCTGCTGATTACGACGAGATGCGAGACCGACCAGACGTCGACGGCACGTCCCGCCTGTCCCCATATCTAACATTCGGCGAGATCAGTCCACGGCAGATTTGGCATTCCGCGAAGCCCCATGCCGGGGCACACGCCGAAAACGGAGTTACCTCTTTCCTGAGCGAAGTCGTCTGGCGGGAGTTTTCCTACCATTTGCTGTTTCATTGGCCTGAACTTCCCGAGACGTCTTGGCGGCCCGAATTCCGGGGGTTTCCCTGGGACGAGGACAAGCATGCGCTGCATGCCTGGCAGCGCGGGCAAACCGGCTACCCGATCGTCGATGCGGCCATGCGCCAGCTCTACGAGATCGGGTGGATGCACAACCGCTGCCGGATGATCACTGCGTCGTTCCTCATCAAGGATCTGCTGATCCCGTGGCAGCGCGGTGAGGCTTGGTTCTGGGACACGCTTGTCGATGCCGATCTTGCCAGTAATGCGGCTGGCTGGCAGTGGACGGCCGGGTCCGGCGCCGACGCAGCACCCTATTTCCGCGTTTTCAATCCGGTGCGGCAGGGCGAGAAATTCGACCCGAAAGGCGACTATGTGCGCCAATACGTGCCAGAACTCGCCAAGTTGCCGGCCAAGCACATACATGCGCCGTGGGAGGCCCCCGCCGACGTGCTGCGTGATGCCGGAGTGCGGCTTGGCGACAGCTATCCCCGGCCGATCGTCGACCATTCCAAGGCCCGCAAGCGCGCTCTCGCCGCCTATGATGCCGTGAAAGCCGCACGCTGATCGCGCGCCTCTCCTCTATGCTCCAAATTCTTCCGCTCTGCGCCGCGTTGTGCCAAAACCATGTCGGGGCGTGGCATGTTGTGCCCAGAGCGTATCGGCCAAGGGGTGATGGGGAGCAAGACGATGACCGATGGACGCGCGACCGTTTATACCGCCTGGGGGCGGACGATCGACTATCTGTTCGGCCGCAATGCGCTGATCGGCATCGCTTCCTTACTGCTGCTGGCGATATCCGGCTATGCGACATGGGTTGGCATGAGCGACTTCATCGTCGGCGTCCAGGCGGAAAACGCGCCGGAGCGCGCCCGCGATATCGGCGTTTTGTCGGTCACCAATGAAGTTTTGATCGCCGTTGTCGTCATCACCCTTACCTTTTTGATGTGGCTGGCGCTGCGTGAAACGTTCGGCGCACAGCGGCGCTGGAGCGAGCGGCTGATCACGTTTCCGCTTTATGTGTTCCTGCTGCTCTGGTCGGTGGGGTTTGGCTACGGATTTTGGTGGAGCCTGATTGCCGGAGCGGAGGCAACCCGGACCAGCCTCGCCGCCCTGCAGGAGGATGCACGCGCCGCCGGGGCGTCGGTTTCCGCGCGGCTGGATGCGGTGCAAGTGCAGCTCGACAGCGTCGTGGCCTGGTCGGAAACGCAGATGGAACGCGAGGAAACCACCGGGGGCAGTTGCGGCCGTCCGTCGGGGGCAGGCCGTGGTCCGCTCTACCGTGCGCGCGAGAGCGTGCGGGATTCGGTCGCTTCGCTGCGCGAGAGCATTGCCCAGTCCTGGATTGCGCCGGTCCAGCAAGATATTGCCGAGTTGCGTCAGAGCGCGACCGATTTATCTGGCGAGACCTTTGCTGAGCGCCAGCGCGCCTTCGAGCAACGCGCCGAGGAAATCCGCAGCCGCGCCCGCAGCATTGCCTCACGCAGCAACGAGCTTGGCGCGTCTTATGCCGCGGAGATGCGTGCGCTCGCCAGTGTCGTGTCGATCCCGCCGGGAAAGGCTGGCTTTTCGTGTTATGATCCTACGCTTGCCGAGCGATTGCGTCAGGCGGCGGACCAGGCTGATGAACCTGTCGTACTCGACTTGCGCACCGCCGAGTTTACCGAAGGCCCAGCAGGCGTCGCAAACGCGATCAAGCTGTTATGGACCAACATTGGCGCGTATCTGTCGGGATTGATCGACTTGATTGGCAATGGGTTCTCTGCGCCTGAAAACGGAAACGGCGCTGCGCCTGTTGCCGGCATCACCGGGCGCGACCTGATCGCACTGCTCGCGGCGATTGGTGTGGACTTGGGGCTGTTTGCCCTGATGGTGCTCAATCCGCCGGCGACGCCGCCCACACGTCGCGATGCGCTCGCAGCCACCCAGGCGCGGCTGCACGTCCCGACTTCGACCGTGGTTCGCCAAATTAGTGCGGCGCTGAAGACCGCCATCGCGCGTGCGCCCAACGCGGATCTGGAGTGGGTGCGCCAGCACTTCGTTCATCATCGGAACACGTCGTATTTCGTGATCCCGAACCTTTATAGCTCCCAGGAAAAACAGGATGAGGAACTCAAGGCGCTGGCGATGAACCAGCTTGCTGGCGTGTTGGACGACCTGAATCTCATTGTAGCGCTGACCCCGGATGAGCTGAGAAAGTTCGGCGAGGAGGAGGAGCGTGACAGCTTCAGCGATCTGAGCCTTTACCGTGACCGTCGCCGGGCGGGCCGTGAGGACACCTCGGGCACAGCCGCGTCCGAACACCCAAGACCGATGCGCAACCATGGTCTGCTCTCAAAGGCCGAGCGGGCGCTCGATATCGCTGGATGGAGCGACGACGCGAAGCGCGACGTGGAAATCTACAAGCTGGTCGATACCGAAGGGCTTACGCCGCTGCTGGTGCTGCTGAACGAGGCCACGCTTGAAAACGACCCGGCTGAGGAACAATCTCAAGATAGTGGGGCCGGCGATGTCCGGCGCGAAGAGGATCGAGGGATGCTGCGCGGCACGACAGCAGGGCTGATTGACCAGAAGCCAGAGAGCTGATGAGCCGCGCGTATCCACGCCAACATACCCATGACGAAATACCCATGACGAAGCGTATCGATCTGAACGCCGATATCGGCGAGAGCTACGGTCCGTGGCGGCTGGCTGACGACAGTGCCATCATGGATTGCGTCAGCTCTGTGAACATCGCTTGTGGCGGCCACGCCGGCGATCCCGACACGATCGTCGCCACAGCGACCGAAGCGCGGGCGCGCAACCTCGGTCTGGGGGCGCATCCCGGTTATGATGACAAACAGGGGTTCGGCCGCCGGGTAATCTCGATGAGCGCCGTCGAAATCGAGCGTATGATCGCGTATCAGATTGGCGGGCTCGCGGCCTGCGCGGCGCTCGTGGGCGCCCAGGTCGATCATATTAAGGCCCACGGGGCGCTCGCGAATCTGGCAGCGCGGGAGCCTGACGTTGCAGGAGCGGTGGCGCGTGCAGTTCACGCTGTGTTGCCCAAAGCCTGGCTGCTGGCGATCGCCGGGACGGAGATCGAACGGGTCGGCGAAAAGGCGGGCCTGCGCGTTGCGCGCGAGGCATTTGCCGATCGGGGATATGATGACGCCGGAAATCTGCTGCCGCGCGGGACGCCTGGCGCCGTTTTGACCGACCCCGAAGCAATTGCCGAGCGTGTGATCGCCATGATCGAGCAGGGCGGGCTTATTACCGGCTCGGGTCAGCGCCGGCCGACGCATATCGACAGCATTTGCATTCACAGTGACACGCCGGGCGCGCTGCCCATCGCGCAGCAGGTTCGCGCGGCGCTCGACGCCGCGGGCTACGTGGTCAAACCTTTTTCCCGTGGGGATGAGGTGTGACCTTCCTGAGTGAGGCGCGCATTCGCGATGCCGGCGAGAGCGCCATTTCCATCGAACTCGGCGAAGGCATTGAGCCGCGCGTGCATCAGCAGGTGCTGGCTTTGGACGCTGCGATCTGTGCGACACCGATCGCGGGTCTCCGCGAAACCGTCCCGAGTTATCGCGCGCTGCTAGTAATCTACGATCCGGAAGAGATCGCACGCGATACGCTGATCGCGAAACTTGAGACACTCGCGCCACGAGCTGCGGATCTCAGCCCGCGAGAATGGTTGATTCCAGCCTGCTTCGAGGGCGATCATTCCGACGACATGGCCATGATTGCCGAGCAGACCGGGCTTTCCCCAGGCGACATCGTCGATGCGCTGACGGCGTCGCCGCTGCGCTTGTACATGTACGGCTTCGCGCCGGGGTTTGCCTATCTTGGCGGGCTGGATCCGCGGCTTGCCATTCCCCGCCGCTCGACACCGCGCCCATCCATGCCGCCGGGCAGCCTGATGATTGCAGGCGGGCAGGCAAGTCTTGCGTCGGTTTCGATGCCGACCGGCTGGTATGTGGCGGGCCGGACGCCCCTTCAGATGTTCCGGCCGGATCGCGACCCCATGGTGCCGTTTCAGCCCGGCGATTCGATCAGGTTACGCGCGGTATCTGAGGCGGAATTCGACGAGCTACGGGCCGGCGCGGAGGCTGGCGCAGCTGTGTGTGAGGTTGAGCCGTGACGCTGTGTGTGCTTGAAGCCGGATTGGGCCTGAGCCTGCAGGATGGCGGCCGCCGTGGCTATTTGCGTTACGGCGTATCGGAGTCCGGGCCCATGGATTGGGCGGCGCACGCGCTGGCAAACCGCCTACTTGGGAATGCAGCCGACGCAGCAGCGCTGGAGATTGGGCCGGGCGGCGCGCGCTTTGAAGCGCAGAGGTCACTGGCAGTTGCTGTTGCCGGACCGGGCGCTCGGATCATGGTCGACGGCGCAACCTATACCGCACTGGCTGTTGTCGCCCTGGCCTCCGGTCAGCAAATCGACATACGCCCGGGCCAGGCTGGTATGTGGGCCTATCTCGCGGTTCCCGGCGGCATTGCAGCGCCGGAAGTCCTTGGTTCCGCGGCGCATCACGCCCGCGCCGGTCTCGGCCACCGGGTCCAACAAGGCGAGTCGCTGCACCCCGAGGAAGAGCGGCCGGGAGCGGTGGGCATCTTGCCGTATGCCGATCCACTCGCGGATTTGCCCGGCGGGCCGCTCGGCGTGGTGCCGGGGCCGCAGGACCATATGTTCTCGAAAACGATGAAGGCGCGGCTCGTGACGTCTGAATGGTGCGTGTCGGCCCGCGCCGACCGGATGGGTTATCGGCTTGAGGGCCCTCGGCTAGAGGCCGAGGCGGGCCACGATATCGTCTCAGAAGGGATCGTGATGGGCAGCATCCAGGTTCCGGGCGATGGCCAGCCCATTGTTCTCATGGCGGACCGGCAGCCGACCGGGGGATATGCAAAGATTGGCGTGGTCTGTCGTGCCGATGTGCGCCGTGTTGCGCAGACCCGGCCGGGCGAAGCTCTCCGGTTTGAATTCATCTCGGCATGCGACGCGGTGGAGCGTGTGCGCGGCGTTCGCGAAGCGATTAACGCGCCGCTAAAGCCGATTGGAACGACGCCAGCGGCCGAGCGGCTGCTGTGTGCCAACCTTATCAGCGGCGTGACCGGAGTGGAGCCGCACGATCTCTAGAGTACGTTCAGCTAAGGTGGACTCCGGTTTTGCAGACATTGCTCTGGTTACGACGCATCCGCCGGAACGTTGAACAACACCTCGTTACGGCGCAAGAAGCCGGGTGTGAACGGGTCGTTGTAATAGGCATAAACGGGCGGGCCGGTGGGTTCGATCCCGCGTGCGGACAACCACGCGCGCAACTCTTGCGTCTTACGGCTGAACAACGCGGTGTCCCAGCCGCCGCTGAAGCGGATCGCCGCCCTGCGCTCGGCCGGGATTTGCTCAAGGGTCACGTCGCCAGCAGGCGTCGGCAAATCCGCCATCGTGTATTGCGCTGGCATGATGAAGCGCACAACCCACTCGCCATCCTGTTGCGACTGGGTTACCGGTGCGGTCATGGAGATTTTCTCGGCTGGCTCTTGCGTGACCGGGGCCGTCATCGAGATGCTATCGCCGCCGCGCTCGCGCGCGAAGATGTAATCCGCGAGTGGGTCGAAAGCCTCGCGGATAGCATTGTCGCGGCTGCCGGTGCGGCGCACCTGCGCAACGATGATTTCGGGATAGTCCCGGATCTCCACGGCGCCATCTTTGACGACAGTCTGATAATTCGGCGTCTCGATGTTGCGTGTCACGATAATCCAGGCACCAATGGCGACCACGAGGACCGCCAAAACGCCCCCACCAATAATCCAGAACACTTTTTTCACGCTCATATCGTCGCCGTCTTTACTGTACGTATGAGCACTACGTGTCAGCAGGGCTTTCAGTTCCCGTTCAGCTCAATCGAACAGGCTGGACACCGACTCTTCATTGGCGGTGCGGGCGATCGCTTCCCCGATGAGTGGCGCGATCGAGAGCACTTCGATATTGTCAGCCACGCGCACGGCTTCTGTCGGGAGAATGGAGTCTGTGATCACCAGCTTCTCAAGGCAGGACGCGGTGATGCGCGCCACCGCCCCGCCGGCCAACACACCGTGCGTGATGTAGGCATAGACTTGGCGCGCGCCCTGCTCCAGGAGCGCGGCTGCGCCATTGCACAGAGTCCCGCCGCTATCCACGATATCATCGACGACAATGCAGGTGCGGCCTTCGACATTCCCGATGACATTCATTACCTCGCTGTCGCCAGGTCGGTCGCGCCGCTTGTCGATGATGGCCAGTGGTGCATCGATCCGCTTTGCCAGGCCGCGCGCACGCACGACGCCGCCAACATCCGGCGAGACCACCGTGATGTCGGTACCATTGAAGCGCTGCATGATGTCGCGGACCATGACTGGCGCGGCAAACAGGTTGTCGGTCGGAATATCGAAAAACCCTTGAATTTGCCCGGCGTGCAGGTCGAGCGTCAGCACGCGGTCAGCGCCGGCGTTGACGATCATGTTGGCTACAAGTTTTGCGGATATCGGCGTACGTGGGGTCACCTTGCGGTCCTGCCGGGCGTAACCGTAGTAGGGAATGACCGCGGTAATCCGGCTGGCCGAGGCGCGGCGCAGCGCGTCGATCAGGATCATCAGTTCCATGAGGTTGTCATTTGCGGGAAATGACGTGGACTGGATCACGAAGGTGTCTTCGCCGCGCACGTTCTCCTCAATCGCGACATAGATTTCCATGTCCGCAAAGCGCTTGACCGAGCACTGGGTGAGCGGCGTGTTGAGATATGCTGCGATGGCCGCGGCGAGGGGCCGGTTACTATTGCCCGAAACGAGCTTCATCGGGGCGAAACTCCGGAAGATGGACGCGCTTCATTTGGCAGCACGTACCTCACGTCACGGCTTCTATCAGCAGGGTCACACGATGTAAAGCTAGGCTCTGCAACGGCTTCGCGTCGATATGTTGGCAGATAACGGCCGTGTGCAAAGAGACCGAGCCATCTACGCCGCGTTCAGCTGGTTGGGTCGGGCAGAATTTTCGCGACGGCTTTGGCAGCTTCGCCAGCCGCGATATCAGCAACGCGGCCCCACGAACCGTCCAGAGAGCCTTCCTTGATCTTGTTGCGCTGGACGACAGCGCTTTTCAGAGGGTCGCCATTTGGATCAAGCACGAGCCAGCGGATCGTAATCGGTTGCTCACCGCCCTCTGCCGCGCCCAACTCGACAGTTCCACGAACCGTGTAGGTGTTCTGGTTACTGGAATTCACGAGGTTCATGCCGCGCGAGCGCAGCTGCTGGCGCATCGCTGCAGGCAGGGCGGTGTTGCCGTCACCGGGGGCGCCCGTGACCTCAGGCACGACCACCAGCACTTCGGAAGAGCTTTGCGCAGCGCTTGCTGTCGTCGTCTGTTCAGGCTGCGGTTGGCCTGTCGTCGAGGTGGCGCTGACGCTGCCGGTCGTCGCGACCTCGGTCGTCGGGGCTTCTTTTTTGGGCAACCACTGCTGGAGTCGATCTGCTGTCGTCACGGCGATTTTGCGCATTGCCTTGTCGTTGACTGCCGCCCAAGGGTCTCCGCTCACGCGCTCGGCAACGACTTCCTCTCCCGAGAAGCGGTGCGCACGCTTGCCGCTCTCGTCCGTGACATCCCAGATATAAGAAACCTTGGTGCCCTCGGTTTCCGGAGAGGCCACGAGATATCCGCGAATCGTATAGTCAGCGCCATCTTCCTCGACCGGAATATTCTTTTCCTTGGCGGCTGTCGCGAGCATCTGTCCCATCTTGTTTGAGACACTGCCCGGCGCTGCGACAGGTGCCAGCGCGATGGACGCCGTTTTCGTCTCGGTTTGCGATTGGGAAAGTTCAGAAGGTGCTTCGGATGTCTGATCCGAGGTTGAGCAACCTGCCGTCAAAGCGGCTATCAGCACCGCAAAAATAAATAGCGCCGTCTGTACTGCGCTATATGCCGTGTTGGTTGTGGTCACGCCCCTCACGTGATGCACTCCCTTTCCCGATAGCTGCCCATCCGCTGCGCTAAAACTTGAGCGTTGCGGATCGAAGTCATTGCTCATGCCTTAAGCGTTAGCCGCTATCAGGGTTTCAGTCCATACGCTTGTGGAGTGATGCTCGCCCGATCAACAGATCCTGATGCGAAATCAAACAAACCCCATCAGTTTTCCACATCATAAGATAAGGATGGCGGAAATTTGGCGTCCGTAATCAGGCTCTTGGCGCTTCTGGGCGCGTCTGTAGCTGAACAGAAGTGATTCGTTTTGGTAGGTGCAGACCGACTGATCATCGATTTGGCGGATGCCTGCGGCACGCAGTTTGGCATGGATATAGCCGGGCAGGTTGAAATGCGGCCGCGCGCCGCTCTGTGGGATATGAAAGAACGCCTCGTTGTCGGGAGCCTGGGCCAGGAACGACGCTTTGAAGTCCTCGCCGACTTCGTACACGTCGGCTGAGATGCTTGGCCCAACCGCAGCACGGATGCGCTCCTGCTGGGCACCAAGTGCAGCCATAGCTGCGACGGTCGCGTCGAGAATGCCGCCAAGCGCACCGCGCCACCCTGCATGCGCCGCCCCGACCACCCCCGCTTCAGCGTCTGCAAACAGCACCGGCGCGCAATCTGCGGCCAGCACACCGACAGCAAGCCCGCGTGTGCACGTGACGATCGCGTCTGCTTCGGGCGGCGCATCTGACGGCCAGGGTTCGGCGGCGACTGCGACAGTGGCCGTGTGGGCTTGGCGCGGTGTGATCAGCCGCGTGGTTTCTACGCCGAGATCGGCGGCGCTCCGGGCGCGGTTTTCCAACACAGCCGCGCGATCATCTTTAGAGCCGAGGCCGCAATTGCGGCTGGCATACATTCCGGTGGATACGCCGCCTTCGCGGGTGAAAAAGCCGTGGCGGATCCCGGGCAGGCTTTTCAGTTGATCGGCTTCGATCATCGCTGGTCTCCAAATGGCGGCGGCGTGCCAGGCCGGGACGTGACGGCCATCACCTTGAATAACGCCCCCATCTGCGCCGGGTCCACGAGTCGCCGCACGCCGGACATGAGGTTGTCTTGCTGCTCCGGCGTGGCCGCACGCAAGAGCGTCTGGCAGCGCGCTTCGAGCCCAAGCTGCAGCAGGAATTGTCCCTGCGGCATGGGGCCGTGGGCAGCCAACGACGCGGCTTCGGCATGGCTGGCGAGTGCGCGGAAATCGACGTGGGCCGTCACGTCATGCGCCCCCGGTGCGTCGAACAGGCCGGCATAGCGATGGCCGGAGACGGCTTGGAGCGTATCGCCGTGCGGTGCTTCTGCGTGCCCATAGTCTATGAACAAGGCGGCTTGCGGACCGGCTTTACCGCGCTCGGCGATCTCGGCCATGAGCAACTCTGCTTGCGGACGCAGTTCAGCGATGTCGCCCTCAGCCGGATCGCTCGGCAACAGATCGCGTTGCGCTGCGCTCAAGTCTGCTGTGCCGCCCTCGGTGAAGTAGAACCCGCGCGCGGCATCGTGGCCGACGCAACGCTCAAGCCATAGGCCGGAGCGAAAGACGATCTGGCGGACCGGCAGCGCGTCGAGAAATTCATTCGCAAGGATGATCGCAGGGCCGTCCGGCGCGTCGGAAAGCGTGTCATGCCATTGCGGCTGGCCGCCCTCCAGCATGCGCGCCTGCTGCGTACGCAAAGTTGGTGAGGTCTCCACCAAATGCAGCCGCAGCGCCTGGCGAAATTCTGGTAGCGCTTTTGCCGCGCGCAGCGCATCGGCGGCAAGGGTGCCGCGCCCTGGCCCAAGCTCAATCAGCGCGATCTGCTCCGGCGCGTCCATCGATTGCCAGACGGAAGCCGCCCAAAGCCCCAGCAGTTCGCCAAAAACCTGGCTGATCTCCGGCGCCGTGATAAAATCACCATCCCGGCCGATCGGCTGTGCGGCGTGGTAATAGCCGTGAACGGGATCATTGAGGCAGGCATCCATGTAGTCGTGCGCCGTCATCGGCGCCCCTGCCGAGATGCGCGCGATGAGCCTGCGCGCCAGCGGGGTCGGCTCAGATTCGACGTTCGCAGTTCGCAGGTTCACGGATTTTGCGGCCAATTCAAATATCGGTTTCCAAAAAATCGCGGGACATGGCGTAGGCGACAGCCTTGGCCACTGATCCACCGCCCGGCATAAGGGTGGCGTGGTTGACGCCCAGCACGTGGAGCTCCTTGCGCAGGTGCTTCTTGCTTTCGCCCGCGATGATGATCCTCTTGAGATAAGCCTCCGGGCGGCGCAAGAACAGGCGGAATTCATTTAGCGGCACGTTCGAGTGTCCGTGCGTAACGAAATATACGTCCATCTGGCTCTGCGGCCGGATGTTGCGGAATGGCTTGAAACACATTGGCGCTTCGGCGGCCGGCGCAGGTGATGCGTTCGGATCGTCCAGCTTCACGCAATAGTCGTCGCGGAACAGCGCGCTGTTCGTGACCGGTATCATCGCCAGACGCGAGGCAACCTCGTTGAAGTACCAGGGATTAAACACCCACACCTGGCCATTACTGCTCGAAATGGTTTCCACGGCGAAGAACAGCGCCGCGAGCGGGTTGCCGCACCATTCCTGGATGCGTGTCGGAAGGCCGTTCTGATGTCCCAGGATTGGCCACATCTCGTCTGGAACCCCGCCGGGCGGGAAGAACTCAGCCGCGCGCATGCGAAACTCGCGGAGCAACTCCCGCTCAAGGGCTGGGTCAATGCTGCCGCGATACAAAGGAGGCAGGATATTGTCGTCCTCCGAGGCCTGCCCAAGATACCATGGACGCACCGGCGCGTCTTCGAGCCCCACGCTAAATTCGGTCGAGAAGGTGAGCTCGATGAACTCACTAACGGTGTGGATCACCGGGGCGGACATTCAAATGTCCTCTGATGTCGTGGCCGGCTTCACGGTTATGCGGCCAGAGCCGTCTGGCGCTGTGCCCGCGCATAGAAGTATAGCCCCAGCGCAATCATGGGCAGGGAGTAAATCATGCCCGCCGAGAAATAACTGGTCGTGAAGAACTGGCCGTAATCCCATTCCTTGAAGAATTCCACGAAAACGCGCGCGGCGCCATAAATCATTAGGAAAGCGCCGACGATCAGGCCGGGCCGCGCGAGGGCGCCGCGCTTGTGCGTGAGATAGCGCAGCGCGACGAAAAGAACGATGCCTTCGAGGATCGCTTCGTAAAGTTGCGTCGGGTGGCGCGGTCCGACCGCGTGCCCCTCGGCCAGCACGCGTGCGGGGAACTCGACCGCCCACGGCACGTCGCTCAGGCGTCCATAGATCTCGCCGTTGATGAAGTTGGCAAGCCGCCCGAAGAACAGTCCGAACGGTGTTGCCGCGGCGGCGAGATCCATGAGTGAAAACACCCGAATGTTGTTGCGCCGCGCGAAGATATACGTCGCCAGGCCGACGCCGAGCAGGCCACCGTGAAAGGCCATGCCACCGCCCCAAACGGAGAAAATCTGCAGCGGGTTTTCAAGAAAGTAGCTCGGTTCATAGAATACCACGAATCCCAAACGCCCGCCGATGATCGTCCCGATCGTGGCCCAGATGAGGAAGTCGTCGACCTTCGCCGGCGTAATCGGCGACTGACCGCCCCAGATTTGCGCATTCCGGGCCAGCGCGCGCATGTAGAGCCAGCCAACAAGCAGTCCGCCCAGATAGGCCAGCCCGTACCAGCGGATTTCGGCAGGGCCAATGGCAATCGCCACAGGATCGATTGTTGGAAATGGGATCGCCATGAATGTCGCGGGCGTGTCGGTCATCTCTGTATCAACGTGTTCATTGTGCGTGGCACGGGTTGCAATGGCGCGCAGCAAGCGAAACGGCTATCCGAGCCGGGGTTGATTGCAGCGCGCACCGGTTCCATAGTCGATCCAATAAGGCTCGGTGATGACAATGCCGTGACACGCGCCGATCTAAAAGGACTGACACATCATGACCCAGACCACCAACAAGCTTTTTGACGATTTCGCGAAGTTGATGACCGATGCGGCCGGTGCGGCGCAGAGCGCCCGGCAGGAGTTTGAGACGCTGGCGCGCGCGCAGATGGAACGCGTAACCCGCGAACTTGATCTCGTTCAGCGCGAGGAGTTTGAGGCCGTGCGTGAAATGGCGCAGAAGGCGCGCGAAGAGAACGAGGCGCTCAAGGCGCGGATCGCCAGACTTGAAGCCGCACTCAACTTGCCGCCGGAAACGCCGGGCGAGACGCCGGGCGTGGGCGGGCCAACCGTTTAGGGCGTAGGCAGGCGCAGGATGCGGCCGCCGGTAGGCGGGCCGCAACCAGATGCATGACGTCCGTTAGTTCGCGGATTCTTTGATGTAGGTGTTGATCCGTTCGGCCAGCGCCTCATTAGACCGGCTTTCCTGGGCTATCTGGTTGTATTCCTGAACGGAAATGCCCGGCGTTTCCTCAACTGTCGAGGTCATAAGCTGATTGGTCTGCTGCTGGATCTGCGCGCGCTCTTCGTCATTGGACGCGTTATTCATTTGAGACTGGTACTGTGAGCGAATGTCGATAAGCTTCACAGCGGCCTGCGCGAAAGATTGGATCTTATCGTCGCTGAAAGATTCCTGAGCCTGCGCTGTTGGGGCGTATGCGGCGAGGGGGCCGCCCATGCTCAGGAGCGCAGCCATAAACATTGCTACCGGTAAACGGTTGTACGTCATCTATCGACCTTTCCTGAATTCGTTCATATTTCGCGTGCATGTCCGGTCGCCGCGCATAGCGCGGTGTTATCGGACGCCGTTCCGATAGACAGGCCGAATGCGCTCAGAGTTCCATTTTTGGAATTTTTTTTTGTTTCTGGGGCGCATATTGCACCGTGGCACAATCGAGGGGCAGGTCTTGGACGAAACCAGCGCATTGATTGCGAAGGAAATTCCACGTTTGCGGCGTTATGCGCTGAGCTTGGTGCGTGACGTGCCAGCGGCGGATGATCTTGTGCAGGACACGTTGGAGCGGGCCATTCGCAAGCGGCATCTGTGGTCCGGGCGCGGGTCGCTTCGGGGGTGGCTTTATCGTGTCTTGTTTTCGGTGTTCCTTAACAAGTGGGCGCCAAGCTCTGCCCGTCGCCCGGACGCCGCGCTGGAAGGCGGGCCGCAGCTCTGGCAGCGCCCAGCGCAGGAAGATCGGGCGCATTGCCGCGAAGTGGCGCGGGCCATGCAGCATCTGCCGCATGAGCAGCGCGCGGCCATTGCGCTGACAGCGGTGGAAGGTCTGGAATACCAGGAAGCGGCGGATATTCTGGAGATCCCGATCGGCACGCTGCGCTCGCGGCTATCGCGCGGACGCGACGCACTCCGCGTGATGTGTCCCGGTGATAACGACCCTGTACGAAATTGAGATTCGGGGGTCTGTCCCGTGCCGCCCTTGCAACCCTTACCCGGTGCTTCGTGATTTCCCCGTGGACTGCTGTCCCGGTTGCTTGCGCGAGTCAGACCGCGCTGGTACCCGATCATGAGTTGCGAGCAAATCACTTTGACGCGCGAGGGGGTGGTCAGGCGTTTCCCCTGTGTTCCACAGGGGCCAGAGCACTGCTGTGCCTGGCCTCACGGTCAATAACGCGAAGAGGCGGGCGGAAAGACAGGGCATGACATTTTCCCAACCGATTTACGAGCGCATGGCGCATCCGGTCGATCTCGTGGAGCAGATCGTAATGGCGCAAGACTGGCCGTTTGAGCGCAGCGCTGAAGATGAACTGACGCTGGCGGTGGCCGGGTCCTGGAGCGACTATCACCTATCGCTGAATTGGCGCGACGATCTAGAGTCGCTGCATCTCGCCTGCACTTTCGACCTTAAGGTGCCGCGCGCCCGCCTGGACGAGGTTTATAGGCTGCTCGCGCAGATCAACGAGCAGCTTTGGGTCGGGCATTTCGATTTTTGGGCGTATGAAGGCCTGCTGCTTTATCGCCACGCGCTGTTGCTGACATCCGCCGACCCGACGCCGCACCAGTGCGAGAGCCTGTTGCATGCTGCGTTGGAGAACTGCGAGCGATATTACCAGGCGTTCCAGTTCGTTGTGTGGGCGGGGCGCAAGGCGGAAGAAGCGTTGACCAGCACAATGTTCGAGACCGAAGGACAAGCGTGATAGACTTCCGGCAAAACGGAGCAATTCTGTCATGCCGGAGCACCCGAACGCGTTTTTCGTAAGTGAGCCGATCGTCCTCGTCGGTGCAGGCCGCATGGGCGGCGCGATGCTGAAGGCGTGGCTGCGCAGCGGGCTGGACCCCGAGCAGGTTTTTGTGGTTGATCCCGGCGCGCCGGCAGAGACGGTGTCGATGCGTGACGAGCACGGGTTCAGCATCGCGGTCGGCCCAGAGGCGGTCACCACCGTTCCCGGCGTAATCGTCATAGCTGTCAAACCCCAACAAATGGACGACGTGTTACCGAGCCTTGTGCATCTGATGGGCGGACAGACGGTGGCTATGTCGATTGCGGCGGGGCGAACCATCGAGAGCATCGCGCGGCATCTCGGTTCGAACCGGCCGATCGTGCGCGCTATGCCCAACACTCCTGCGGCGATTGGACGCGGAATTTCGGTCGCCTATGCAAATGCGGAGGTTTCGCCGGATCAGGCGCGGGTCTGCTCTGAGTTGCTGAGCGCGGTCGGCGAGGTTGCCTGGATCGAAGACGAAAGCCTGATGGACGCGGCAACGGGTGTCTCCGGTTCGGGGCCGGCTTACGTTTTCTTGCTGGCCGAATGCCTTGCCGATGCGGGCGTGGAAGCCGGTTTGTCGCGCGATCTGGCCGAGCAACTGGCCCGCGCCACGGTTCAGGGGGCGGGTGCGCTGCTTGAAAGCAGTGATGAGCCTGCCGCCAAGCTCTGCGAAAATGTTACCTCGCCAGGCGGGACGACCGAGGCAGCGCTTGCCGAACTGATGGCCGAGCCTGGGCTGCGCGATCTGATGAAACGGGCCGTCGCTGCGGCTGTGCGCCGGTCGAAAGAGTTGTCCGGCTGAGCCATACCCGATATGGCAGGCTGCGCATCGCGGCGCGGGCCGCTCAATCAGGCGAGGCGTGATGAAAGTACTGCTGACGGGGGTCGCCGGTTTTATCGGCTTTCATGTAGCGAGGATGCTGCTGGATCGGGGCGATCAGGTCGCCGGCGTTGACAATCTGAACGACTACTATGATGTCCGGCTGAAGGAAGCCCGCCTGGCCCAGCTCGAAGGGCGCAACGGCTTTCACTTCATCCGCGCCGACCTCGCGGACCGCGAGGCAACCGCCGCAATATTTCTCGATGAACGCCCCAATCGCGTCGTCCATCTGGCCGCGCAGCCCGGCGTTCGCTACTCGCTCGAAAATCCTCACGCTTACGCGGACGCAAACATCGTCGGCCTGCTGAACGTGCTCGAAGGCTGCCGCTACGGCGAGGTCGAGCATCTCGTTTACGCCTCTTCGAGCTCTGTATATGGCGCCAACACCCAGATGCCGTTCAGCGTGCACCAGAACGTCGACCATCCCCTGAGCCTTTACGCCGCGACCAAGAAGGCCGGGGAACTGATGGCTCATACCTATGCGCACCTGTACCAATTCCCGGTTACGGGCCTGCGCTTCTTTACTGTCTACGGGCCTTGGGGCCGACCGGACATGTCGCCATTTATCTTCACGAAAAAGATCATCGCGGGCGAGCCGATCGACGTGTTCAACCATGGCAAGCATGCGCGTGACTTCACCTATATTGACGACATCACCGAGGGCGTTATCCGAACGCTCGACCGTATCGCCGAACCCGATCCGGCGTGGGACAGCGCCGCGCCCGATCCGAGCACGTCAAACGCGCCCTACCGGCTCTACAACATCGGCAACAACCAGCCGGTGCCGTTGATGACCTATATCGAGACTATCGAGCGGGCGGTCGGCAAGGAGGCTGTCAAGAATTATCAGCCGATGCAGCCCGGCGACGTGCCGGAGACCTATGCGGACGTTGACGATTTGGCGCGCGATGTCGGCTTTCGGCCATCGACGCCGCTTGCGGAGGGCATTTCGCGCTTCGTGGCGTGGTACCGCGACTTTTATGGCGTCTGAAGCGTCGGTAGATTGCGCGCAACGCCGTCATCCCGGGTGCGGTGCAGCACACAGTGATGCGCCGC
>CAYXPZ010000003.1:0-51806 GCA_964466965.1 uncultured Hyphomicrobiaceae bacterium
CCTCGGCCAGCAGCACGTTCATATGCCCCGGCATACGGCCAGCGACCGGGTGGATCGCATATGCAACCTCGACGCCTTCGTCCTTAAGCGAATCCGCCAACTCCCGCAGCGCGTGCTGCGCCTGCGCCACAGCCAGACCGTAGCCCGGCACGATGATCACCTTGCCGGCATTCTTCATGAGGAAGGCGGCATCCTCGGCCGAGCCGCGCTTGACAGTCCGCTCGATGCCGTCATCCGACGCAGCAACGGCGTCGCCGCCAAACCCGCCGAGGATGACCGAGATGAACGAGCGGTTCATGCCCTTGCACATGATGTAGGACAGGATCGCGCCGGAAGAGCCGACCAGCGCCCCTGTAATGATGAGCGCCACATTGCTGAGCGTGAAACCGATACCTGCCGCCGCCCACCCGGAATAGGAGTTAAGCATTGACACGACCACCGGCATGTCCGCGCCGCCGATCGGAATGATGAGCAGCACGCCGATAGCAAAAGCGAGCAAGATCAGCACCCAGAAGGCCAGATGTGCTTCGGACACCGAAAAGGCGATGATCAACAGGATGATGATCGCCCCGATCGCGATATTGATCAGATGCCGCGCCGGAAGGAGGATTGGTGCGCCCGACATCCGTCCATCCAGTTTCAGGAACGCAATAACTGAGCCGGTAAAGGTGATCGCGCCGATTGCCGCGCCGATCGACATCTCGATCAGCGACACCGTGAAGATCTCGCCGGGCGCGCCGATCCCGAAGGCGCCAGGCGCGTTCAGGGCTGCCGCTGCCACAAACACCGCCGCGAGGCCGACCAGGCTGTGGAAGGCCGCAACCAGCTGCGGCATCGCCGTCATCGGGATGCGGTTGGCGATGTAGGCCCCGATTCCACCGCCGGCGGCAAGCCCGGCAAGGATCAGCAGAAATTTCAGCGCATCGGGCACGGCCACGGCCAGCGTCGTGACCACCGCAATCGCCATGCCGGCCATGCCCATGTAGTTGCCGCGCCGGGACGTCTCCGGGCTCGACAGCCCCCGCAGCGCCAGTATGAAGAGGACGCCCGCGCCGAGATAGAGCAGCGCAACGAGATCAGCAGGCATGATGGTTCCCCCCGCGCCGCGTTATTGCTTTTCTTTCTTCTTGTACATCGCCAGCATGCGCTGGGTGACGAGAAAGCCGCCAAATATATTCACGGCCGCCATCACCAGCGCCAGAAACCCGAACACCGTCGCCAGTCCCGCGCCTTGAGCCGCTTCGACGCCCACGGACAACAGCGCGCCGACAACGATCACTGACGAGACCGCGTTGGTGACCGACATGAGGGGCGTGTGCAGCGCCGGCGTCACGCTCCAAACCACGTAGTATCCCACGAAAATCGCCAGTACGAAGATCGCGAACAGGTAAACGAACGGATCGATCGCCGCGCCTGCCCCAGCAGCGGCACTTGCCGGGCTCGCCACGATCGTCAACGCGCCGGCCGCGACGAGCGCGACAGCAAGCTTGCGCTTGATCTGCTTCATTGTTTGTCTCCCGTCAGTACCGGGTGGATGACGTCGCCGTCCCGCGTCAGGGCGGTTCCCTTGATGATTTCGTCGTTCCAGTCAACCTTTACGCCTTCGGTTTCCGGGTCGATGATGAGTTCGCAGAAGGCATGAAGGTTGCGTGCATAAAGGCTGGAGGCATCGCCAGGGACCTGGCCCGGGATGTTGAGCGGCGCCATGATCCGGATGCCGTGGTGCATGATGTCTTCGCCAGGCTGCGTCAGTTCGCAGTTGCCGCCGCGCTCTGCCGCCATGTCGAAAATAACCGCACCAGGTTTCATGCTCGCAACCATCTCAGCGGAAATCAGTCGCGGCGCGGGCCGACCGGGAATCAGCGCTGTGGTGATGACGATGTCCTGTGATTTGACATGCTCGGCCACCAACTCGTTCTGCTTGCGCTTGTAGTCGTCGGACATTTCCTTGGCGTAGCCGCCAGCCGTCTCCGCCTCCCGGAATTCTTCGTCTTCAATGGCCACGAACTTCGCGCCGAGCGACTTGACCTGCTCCTTCACCGCCGGGCGCACATCAGTGGCGCTGACGACGCCGCCGAGCCTGCGCGCCGTAGCGATTGCCTGCAAGCCTGCGACGCCCGCGCCCATCACAAACACCTTAGCTGGCGGTACCGTGCCAGCCGCCGTCATCATCATCGGCATGGCGCGGCCGAAAGCCGCCGCGGAATCAACCACCGCCTTATAGCCCGCCAGGTTCGATTGTGAGGACAGCACATCCATCGACTGCGCACGCGTGACGCGCGGCATCAACTCCATCGAAAATGCCAAAACGCCCTTGTCGGCAAGCTTGTCGATGATTTCGCGCGGGCCATACGGTTCGAGCATGGCGACAAGCGCCGCGCCCGGCTTCATCGCGCCAATCTGCGCGTCGTTGGGCGGGCGCACCTTTAGGATGATGTCCGCGCCGTCGATCGCGGCGTCCGCGGTCTCGGTGAGTTCGGCGCCCGCGGCTTCATATTCGTGATCGGGGAAATAGGACCGCGCACCCGCGCCCTGCTCTATGACGACCGTACAGCCAAGTTTGATATACTTTTTCGCCGTCTCGGGGCTCAGGGCAACCCGGGGCTCCGTCTCATCTTCGGCCGGAACGGCGATCTTGGTCATTCTGCGCTCCGATTACGGTCGTGGATTGGCAGGCCGGAAAACGCAAGCGATAGGCAGCGTCCAGCGCACCGGCTGATCGGACATATCATTCCGCGCCGACGCGTCAAAGCAGGAAAATTGCCATCAGAATGAGCACCAGCGCAACGATGGCGGCGCCCCACTGCGTGAGGGTGATGAAGAGCTTATAGGTGCGCTCGTGTTCCTGATAATCCATCTGATTGTTGTTGTTCTCAGGATCCCCGGTTTGCATCCGACCCCGCCATGCCTGCTACACCCTTGTTCTGTGCGGGACTATAGCAGAGCCAAACGCCGGGGCAACCGTGATCGGCTGCCCCTGCAAAGCCGAATTTTCGTGCGGCGGGGCGATAAGTTCTCCGCCAAGCCAGCGCCGAAAGAAAGAGCCGCCCCGTAGAGCGGCTCTCTCCGGTCGCCTCACCGGCGAACCATGTCAATTGTGGCCTGGGCGCAGCTTACATCATGCCGCCCATGCCGCCCATGCCGGCCATGTCGCCTGCACCTGCGCCACCCTTGTCCTCCTTTGGCGCTTCGGCAACACCTGCTTCGGTGGTGATCATCAACGCCGCGACCGAAGCCGCATCCTGCAACGCGGTGCGCACCACCTTCGCCGGGTCGATCACGCCGGCTTCGACGAGGTCCATGTACTCGTCCAGCGCAGCGTTATAGCCCCAGGCCGGATCGTTTTTCTCCAGAACCTTGCCAACAACGATCGAGCCTTCGACACCCGCGTTCTCGGCGATCTGACGAATCGGCTCCTGAAGCGCGCGGCGGACGATCTTGATGCCGGCTTCCTGGTCGGGATTCTCGCCCTCGACCGTGATGGCGTTTACCGCACGCAGCAGCGCGACGCCGCCGCCGGCGACGATGCCTTCTTCGACCGCCGCACGGGTCGCATTCAGGGCGTCATCGACCCGGTCTTTACGCTCTTTCACCTCCATCTCGGACGCGCCGCCGACGCGGATGACGGCAACACCGCCAGCCAGCTTCGCCAGACGCTCCTGCAGCTTCTCGCGGTCATAATCAGAGGTGGTGTCCTCGATCTGAGCGCGGATCTGCTGCACGCGGGCATCGATATCGGCTTTGTCGCCGGCGCCGTCGACGATCGTGGTGTCGTCCTTGGTAATGGAGACCCGCTTGGCCTTGCCGAGCATGTCAATGGTGACGTTATCCAGCTTAATGCCAAGCTCTTCAGACACGACCTGACCGCCGGTCAGCACTGCGATGTCCTGCAGCATGGCCTTGCGGCGATCACCGAAGCCAGGCGCTTTTACAGCCGCGACCTTCAGGCCGCCGCGCAGCTTGTTGACGACCAGCGTGGCGAGCGCCTCACCCTCGACGTCCTCAGCGATGATGAGAAGCGGCTTGCCGGATTGCACCACCGATTCGAGCACCGGAAGCATCGCCTGCAGGTTGGTGAGCTTCTTCTCGTGGATCAGGATGTACGGATCATCCAGCTCGCAGACCATCTTGTCGGAGTTGGTGATAAAGTACGGAGAGAGATAGCCGCGATCGAACTCCATACCTTCCACGACTTCCAGCTCGGTCTCAAGGCTCTTGGCCTCTTCCACCGTGATGACGCCGTCGTTGCCGACCTTTTCCATGGCCTCGGCGATCATGTCGCCGATTTCCTTCTCACCGTTGGACGAAATAGTGCCAATCTGAGCGACTTCGCCGCTGGAGGAGACATCGCGGGCGTCGTTGCAGATCGACTCGACGACCTGCGCAACGGCCTTGTCGATGCCGCGCTTCAGGTCCATCGGGTTCATGCCGGCGGCCACCGACTTAAGGCCCTCGCGCATAATCGCCTGGGCGAGCACGGTCGCGGTCGTGGTGCCGTCACCGGCGGCGTCGTTGGTCTTCGAGGCGACCTCGCGGACCATCTGTGCGCCCATATTCTCGAACTTGTCCTCAAGCTCGATCTCCTTGGCGACCGTCACGCCGTCCTTCGTGGAGCGCGGCGCGCCAAAGGACTTCTCGATGATGACGTTGCGGCCTTTCGGGCCGAGCGTGACCTTGACCGCGTTAGCGAGCTTGTCGACGCCGTGCATCATGCGCTCGCGGGCGTCGGTGGAAAAACGAATGTCTTTTGCCGTCATTGTCCAATTCCTTGTTTGTCGACTGATTGAATGCGATTGACCGATGCGGGCTTAGCCTTCAAGCACGCCCAGCAGGTCTGACTCCTTCATGATCAGGACGTCTTCACCTTCGATCTTGACTTCGGTGCCGGACCACTTGCCAAACAGCACCTTGTCACCCACCTGCACGTCCATGGGGACAACCTCGTTGTCATCACCGCGCGCTCCGGGGCCCACCGCGATCACTTCGCCCTGCTGAGGCTTCTCTGCCGCGGTATCCGGGATAATGATCCCGCCAGCGGTCTTCTGCTCTTCTTCCAGCCGCTTGACGGCCACACGATCATGGAGTGGACGAAATTTCATCTGTGTTCTCCGTGGTTTTAGCTTTTGCTTTTCGAGCGCGGCGCGGAACCATGCAGCCGGCTTCTCACCCTTCAGCAACAGTTTGTTAGCACTCTCGTAATATGAGTGCTAACGCAAGACCGTGAATATTTTCTGCGCCCGCGATTGTCAATAGGTGTTCGACGCTCTGTCTGAAGCGATCCCCTCACGGCGTGCATATCCACGGGTTTTCGCTTGCCTCATGGCCCCGCCCTGCCTAGCCTCGCTGCAAGGGCGTGCGCTGCGGCCGCGTCCACCGACATATTGATGGACGGAGGTCACCCATGGGCTTTCTTTCGGCTTCGCTCGCACGCGTGAAACCCTCGCCAACTATCGCCGTCACCCAAAAGGCGCGGGATCTCGCCGCCGCCGGCCATGACGTCATCGGTTTGGGCGCGGGCGAGCCGGATTTCGACACGCCCGAGAACATCAAGCAGGCGGCCATCGCGGCGATTGAACGCGGCGAAACGAAATACACCGCCGTGGACGGCATTCCTGAGCTGAAGCAGGCGATCTGCGACAAGTTCAAGCGCGAGAATGATCTGAGCTATGCTCCCGCGCAGGCTCTGGCGGCGCCCGGCGGCAAGGCCGTGATTTATAACGCGCTAATGGCAACGATAAACCCGGGCGATGAGGTCATTGTGCCCGCGCCATACTGGGTGTCCTATCCGGACATGGTGCTGCTCGCTGGCGGTACGCCGAAAATTGTTCCCGCCACCCTGGAAAATCGCTTCAAGTTAACGCCGGAGGCGCTGGAGGCGGCGATCACGCCGAATACCAAGTGGCTGATCTTCAACTCGCCGTCAAACCCGACCGGCGCGGGCTATACCCATGACGAATTGAAAGCGCTCACCGACGTACTGCTGCGCTATCCGCACGTTTGGGTGCTGACCGACGACATGTATGAGCATCTGGCCTACGACGATTTCCGTTTCGTCACGCCGGCCCAGGTGGAGCCAAAGCTTTACGAGCGCACGCTGACCATGAACGGCGTCTCGAAAGCCTATGCCATGACCGGCTGGCGCATCGGCTATTGCGCCGGGCCTGAGCAGCTTATCGGCGCAATGCGCAAGCTGCAGTCGCAGTCAACCTCCAACCCGGCGAGCATCAGCCAATGGGCCGCTGTCGAGGCACTCAATGGCCCGCAGGATTTCATCGCCGAGCGGGCGGCTGTCTTCAAGCAGCGCCGCGATCTTGTCGTCTCGATGCTCAACCAGGCGACAGGTCTAGACTGCCCCACACCCGAAGGCGCGTTCTACGTCTACCCCTCCTGCGCCGGTTGCCTGAACAAGACGACGCCGAAAGGCAAGACGCTGCAGTCGGACGAGGACTTCGTTACTGCGCTTCTGGAAGAAGAAGGCGTTGCCGTCGTTCACGGCGAGGCGTTCGGCTTGTCGCCGTTCTTTCGCATCTCCTACGCAACCTCGACCGAAGCGCTGAAGGCGGCATGCGAACGGATCCAGCGGTTCTGCGCCAGCCTGTCGTAAAGACCGCTCGGGCTTCTAAGCCACAGCGAAAATCGCCCTGATCCGCGGGACGGGAACGTTCTTGCCAGGCGTAGCTATTGTCGGTTATTTGCCAGATACCGGGGAAAACGGGGGAGCATAGAGATGAACTTATCGGCGCCGACCAAACTGACGTTCCGTATTGCCGTGCTGGTCGCCATTCTCGCGCTGGTCGTGCAGCTTGTGCCGCAAGTGGCGATTTATGTTCCGATCCCAGGATTTTGGCTTGCGCTCGCCGCCTTTGTGCTGTTGGCGCTCGGCAATGTCCTGCGAGGCTTTTAGAGCGCGTCCGATGCGCGTCGGCCCAATGATACCGCGTTGCCGCGTTGATGGCGCTATGCCCGGCTCGGCAAGGGCGGAAGCGACCCTTACTCCGCGTGTGCCCGGGGCGCTGTTGCCGTCGCGCCTGACGTTTGGAAAGACCGCAGGATGAGACTCTACCGGCCACGGCTCAGCGTTTTTGTCATGTCGGCAATCCTGGCCGGCCTCGGTGTTGCGGGCGTGGTGCACTATATCCCGTATGTAACCGACGTATCGTTCTGGTTGCTGCTGGCCGGATACATCGTTCTGATGCTCGGTGTGGCGGCCGATGGCACCTGAGCGCCATCATCGCTGATTCCCGATTTGTTGATTTATCCTGTGGACAGCTTGTGGAAGCACCCGACGCAGCTGGCAAATGCCTGAATTCGCGTTAAAAAACCTCTGCTGCAACCCCCGTTTGCACCTGCCTTTCTGTTGCCCGCCCAACACAGAATCTCAGTATTGGCCCAATTTTCGTTTCATTTACATGGACTTAAGAGTTCCAGCGACAAGCTTGCATCCGCCCCGGCGAAGAGCCACTCTTAAGCGTAACAGGTGGAGTAAGATCTATGCGCCGAATTTCATTGACATTCACAGCGACGGCCGCAGCGCTCCTGATCGGCACATCCTCGGCATCGGCCTTCAGTGAGGTTGACACCGCACCGAACGTGCCTGGCGTCACGGTCAGCGAAGCACCCGAGGGACTGAACACCGCGCCGGGCGCGGGCGGGCAAAGCAACTTGCCGGCGCTACAAATGATTGACCCATCATCCGCAAGCCCGTCGCGAAACGAAGGCACGCCGTTGTCGATCCCCGGAATCGGCTATATTGGCACCCTTCCGAAACTCGACTTCGGTCTGGAACTTCTGTATGGCGCGCCAACAGAGCCGGAATTCGAAGTTGATCGTTCCCCATCAAACTCGGTGCCAACCGGCCAACCCGAGGAGGATGACGTCATCATCCGCGGCACACTCAAGCACCGCTTCTGACGCCGCCCAGTCGCAACGCCCTGCACCCCGCTCACACCTCTATTGTACGGCGCAACATTCGCGATGTTCGCTCTCGGGCAGTCGCGTTGCCCCAGGTTAGCCGACGATCTCGCTGTCGTCGAAGCACATGGCGATTTCATGCTGCGCATTTTCAGCGCTGTCAGACCCGTGCACGGAGTTGCGTTCAATGTTCTCCGCAAATTCCGCGCGGATCGTGCCCGGCGCGGCCTCTGACGGGTTCGTTGCGCCCATGATCTCGCGGTTTCTGGCGACTGCATTATCACCTTCCAGCACCTGCAGAACAATCGGCCCGGAAGTCATGAAGGACACCAGATCGCCATAGAACGGGCGCTCCTTGTGGACCTCGTAAAATTTCTCTGCCTGTTCGCGCGACCAGCGCACCCGCTTCTGCGCGACGACGCGTAAACCGCCCTCTTCCAGCATTGTGATGATCCTGCCAGTGATATTGCGCTCTGTCGCATCAGGTTTGATGATCGAAAGCGTGCGCTCGGTAGCCATTCTGTGGACCCCTTAAAGATCTGAAATTCAACCCGTGCCGCTTATAGCCGCCGCGCCTGCGCCCGGCAAGGGCTGGAAGCCCGCGCCAGTACAAACAAAACCCTTGCAATTTGCTTATCTCTCTCAAACCTTCTGAGCGATGCTGCACATCAACGATTTGACCTACCGGATCGAGGGCAAGCCGCTGTTCGAGGGCGCAACCGCGGCGATTCCGGCCGGCCACAAAGTCGGGCTGGTCGGGCGCAACGGCACTGGCAAATCGACATTATTGCGTCTGATAACCGGCGAGATCGCGCCAGACGACGGCAGTATTTCGGTGCCGAAGAACGCGCGCATCGGACAGGTGGCACAGGAAGCCCCAGGCGGGCCGGAGAGCCTGCTCGACACGGTGCTCGCGGCGGATAGCGAACGCACGCGTCTGCTCGCAGAAGCAGAGACCGCCACCTCTCCCGAGCGCATCGCCGACATCCACCTGCGCCTCAACGATATCGAAGCGCATGCCGCCCCCGCCCGCGCCGCTAACATCCTTGCGGGCCTGGGCTTCGACGAGACCGCGCAGGCCCGGCCGTGTTCCGCGTTTTCAGGGGGCTGGCGCATGCGCGTGGCGCTGGCGTCTGTGCTATTCGCTGCTCCGGACCTGCTGCTTTTGGACGAGCCAAGCAACTATCTCGACCTTGAAGGCGTGATGTGGCTCGAAAACTTCCTGCGCAGCTACCCCTACACCGTCATCGTCGTCAGCCACGACCGCGACATCCTCAATGCGTCGATGGACGCGATCCTGCATCTGGAAAACCGCAAGCTCACGCTTTATTCCGGCGGCTATGACACTTTCGAGGACACCCGCCGGGAGCAACAACGCCTGCAACTCAAGCTGCGCAAGAAGCAGGACGAGATGCGCCGGCATATGGAAGCTTTTGTAGAACGCTTCCGCGCCAAGGCCACCAAGGCGCGGCAAGCGCAAAGCCGGCTGAAAGCGCTCGCGAAAATGCAGCCTATCGCGGCTGCTGTCGAGGAGCAGGTGACGCCGTTCCGCTTCCCCTCGCCCGGACGGCCGCTCGGCAACCCTCTGATCCGTATCGAGAACGCGGCAGTGGGCTATGACCCCGCCAAGCCAGTGTTGCGCGACCTGAACCTGCGGCTCGACGTCGATGACCGTATCGCTCTGCTCGGCGCGAACGGCAACGGCAAGAGCACGCTGGCCAAGCTGCTGGCCGGACGCCTCGATCCGACAGCCGGCCATCGCCGCGCCTCCAAGAAGCTGGAGACCGGCTTTTTCGCCCAGCATCAGATGGATGATCTCGACCCAGCGAAGTCGCCCTATGATTACATCGCGGCGCTAATGGAAGACGCCACCGAGGCGCAAAAGCGCGCCAAGCTCGGCCAGCTTGGCTTCGGCGCGGACAAGGCCGACACCAAATGCGAAAAGCTGTCTGGTGGTGAAAAGGCGCGGCTGCTCATGGCGCTGGCCGCCTTCGGCGCGCCGCATCTGCTAATCCTTGACGAGCCGACCAACCATCTAGACGTCGATAGCCGCGAAGCGCTGATTCAGGGCCTGAACGAATACGACGGCGCGGTGATCCTCATCAGCCATGACCGGCATTTGCTCGAAGCATGCGTTGACCGGCTCTGGCTGGTGTCTGATGGCACCGCCGTGCCTTATGACGGCGATATCGCTAGCTACCGCGCGCAAGTGACCGGGCCGCGCGCAAGTCTGCGCACCCCCTCGGCCACCGCCACGGGACGCGCCAACCGCACGGAGGATCGCCGGGCCGCTGCCGCGCGCCGGGCCGAACTTGCGCCCCTGAAAAAAGCGATCAAGCAGCACGAGGAGCGCATGGAAACACTTCAGACCAAACTCGCGAAGCTCGACGACGTCCTCGCCGACCCTAGTCTGTACGATCAGGCCCCTGATAAGGCACAGCAATACGCTCGCCAGCGCGGCGAACTCGCCAAGGCGCTGGCGCAGGCGGAGGAGGACTGGCTGGCTGCGTCTGAGGCCTATGAACGGGCAGCCGCTGAACCGGCTACTTCGTCGGCTTGACGACAAAGCCTTCCGGCGCGACA
Organism: uncultured Hyphomicrobiaceae bacterium; assembly: GCA_964466965.1. Classification (GTDB taxonomy): domain Bacteria; phylum Pseudomonadota; class Alphaproteobacteria; order Rhizobiales; family Rhodomicrobiaceae; genus Dichotomicrobium. The sequence continues at coordinate 10,495 of CAYXPZ010000003.1, forward strand.
CCGCCCTCCTGGATGATCTTGATGTTTTCCACTTTGGCATCGCGCGGGCCAAAGCGGCATCGATCCAGCATAATCGCCACCTTGTCGGACGCCCCTGCAAACAGGGCCTCGACACCCCCATCCCGCCGGTTGCGCACCCATCCAGACAGCCCCAGCTGTTCGGCCTGCTCCTGCGTCCAGGCCCGGAAATAGACCCCCTGGACCTGGCCATCGACGCGGATGTGAACTGTTCGTTGTTCGGACATGGCGCCGCTCCTTGTGTCAGCGCGGAAAGCGTACGGGCTTGCGCCGCCCGACGTAGCGGTTGGCCTGGCCATGCGCGCCAATGGGCCGGCGCGGCAGCCAGCGTTCCAGTTCGCAGATATAGCCGCCCGGCAGATCAAATGCGCGCGCGCCTGGCAGCACCGCGCCCAGCATGTAATTGGGGCGCGCCCGGCCAGTGAGATGGCGCGTTCCCGTATAGACGAACGCGCGCACATGGGCATCCGGTTTCGCAATGAACAGGCGGCGCCGGAAATAATGATGCCATCGGAGCCCTTCAAACGCGTCGAGCGGCCCAAGATGCGACAACTCGCATGCCCAAAGCACGCCAAAGACGACACCACACGGATCGGGCCAGATCGACGCCGCGCCGCGCCTGTTGATGAAAAACCGCCAGCCGTCGAGTCGCGCCGGGCCGATCGCGCGCGCGCCGGGGCACCGCGCGCTCATGACGCGCGGATGCATGTTCGACCCGTAAGCGAAATACAGGATCATTGCAGCCAGTTATTCAAACTCCATGATAACATCGTCGACCGCCAGGCTGTCGCCCGGCTTGGCGTTGATCTTGGCCACGACAGTGTCCCGCTCGGCGCGCAGGATATTCTCCATCTTCATCGCCTCCACCGCGCAGAGGCGCTCGCCCGCCTTGATCTCCTGGCCTTCGCCCACATCGATCGACACGACCATCCCCGGCATGGGGCACAGCAGCATCTTGGAGGTGTCCGGGGCTTCGCGCACCGGCATGAGCGCGGCAAGTTCGGCTTCGCGCTCGGTGAAGACATGAGCCGGCAGCCGAATGCCGCGATAGGTTAATTCATAGCCATTCAGCAGCGGACGGAGCTGCACCGCGACCGCCTCGCCATCGATCTCCCCCTGCCAGACCGGGTTGCCAGGCCACCAGGCTGACGCGACCTTAGCGGTGCGGCGCACGGCGCCGGCGGCGTCCAGAACGTCGATCTCCGTCAGGTCGTCGTCATGTCTGCGCACGGCGAGCTTCTCGCTCACTCCGCCGATATGGGCGACCCGCACCGGGGCGAATTGCACCTGGCGCCCGCTCATCTGCCCGGAAATCTGCCGGCGGCGATCGTTACTGATATGGTCGATGAAGACGGCGGCAATCGACAGGGTGTCGCGCTCCTGGGCGGTTGGCTCACGTGGCGTAAAACCGTCGACGTATTCCTCCGCAATGAACCCGGTTGAAAGCTCCCCGGCGCGCCAGCGCGGATGCTGCATGATCGCGCTGAGAAACGGCACATTGTGCTCGATCCCATCGATGAAGAAGTTGTCAAGCGCCCAGGCCATATGGTCGATCGCACCAATCCGGTCCGGGGCGTGCGTGCACAGCTTGGCGATCATCGGGTCGTAGAACATTGATATTTCGCCGCCTTCCTCGACGCCGGTGTCGACGCGGATCGTCCGGCCATCGCGTGTGCCAACCTCTGGCTCGCGGTAGTGCACAAGCCGGCCAATGGAGGGGAGGAAGTTCCGGTTTGGGTCCTCGGCGTAGATGCGGCTTTCGACCGCCCAGCCGTTCAGCCGGATTTCCCCCTGGGCCAAATTGAGCCGCTCGCCGGCCGCAACGCGGATCATCTGCTCGACGATATCGACCCCTGTCACCAACTCCGTGACCGGGTGCTCGACCTGTAGCCGCGTGTTCATCTCCAGGAAGTAGAAGTTGCGCTCAGGATCGACGATGAATTCCACCGTCCCGGCGCTAATGTAATCCACAGCGCGGGCCAGCGCCACAGCCTGCGATCCCATCCTTTCGCGGGTTTCCGGATCGAGGAACGGGCTGGGCGCTTCTTCAATCACCTTCTGGTTGCGTCGCTGGATTGAGCATTCGCGCTCACCAAGATGGATGACATTGCCGTGCTGGTCCGCGAGTACTTGAATCTCGATATGGCGTGGCCGCTCGACAAACTTCTCTATAAACACACGATCGTCGCCAAAGCTCGACTTCGCCTCCGACATCGAGGACACGAACCCCTCCGCGACCTCGCCAGCGCTATGGCACACGCGCATGCCCTTGCCGCCGCCGCCCGCCGACGCCTTGATGATCACCGGAAAGCCGATATCCGCGGCGATGCGCCCGGCTTCGTCCGGGTCCTCGATCACCGCCATGACGCCCGGCACCGTGTTCACGCCCGCCTCTGCGGCAAACTTCTTCGATTGGATCTTGTCGCCCATCACCTCGATGGCCCGGATGTTCGGCCCGATGAAGGTGACGCCGGCGTCCTGCAACGCCCACGCAAAATTCGGGTTCTCGGAGAGGAAGCCGAAGCCGGGATGGATCGCCTGCGCGCCGGTGGCCTTCGCAGCCTGGATAATCTTGTCGATGCTCAGATAGGACTCTGCCGCCGCTGCCGGGCCGATAGGCACCGCCTCGTCCGCCATATCGACATGAACCGCGTCGTTGTCCGCATCGGAGTAAACTGCCACCGTCTTGATCCCCATACGGCGCGCAGTTCTCATGACGCGGCAGGCGATCTCGCCGCGATTGGCGATGAGGATTTTGTCGAACATGCAGGCGGTCTCCCGAAACAGGAACGAATTATTGTTGGTGGGATGTTTTTTAGCCCGCGGTCCGCGCGCGGTAAACCGTATGGTGAGAGGGCGTCAGTCCACCTGTTCTTCCCGCAAGCTCATGATGTAAGCGGAGATCTCTGCGAGTTCATCGCGGCTGACATTCACCTTCGGCATCGCGGGATGCGGTGACAAGACATAGGCTTCGATTTTGTCCCGCGTGATGAAGGGACGGTTGGCCACTTCGACAAAACGCGGAACATCCACGAGCACCCTGTCGACGTCGTCGGGCGCGACCTGATGGCAATTGACGCAGAGCTTGCGCGCCAGGCGCTCGCCATTGGCGATCTCGAGCGCGCTCAAAGACTGCGCGGTGGCCGGCGCTGCAGCCATCAGCATCACGACGACAGACAAACACACGCTCAAGCCTGGCATTCCTCTCTCCCTTATTGCGGTTATTATGGTCTGTGGACAGCGCGGAACGATAACGGGGCGAGGCGGCGCGCGCCAGCCCGCAGTTCTCTCAGCACTATTCCGGTTTGCGGTAGAGCGCGCGGAAATGGGGTGAGCCACCGCCATCGCCTTCCAGATACTCGATGCGTAAGACCTCAAGCCGCTCGGCCAACAGGTCCAGCTCATGGCGCTGCAGCGGCCAAGGCGGCGTCTCGCCTTCAGGCGGCGCGTCTGTCGCCTTGGTGATGACGAGGAGCTGGCCGCCGGGCTTGACAAGATCTGGCAGTCGGGCGATCGCGCCCGCGCGCATCGATTGGCGCAGCGCCTGAAGCGTGTAGACCTCACAGACCAGATCGAACGCATCGCGCCAGTGCTCGGGCGGCGGGTCCATCAGGTTGTGCACGGCCCATTCAATATTCTGGTGGGGAAATCGTTTCGCTGCCCATTCGACCGCCTCGCCGGAGATGTCGAAGGCCGTGACCGTGAAACCGGCTGCGGCCAGCGCATTGGCGTTGTCGCCCAGCCCGCTGCCCACGTCGAGAACCCGCCCGCGCGGCGTATCCGCCGGCAGCGCCGCCAACCACTCCGCCAGTTCGGGGCGCACCTTCTGGTGCCCCCACGGCACCATCGCCGGGTCGCCTTCGGCACCAAGATAAACGGCGTCAAACCAGCCGAGCGGCTTACCCGCGCTCTCGCATTCCGCGCGGATCTGGTCGGCGACCGTCTTGCCATAGGCGCGCCGCGCCTCGAAGTCATCCGGGCGGTCCGCTTCGCTCACGCCTTCTTCTCCCACTTTCCGGTTTCGCTCTGCTGCCAATAAGTCACGTCATGCCCATCCGCCTTGGCGGCTTTCCAACTCGCGCGGGCCGCGGCCACAGCGCTTTCGTTCTGGCCATCGAACAATAGCACCACCCGGGCATACTCGCTCGGGTTGGGCAACGGCGCGCCTTCTACCGTGAAACGGACCTGTGCGCCGTTGGGGTTGCCCGTTTCCGCTGTCACAACGACAGGATAGCGCGGCGCATCCCGTTCGCTGGCCAGCCCGTGCGGCAGAAAGGAGTCTTCCCGATAGGTCCATAGATGTCCGTCGAGCGCCTCGGCGTATTCCTGCGAGGCCGTCTGCACCACGGCGCGCCAGCCACGCTCCAGCGTCTTTTCCAGCAGCACCGGAAGCACGCGCTCCAGCGGCTGGCGCTCCAGATGATAGAACAGGACCTCAGCCATTTGTGTCATCCGCATAGGGGTTCTTGCCCTTGCGCAGGAACAGGCGGACCGGCACGCCCCACAGATCAAATGTATCGCGCAGGCTGTTAATCAGATACCGCTCGTAAGACGCCGGCACAGCCTCGGGCCGCGAGCAGAACACCACAAACCGCGGCGGCCGCGCGCCCGGCTGGGTTACATAGCGCATCTTGAGACGACGGCCGCCGGGCGCAGGCGGCGGGTGCTCAGAGGTTGCCGCGGCGAGCCAGCGATTGAGCTTGCCGGTGCCAAAGCGCGCATTCCACAGGGCATACGCCTTGCCCACCTGCACCAGTAACTGGTTCACGCCCCGTCCAGTGAGCGCGCTGATCGGGGCGAGCGGCACCCCCTTTATCTGCGGCAGCAAACGGTCAATTTCGGCGCGGAATTCGCGCCGCCTGACATCCTTGTCGCTCACCACATCCCACTTGTTGACGGAGATGACCATCGCGCGGCCTTCCTCAGCGGCCAGCGCAGCGATGTGCAAGTCCTGCTTCTCCAGCGCCCGATCGGCTTCAAGCAGCACGATCACCACCTCCGCAAAACGGATCGCACGCAGCGCATCGCTGACCGATAACTTTTCGGCTTCTTCATGCACGCGCGCGCGCCGCCGCAGACCGGCGGTGTCAAACAGCTTGATGCGCTGCTCACCCCATGTCAGGTCAATCGCGATGGAATCCCTTGTCAAGCCGGGTTCCGGCCCCGTTATTGCCCGATCCTCTCCAGCCAGCCGATTGAATAGCGTCGATTTGCCGGCATTCGGCCGTCCGATGATGGCTACGCGAATCGGTTGGTCATCTTGTTCCGTTGGGCCGGTCGTCGCCATGCCGTCTGCAAAAAGGCGTTCAGCCTCGGTCTCCAGCCGGTCGTGCAAATCGCCGATGCCCTCACCATGTTCGGCGGAGACGGCCACCGGCTCGCCAAGCCCGAGGCTGTAGGCTTCGTATACCCCGGCTTCGCCCGCACGCCCCTCCGCCTTGTTCGCCACCAGGACCACCGGATGCCCGGACTGACGGGCAATCTCGGCGAACATTTCGTCTGCTGGCGTCACGCCCACGCGCACGTCCATAACAAACAGCACGATGTCGGCCTCGGCGATCGCCCGTTCGCTTTGCGCGCGCATACGCTCGGCAATCGAACCGGCTTCGGCGTCTTCCAGGCCAGCGGTATCGATCAGGGTGGCCGGCTGGCCTGCGACCTCGAATTCGCCCTCGCGCCTGTCGCGCGTAAGCCCCGGCATAGGCGCGACCAGCGCCTGTCTGCGTCCGGTCAAGCGATTAAAGAGTGTGGATTTGCCGACATTGGGCCGGCCGACGATGGCAACTGTCAAACTCATGGGCGGCAACGGCGTGCAGGCGCGGGGCTTGGCCGGACAGCGCGACGCCCGATCCTATTAGTTGAGAGCGAGCAACTCGGCCCGGTCGGTGAGGACATACATCTGCCCGTCAGCAACCACCGGCGCAATATAAACACCTGTATCCAGGTCGCGCTTAGTGACGACGTCGCCATTACGAGCATTGACCCCCACCATAAGCCCGTTTGAAGCGATCAGCCAGAGTTTGCCGCCTGCCAGCACGGGGCCGTTCCAGTATCGGGCGCTCGGCAGCTCCGTGACCCAAGCGATCTCGCCGCTGTCACGCTCGATCGCAACGAGTTTCCCGCTGCGGTCGACGACAAAAACGGCCTGACCAGCGATCCAGGGGGGTTGCGTCGCACTGACATCAAGCGACCATTTGCGCGAGCCGGACGCGATGTCCGTTGCAATCAGGCGGCCTGCACCACTTACGGCGTAGACGGTGCCGCCAGCGATTGCGGGACGCGCGGTGTCGCCCACTTCATCGGCCGCCAGACCCGCGCGCGTCTGCGAGAGCGATTCGGCCCATTTCGGCTGTCCATTGTTGGTGTTGAACGCCAGAAGCTCGCCGGACGGATAAGGGACGACGACCGTGTCGCCAGACACAGCCGGGCTTGCATTGCTTAGCATGATTGCGGCCTCCGGCAGACCGCGCGCGGTCCAAATCTGCCGGCCGTCCTCAGTCGAAAGACAATAGAGCTGGCTTTCAGCATTGACGACAAAAATTCGGCCGTTGATCGCGGTGGGCGACATCCTGAAGGGGAGTTCAAAGCGCTTGGTCCACAACCGCGCGCCGGAGGACGGATTGAGCGCGACCACCGTGCCAAAGCCCGTGGCGGCGAACAGTTTGCCGTCAGCAAGCGCTAACCCGCCGCCAAAACCAGCTTCTTCGTCTTCGTTTTCCGGCACCAGCGACTGTTCCCACAGCCTGTTGCCGCTGCCTTTGGAGAAGGCGCGAACCGTGCCCTCGGTGTCGAGCGTGTAGACCCGGTTGCCCGCGATCACCGGCTTGGCGATCAGTTGGCCATCCGAGCTTGAGCCGGCGCCGGCATCAGCGCTCCAGCGTTGCGAGAGCCGGCCGGAAAACGCCAGATGGCCAGGCGCATTGCTCGCTACGCCGCCGGGTTGGGTCCAGACCGAATTCGGTTGGGGAGCGGACACGGAAACAGGTTTGGACGTTTCGACATCTGCCAGCGCTGACACGGCGCCAGGCGAAACCACGGAAATCCGCTCGCCCGGCAGAATTTCCTCTTCCTCCTCGAATATCGAGGTGACGGAGTCCGTGACACTGGAAACGGAGGTGCAGGCGGCCAGAGGCAGCACGCTCATCATCAACGCGTAGCGGAGCCAGCGCGCGCCGATACGGCGCACAGTGGAAGCAACATGCGCCGTGTCCCGACGAATGCGTGTTGCGGTCACTTCGGGCATTACCCTGTCCCTCACGGCATCGAGCGTTTTCTGTAGCCAACCGAGACGCCAACTTTCGCAGTTACGCGACATGCATGCGAAGCTACTGGGTTGGAGGTTGCTGCCCCTCATCTGCCGGCGCGCTGATCAGCGAAAGCATCATCTGGGCTCGCTGACGCATTGGGGCAGGCGTTTCAAGATCGCTGAGTATTTCCTGATAGAGGGTCTGCGCTCTTGTCTCGTCGTCAGTCTTGTATGCGGACAGTGCAAGGAGCTCGCGCGCGGAATGCCGCCATGGATTGGTGTCGTCGCGCATCCCGGATAAGCGCTGCTCCAAGTCAGCCAGGCTTGCGCTATCGACCAGCAGCGTCGCAGCCTGAATACGCGCAAAACCGCGAAGCATCGCATCGTTGGTGTTGTCCGCCACCTTGTCATAAGCCTGAACGGCGGCCTGTGTATCGCCCTTTGCCGCCGAGATTGCCGCAATGCGCAATTCTGCGAGCGCCGAATAGCTCTGCATGCCGGACCCGGCGAGCGTGGAAAACCTTTCAGCAGCGGCCTCAGGCTGACCATTCTGCTGTAGCGCGCTCGCCTCAACAAATGCCGCACCATCGGCCGCAGCGCGCGAGTTCTGCCACCACGTCCAGCCCTGATAACCACCTACGCCGAGAACAATCACCAAAGCGGTGGCGATGGCGTAGATGCCGTATTTGTTCCAGTATCGCGCCAACTGCTCCCGGCGCATATCCGCTTCGACTTCGCGGAAAATATCACCGTCGCTCATCGTCCGCCTGCTTTGTCCGCTAGATTGGAAAGTCTCAATGCACCGCTCATCCGCCGAGAGGTCAGTGAACGCTTCTGCACCATCACGTGTGACATGTGTACACGCGCTCTTTTTCTCAAGCGTTACGTGCCGCCGGTTTTCGGCTTTTTCGTGACCCCAAAGGATGCATCCACACCTTCGTCGCGCATATCATAAACATGCTCACGGCCGGGAAAGCGCCGGTTGCGCACATCTTCGGCATAGTCCGAGACAGCTTGTGCGATCCCGTCCGCCAGCTCGGCATAGCGTTTGACGAATTTTGGTACTCGCGGCGACAGGCCCAGCATGTCCTCCAGCACAAGGATTTGCCCGTCGCAATCCACCGAAGCCCCGATGCCGATGGTGGGGATGTTAATCTGGCGTGTGACGCGCGCAGCCAACAATTCCGCGACGCCTTCGATCACCACGGCAAAGGCGCCTGCGTCGGCTACAGCACGTGCATCCGCCTCAATCTCAGCCCACTCGCTCTCACGCCGCCCTTGTGCGCGGTAGCCGCCCAAGGTGTTCACCGACTGGGGCGTGAGGCCGATATGCGCCATAACCGGAATGCCGCGCTCGCTCAAATAGCGTATGCTCTCCGCCATGCGCTGCCCACCCTCCAGTTTGATGGCGCCGCAGCCGGTCTCTTTCATCACACGCGCGGCGTTGCGAAACGCCACCGCCGGGCTTTCCTCGTAACTGCCGAACGGCATGTCCACCACCACGAGCGCGCACTGAGAACCGCGGACGACTGCCGCGCCATGCATGATCATCAGGTCAAGCGGAACCGGCACCGTGCTCTCGAAGCCATGCATGACCATGCCGAGCGAGTCGCCGACCAGCATGAAATCGACATGCGGATCAATCAGCCGCGCCGTGTGCGCATGATAGGCGGTGAGCGAAACGATCGGCGGCCCGCCTTTGCGCGCGCCAATGTCCGGAGCCGTCATGCGGGAGGCGGATGTATTCGTCATGATCGAAGTCCTGGTGCCAGATGCATCGCGCGCCATGTCTGAGCAACATCAGCGCAAGCCCGTAAGTGCTTGCCATACTGGCGGCTTAGCTTGTGGTTAACGCTATTAATCAAATTTGCTTTTCAATCGACGAAAATCGTCGTTTCCTCGTGGATGAGGGCAAAGTTACCAAACGCGAGAGGCCACAATAATGTTCGCCGAACTCATCTTCGCTTCTTTGCTTGCGACCGGAGGGGTCCCGGAGACGCAAGCACAAACGCCACGTGCAGAACACGCCGTTATCCGCCATACCGAACATGACCGCGGGCGCACACAGGGCGCTAATTTGCATTTAGCGGCTGATCTCGGACGCCCGTACTATCCCGAGCCGCGTCGGCCATATCACGAGCGCGGCTACAACGATTATTCGTCTCCTTACCACGGAAACCGCCCATATCACCAGGGGCGCTATCATGACGAGCCGTACCGCGGCGATAATTCTGGCCGGTATTCGGACCCGGCAAGCGAGCCGTTCTACGGCGAAAACTATCGCAGCGGCTATCCCGATGAGCGTTACGAAGCCGGACCGCGGGGTCCTCGCGACAGACTGATTGATCCGCAGGGACGTCCCTATCCCTATGCGGCCGAGCCGGGTCGACCCGATGCCCCTGCCTACCGCCGCGGGGCCTATGACCGGCCCGGACCCGATTTCCGCCCCGGACCATACCGCGGACTTGATGCCCCTCGGCCACCTTATGAGGACACGCGGCGTGACTTCTCCGAAGATGACAGGCGCTTCGAGCCGTTCGCCACTGAAGAACCGCGCTACAGAAGCAGCCCTGTGCCCTATTATCAGCCATCCAGCTACCATGGTCCGGTTCATAAAAAAAAAGCTACCGAGGATATCAGCATTATCCTGAACCCAAGCCTGACTGTGGGCTACGATGCTGGATTAACCGTTTAGCAGAAGATGATTACCCGCCAGCCTACATATACCTGGAGCCGCGGCGCGATTACGGAGCCGAGCGCGACGCCATGCGCCGGTTCTGCCAATACAACTCTTGGCGCGACCGCAGCGGCTGCTGGCACTGTCCGCCTGGGTGTTTTGCGCTCCATCGGCCGTGTCGGAACTGGCAATGCAAACTCGATTAAAGCGCATGTGTCTCCCGTCGTTACCCCATTCAGCCAGCGTTCACACCGCAATGCATACGGTGACCGCGCAGCCGGCCCGCAGAGCTGGCGGCCGGCGCAGCAATGAATTGACATGGAGCATATCATGCGCAGCGCATTGAAAGGCTTGGTTATACTGGTTGTTGGGTTAGTCGGTTTCGGCTTCGCTCTGCCGCAGGCTGATGCCGCAGGCGCTCCAGGCGCATCAATCTCGATGAACAAACTCCTCGGGAGTGACGCAACTTCGTCGCTGATCCGAAGGGTAAGTGTCCAATGTCGGAACCGGAACTTCGTGTGCCGGAAACGGTGGGGCATTGGCACGGACTATCGCCGCTGCATGCGATTGACGGGCTGCCTATGGTGGACAGTCCGAGGCTGTTCCGCAGCGGAGCGCCTCTGCCGTGACCGTTGGGGCATTGGCCCGGATTATCGCCGCTGCATGACGGTCCGCGGCTGCTTGTAACAAGTGCCAGACCGAAATGGTCAGGCCGACATGACCTGAGGAGGAGACTGAGACATGCGCGCATTTCTCGCTTTCGCTTTTGCAATCTTGATCGGCCTGGCCGTTGATAGCGGGCAACACGGCCAAGCGCAGGCCAGCTCGGCCCAGCCGGCGCTCGGCACAGCACACATCTCTTCCGGCACCACGGCGCGGCTGCAGCCCGTCATCGGTCATTTCGACCGCGGCGACCGCTGTTTTCGCGATCATCTCTTCTGCAGCAACCGCTTCGGTTTCGGCCATGACTATCGCATCTGCATGGCACGGTTTGGCTGCTTCATCGGCTCAGGGAGTTTCGGTGATGTTCATGTGCGCCGGCGCGGCGGACGCAGTTGCGCGGCGTTACGTCATCAGTGCTCCCGGAGTTATCCGTTTGATGTCTTCAGGTACCGGGAATGCCTGCGGTATTATAACTGTGTTTTCTAGGGACTGTTCACTGCAAGCGGCCTGGCTCATCGGCCGGAATTGTCAATCTGTGGGAGAGTGAGACATGCGCGTACATCTGTTATTCGCTTTTGCGATCTTGATCGGAGTGGCCGCTTACGCCGGACCGCAAAGCCAAGCACAAGCTGGCCCCGCCCATTTGGCGCTCGGTGGCCTGGCGTCGGCTGCGGATGCCTCGCCGCTGCTTCAGCCGGTTTATCATCATTACTCCCGGCATAGAGGGCGTTGCTATCCGCATCATCGCTACTGCCGCCGGCACCACGGCTTCGGCGACATCTACATTTATCGCCGCAAGGGGCGCAGCTGCTCTTACTGGCGCTACCGCTGCCGGCAGAACTGGTTCTACCCGGAAGATTACCGTGGCTGCCTGCGGTATTATAACTGCATCTATTAAGATTTCCCGCTGGCACGGGCGGCGGATATGTAAACAGGGCCGATCCTGAAGGGGTCGGCCTTTCGCCGTTTCGCTTATTCCCACTCAATGGTGCCAGGCGGCTTCGAGGTCACATCGTAAACCACGCGGTTGATGCCGCGCACCTCGTTAATGATCCGCGTCGCCGCGCGCCCGAGAAATGCGTGATCAAACGGGAAATAATCCGCGGTCATCCCGTCTGTCGACGTCACGGCCCGCAACGCGCAGACGTAATCGTATGAGCGGGCATCGCCCATCACGCCCACCGTGCGCACCGGCAGCAGCACGGCGAAGGCCTGCCAGATTTCGTCGTACAGCCCGGCCTTGTCGATTTCCTCCAGGTAGATCGCATCAGCCAGGCGCAAAATATCCAGCTTCTCCGGCGTGACGGCGGCGGGAATGCGGATCGCCAGCCCGGGCCCGGGGAACGGATGCCGGCGCAGGAACCCGTCGGGCAGCCCAAGTTCGCGCCCTAATTCGCGAACCTCATCCTTGAACAATTCGCGCAGCGGCTCCAACAGCGCCATGTTCATGCGCTCAGGAAGCCCGCCAACGTTGTGGTGCGACTTGATCGTCACCGACGGCCCGCCGGTGAAGGACACGCTCTCGACGACGTCGGGGTAGAGCGTGCCCTGCGCGAGAAAGTCGGCCCCGCCTATGCGCTTCGCCTCTTCCTCGAAGACTTCGATGAACAGTCCGCCAATAATTTTCCGTTTCTGCTCTGGGTCGCTCACCCCCTCCAGCGCGCCCACGAACTGCGACCCCGCATCAACATGCACCAGCGGGATGTTGTAGCTGTCGCGGAACAGCGTGACGACCTGCTCGGCCTCGCCCGCGCGCAACAGGCCATGATCGACGAAGATGCATGTGAGCTGCGCGCCGATCGCCTCGTGGATCAGCACGGCCGTGACGGCCGAATCGACGCCGCCGGACAGGCCGCAGACCACGCGCCCATCGCCGACCTGTTCACGGATGCGTCTGATCGCCGTTTCGCGAAACCGCGCCATAGTCCAGCCGCCACCGCAGCCTGCGATCTCGTGAGTGAAATTGCGCAGCATCGCCGCGCCGTGCGGGGTATGCACCACTTCCGGATGAAACTGAACTCCGTATAAATGGCGCTCTTCGTTCGCGATGGCGGCGAATGGCGCGCCCGGCGTGCTCGCAATAACGTCGAAACCCGGCGGCAGGCTGTCGACGCGGTCGCCGTGGCTCATCCAGACCTGGAATTGACTGCCAGGGTCGCCTAGCCCTGCGAATAGAGGCGATGGCTTTTGCAGCGTGATCTCAGCGCGGCCGAATTCGCGGTGATCCGACCCCGAGACCTCGCCGCCCATTTGAGCGACCATGGTTTGCTGACCGTAGCAGATACCGAGCACAGGGACGCCCGCGGAAAACACAGCCTCCGGCGCACGCGGCGTACCGGTTTCCTGCGTGCTGGCAGGTCCGCCAGATAGGATAATCGCCCTCGGATGCAGGCGCGCGATGGCCGGCTCAGCTTGGGTGAACGGCACAATCTCGGAATAGACGCCGGATTCGCGCACGCGCCGCGCGATCAGCTGCGTCACCTGGCTTCCAAAGTCAATGATGAGGACGGCTTCTGACATATGATTGGTGGATTGAGCGGGGTTTCAGAGAATTCTGTCTAGGCGTGCGGCACTGCGTGCTTTGCCATTCAACGCGAACCATAGAAGCTGGCGCGCTAATCCGCGCCAACCGTGCCAGCCGGAGCCGTCTCAACGGCTTGCCCGTCGTTGCGGCGTGATCCCCCGTTTTGCTCCATGCCTGGCGCCGCGACCTCTTCCTGAGCCGGAACGTCCCAATATTCGGCGCAGCTTTGCGGAGCGGGCTCCGCGTCCGTGCGCGGCCTGATCTCCTGGCAAGACCATTGCCGCAATACCCCCGGCATAAGACTGTTAATCCCGGCCCAGATCGGATCGTCGGCGGTCTCCGCCGTGTAGGTTGCATACATCCAGTAGCCGAAGACCACAAACACGGCAATCAGCACCAGGCCAAAAAATGTCTTGATAAGGCCCATCGTCGTGTCCCCCGCGGGTTTCGGGCGAGACTAAGCTATTCGCCTGAAAATCGCGATAAAGAATCCGTCCGTCCCGTGCGTATGGGGGCTGAGCAGCAGAGCGCTGCTATCCGGGTTTGTTGCCGCGCTGCTCGGACACGCCGTTCCAAGGCCCTCCTGCCAGACCTGCGCAGCCGGCAGCGGTTCAAATCCTGGATGCGTGCGGCGGAAGCGGTCGGCCTGCGCCTCATTCTCGCTGGGCAATACCGAACAGGTCACGTAGACGAGACGCCCACCGGGACGCACAAGCTCAGCGGCCTGCGATAGCACCGCTCTCTGCTCGGCATGGCGCTTTTCGAGCGCCTGCTGCGAGAGCCGCCATTTCGCGTCCGGCCGCCGCCGCCAGGCCCCTGATCCGCTGCACGGCGCGTCAACAAACACGATATCCATGCGCGCACGCAGCGCCATCAGACTCGCCTCGTCGCCTGCGGGGAGCACCTGCGCATTACGCACGCCGGCGCGCTTGAGCCGCTCAAAGATCGGTCGCAACCGGGTCTTGTCGGCGTCGTAGGCATGGATTTGCCCTTTATTCTGCATCTGTGCCGCCAGCGCCAGGGTCTTTCCGCCGGCGCCGGCGCAGATGTCGGCGACCTGATCGCGAGGGCCAGCTCCCGCCAGAAGCGCGGCAACCTGAGAGCCTTCATCCTGCACCTCAAACCAGCCCTTCCCGTGCGCGGCATCCGCCTCAACCTTCGGGGCCTTTTGGTGACGGACCCCGGCGGGTATGCGCACCCCCACCGGCGAAAACGGCGTCTGTTCGGGCGCATGCGCTCTCAACGCCTTCAGAACCCTCGACCGGTCGGCCTTCAGCGTATTGGCCCGCAGATCAACTGGTGCACGCTCCGCCAGCGCCGCCCCCTCTGCCGCAGCGGCTGAGCCGAACGCGGCGCGGAATTCTCCGTCCAGCCATTCAGGATAATTGCCGCGCACCCAGACCGGCGGATCTGCATCCGACCCGCCAGACAATCGAGCGCGTTCCTCACTATCAAGGGGCGCGGGCGTGCGCTCGCCAGTGCACATCGCATCAATCGTTTCCGGCGCTTCGCCCCAGACATGCGCCATCACCCCCAGAGCCAGCGCTCGCGGGGCGTCTGAACCCATTGCATAGGCCAGCCCACTGCGTTTTCGCAGCGCGTCAAACACGATATTGCCGATCACGGCCCGGTCGCGCGATCCCGCAAAGCGGTGGGTGCGTCCCCAATCACTGAGCGCCTGAGATGCGGGGCGATGATGCTCAAGGACCTCTGAAAGCACCTCGATCGCCGCTTGCAAGCGGGCACCGGGCTGCATGGCATGACGCTCTTTGTGTCGGCGGGATCGGCCGGGCTGCTCAATCGAGCCGGCCGGGATAATTCGGGCTTTCGCGGGTAATCGCGACGTCGTGCGTGTGGCTCTCGCGCACAGTGGAGCCACTCACCTGGATAAACTCGGCATTGCGCTGAAAGTCCTCGATGGTGGCGCAGCCTGTGTACCCCATCGCAGCGCGCAGGCCACCAACCAGCTGATGAAGGACGCTGGCGATGGGGCCCTTATAGGGCACCTGACCCTCGATGCCCTCCGGCACCAGCTTCAGCGAATCGCCTACCTCCTGTTGGAAATAGCGGTCCGCCGAGCCGCGGGCCATCGCGCCGACAGACCCCATCCCCTGATAGGCTTTGTAGGACCGGCCTTGATAGAGATAGACCTCGCCCGGACTTTCATCGGTGCCGGCAAGAAGAGAGCCAACCATAACGCAACTCGCGCCGGCGGCGATCGCCTTGGCCATATCGCCGGAAAAGCGAATGCCGCCATCGGCGATCACAGGCACGTCGTACTCCGCAGCGACTTCAACAGCTTCCATGATGGCGGTGAGCTGTGGCACACCGACCCCGGCAACGACGCGGGTCGTGCAGATCGACCCCGGCCCGATCCCCACCTTGATGGCGTCACTGCCCGCATCAATCAGCGCCTGCGCCCCCTCCGACGTCGCGACATTGCCAGCAACCACTTGCACGGAGTTTGAAAGGGTTTTCACGCGTTGAACGGCATCCAGCACGCGCTGCGAATGCCCGTGGGCGGTGTCAACCACCAGCATATCCACGCCCGCATCGATCAGCCGTGCGCTGCGCTCGAAACCGTTGTCCCCAACCGTGGTCGCCGCGGCCACCCGCAACCGCCCCTGTTCGTCCTTCGCGGCGTTCGGGTGCTGAACCGCCTTCTCGATATCCTTCACGGTGATGAGACCGACGCAATGATAGTGTTCATCGACAACGAGAAGCTTTTCAATCCGGTACTGATGCAGTAGGCGCTTGGCCTCTTCGGTACTCACTCCGTCCCTGACGGTAACGAGATTATCCTTGGTCATCAGCCGAGACACCGGCTGGTCCAGATCTTCGGCGAAGCGGACGTCGCGATTGGTCAGGATGCCAACGAGACGCCCTTCCCGCACGCCATTCATTGAGGGCGTTACAACCGGGATCCCGGAGATCGCATATGCGCGCATGAGCTGGAGCGCTTCTGACAGCGGCGCCTCCGGAGCAATCGTAACCGGATTCACAACCATCCCGGATTCGTATTTTTTAACCTGACGCACATGATCGGCCTGCTGGTCCGGCGACATGTTGCGGTGGAGCACACCTATGCCGCCCGCCGCGGCAATTGCGATCGCAAGCGGCGCCTCGGTGACGGTGTCCATTGCCGACGACATGACCGGGATATTCAGCGGCAGCGCCTTCGTGACGCGAGTCGAGGTGTCCACCTGCGCCGGCAGGACGTCGGAATGGCGCGGCTTGAGAAGAACATCGTCAAATGTCAGTGCCAGCTTCATCGTGGCTAGCTCCTTTCGCAGCCTCGTGCGGCCGGCGCCAGGGTATTGCCCCATCTACGCCGTCCTCATGCGGGAGCGCGACTATGACCCCTAAAATGGAGACGACGCTGGCAATCTCAAGCAACTGGGCTGTTTAGCGCCGTAGCAGACGGCGTCCACCCCCGTCAGCGCGCGGTTGTTCGGCAGCCTGAGCCTGCTGCGCGGGTTGCGCCTGCTGGCTCTGCGCCGGTTGCGCCGCAACCTGATGGTCCTGCGTCTGCTGGTCGTCCGTCTTGCCGTCTCCGACGAAGGCGAATGCGTTGGGATCATCAGTCCATCTCAGGGTGCCATCATAGCGCGTTCCCATCTCAATGCCGATGCCCTGATGAAAAATATCCCCTTCGACGTGGGCCGTAGAGTGCAGCATGACGCGCTTGCTGCGGATCGAACCGGAAACGTTGCCGAACACGATCACCTCGTTGTTGGCCACAACGCCACCGTCAATCCGGCCCTTTTCGCTGACGATGAGCGACGCGCAATGCATATCGCCCTGCAACTTGCCATCGAGCTTGAGGTTGCCTTTGGACTTTACATTCCCGATGATTGTCAAGTCTTCGCCGATAACTGACTCACTCATTTGACACCACGCTCCACGCTTTTTACGCCCAGCCTTTCGGACAGCATGCCTGAACGGCAGCCCCGTTTTACGGCTCTCTTAGCACCTTCATCAAAAAGTGCAAAGCCGTTACGACATCTGAGCTTTACATTCCAGGCAATTTATTGACCGCCTCGCCACGAAAGCCTGTGGCCAGTACGTAGGTTTCGGGGGACTCTGGCCGGCTCGCCTTTGGTTTGAGGTGCCGGACCGTGGCGAACGAGCGTTTGAGCCGGTTCAGCATTTCCTGTTCCGCCCCGCCCTGAAACACCTTGGCCAAGAACGTTCCCCCCGGCGCGAGCACACGACAGGCGAAATCCAGCCCCGCCTCGGCCAGCGCCACGGTTTGCAAGTGGTCGGTTTGGCGATGGCCCGTGGCCGATGGCGCCATGTCGGAGAGCACAACATCGGCCTTGCCCCCCGCGAGCGCTTCGTTGACCGCAGCCAGGCCGCTGTCTTCCAATAAGTCGCCTTGAAGAATTGTCACGTCCGGGATCGGCGCGATTTCCAACAGATCAATGGCGATGACCTGACCTCTGGGCATGACCTTCTGCGCGGCGACCTGCGACCAGCCGCCGGGCGCGGCGCCTAAGTCAACGACCACATCGCCGCGCGTCAAAATCCCGTGCCTGTCGTCGATCTCGATCAGCTTGTAGGCGGCGCGGGAGCGATATCCCTCGCGTTTTGCGGCGGCAACATAAGGGTCGTTAAGCTGTCGCTGCAGCCAGCGGGTCGAAGAGGTCTTGCGCCGGCGCGCGGATTTCACGCGGACTGCCATATCGCGCTGGCCTCTGCCTGCGCCTGCGCCCTTGCCGAATTGCTTGCGTGCCATAGCGGGTCCCAGCCTTGTCGGCGACGCCAGCCGCGGCTCACTTGCGTCTGAGGCGGCGTCCACGGCGGCGCCAGAGATCGTGAACCCCATCCTCGGCCATCAGTGTCGCCAGAATTCCTTCGCGCAGTCCGCGGTCCGCGACCCGCAGGCGATCGCAGGTCCAAGCGCGCAACAGTGCCTCCAGAATTGCCGCGCCCGCGACAATCAGATCGGCGCGCTCGCGCCCGATGCATGCCTGCTGCACACGCTCTTCATGCTTCATGGCGGTCAACCGCTCCGAGACCGCGCGCACCTGCTCCGCGCTCAGCCAGCAGCCGTCGACGCGGCGGCGATCATAGTATTCCAGGCCCAGATGGATGCCCGCAATGGTCGTCGCCGTGCCCGAAGTGCCCAATAGATGCGTGTTGCAATCAGCAATCCGGTGCGACACGCCATGCTCAGCATCGAAGTCGCGCAGGGCTCGATACACTTCGACCACCATCGCTTCGAAGGTCGTCTGGTCCATCGGCGCCCCGGCGAATTGTTCCGCCAGAGTCACGACGCCGACCGGCAAGGAGGTCCAAGCAGCAACGCACTCTTGCGCCCATAGCCGGTCATGCGGGCGGCGCTTGCGTTCGTCCTTCATGCAGCGCAGGTCGAGAAAGATCAGCTCTGAAGATCCCCCACCGATGTCGAAGACCAGAGCGCCCTCGCTCTGCCTGTCGATGAGCGAGGCGCAACCACTCACAGCAAGCCGGGCTTCGGTCTCGCGGTCGATGATTTCCAGCTCCAGACCGGTTTCCTCGCGCACACGGGCAACGAACTCGTCCGCATTGCTGGCAACGCGGCAAGCTTCCGTCGCAATCAGCCGCGAGCGCTGCACACCGCGGCGGATCATCTTGTCCGCGCACACCTTCAGCGCCTCAATGGTCCGCTGCATGGCGTTTTCGGAGAGCGCGCCACTTTGCGTAACCCCTTCGCCAAGCTTGATGACCCGCGAAAATGCATCAACAACAATGAATCCGCGTCGCGACGGGCGCGCGACCAACAGACGGCAGTTGTTGGTTCCAAGATCAAGCGCGGCGTAAACATGCTCGCCGGGCGACAAGCCGCGTGCGCCCTGGCGCCCATCGTTGATCAGAGGGCCAGCGCCCGAACACGAAGCCCTCGCCGCTCCGTCATTTTGACGGTTGGGCTTGCGCTCCTGTAGCCCTCTGCTCACAAAAATGCGCCTCTCGTCATCCGATTGATCCAACCCGCACGCACATCGACACTGCAAACCGCGCTGTCGAACACGCTCAGCCTCACGGAACAGCCAAAGCGTTGCGGACCGTTGCCTAAGGTCACCACTTTACCGACCTAAGCGTGAAGGTAAAGGATTTGTCATATAGGCCAAAAGTTGGTGGCCGCCGCGGGATCATCAAGCTTGCCGAGGCGCATGCCCACTGCGTGACACCTGCAGTCAGCGCCGCTGGTCTCAGTTGCACTGGTTGCGCGCTTCGACCCGCTTGATGAGCGCAACGTTTTCCCATTCCAGTTCGGACAGGATCTCCTGCGAGTCCGACGTGCAATCCGAATTGTCGAAATAAGATGCCCCTCTTTCGCTGCGGAAGCAGTAGCCGTTACGGTCAAAAATCTCGTTGCGCGCAATCCAGAGCTGTTCGCAGGTCATGCCGGTCAGATCAGCTTCGACCAGAGCGCGTTCGGAACTGTCGGAGATTATCTCGGGCGGGCCGGCGGCCTCTGATGCCGTCTCTTGATCCTGCTCCGCATCCATCGCCGGGCCGTCCATGCCGTCAGCCTCTGGCGAGGCCGGATCGAGCGGCGCTTCAGAGCCTTGCTCGTCGATGGTCTCCACCTGATTAGCGGAGCCGTTGCCCGAGGTCATCGAATCCGTTTCGTCCTGCGCCCACGCGCCGCCCGCCATACCGATGGCGACCACGAGCGCCCCAAGAAGTCCCAAATGTTTTATTGTCATTATTCCCTCCATCTTCGCTTTTGTGTTAATCCCTCGCCGGCCTGAAAGGCCTGCCGCCTGAGTCGTCTCTTTACCGGGTGCCAGCATGGTCTCAGCATAGCGCGGCGAATAACGGGTCATAAGGACTGCTCGGGTGAAGCAAAATCAAGGCAAGCATGTGAAACGCAGGACTTTCGCTTCCGGCCTCACCCATCTGCTGTTCACACTGCTGCTCCTGCTCAGCGCGGTGAAGGCTGTCCAGCATCAAGAACCGTCGGACGCGGCCGAGCCGTCTCAAGCGCCAGCGCAGCGCGCTGAGCAATATGACAATGAGCAAGTCCGCACGGCGAGCATGGTCGACGCCACGCAAGCCAGGCCGCAACGCCCAGACGTAGTGGATGCGACGACACCAGAACATGACATTAAAGAGTTGGGCCCCAAAACGGGGGAGCCGGAGGCCACGCCGCAGCCGCTGTCGCGCAAAGAGCGCCTGATGAAGAGGCTTGTGACGGCGTATCCCGACTTTCTGAGTGGCTACCGGGACAACGCGATCATCTGGCGCGACGGCACGCGGATGACCTTTGACGACGGGCGCGAAAAGACATTTCAGCAGCGGCTGACCGACCCGGACCTGGAAGACCAGTTTTATGCCGAATATCCACGTGGCCTGCGCGGCGTGCCGCCACTGAAGAACATTGACCCGGGGCGCGTGCGCTACACGCCGTTCTTCGCGAAAATGTATGGCAACTGCAAGCGCAACGGCGCTGCGGTGAGCGGCAATCTCGAAGATGTCGTCTGGCTGCCGAACAACTACGGCAAAACTCTACGTGTGACGACAGTGAACGACGTTGCTGACGCATTGCGCAAGGTCTCCGCGGCACTCGACAAGCTGCCGCAGCGCTTCATGAAATATCTGCACCCGAGCGCCGGGACCTACAACTGCCGGGCCATCGCCGGGACCGAGCGGCTCAGCGTGCATGCTTATGGCGCAGCCGTCGATATCAATGCCCAATACGGCGATTATTGGCGCTGGCGCGGGGCTGGGCCGGACGAGCCGCTTGTCTATCGCAACCGCATCCCCTGGGAGATTGTCGAGATCTTTGAGCAGCACGGCTTTATCTGGGGCGGCAAATGGTACCACTATGACACGCTGCATTTCGAGTATCGCCCGGAACTGCTGAACGCGGGCCGCCGTCCGCTCGCGCCCATGCCTGAGCAGCGTCCCCACCGGCAGCCGCAAGCTGAACGGTGAGCGTACCATCCGAACGAACGGACAGCGCATGTATGAGGGTTACGAACTTGCGCTGATCGCGGCGACCTTTCTGCTAGCTGGCACCGTGAAGGGCATAGTCGGCCTGGGCCTACCGGCACTCAGCGTTTCGATCCTCACCGCCACGCTAGGGCTCACCGATGGACTCGCCCTGATCGTCGTCCCCACTTGCGTCACCAATGCTTGGCAAGCGGCGTACAGCCCGAATTTGCACGCGGCGCTACGCCGTCACTGGCTGTTTCTCGGCGCCGCGGTGCTGATGGTCGTCCCCGGCGCGGCCACCTTGACCTTCGTGGACGTGGAGCTGCTCGCCGCCGTTCTCGGAGTTGTGCTGATCGTTTATTCCGTGGCCAGCCTGGCCCGGTTTCGCGTCCAGATTGCTCCGGCGCACGAGTCCTGGGCAGGGCTTGTGTCAGGTGCCGCAACCGGGCTGGTCACGGGGATGACCGGCTCCAGCATCGTCCCAGGCGTGTTCTTCCTGCAGTCACTGGGGCTGCCACGCGCCGAGCTGGTGCCGCTGATGGGTATGCTGTTCGGCTCCTGTGCATTCATGCTGGCCCTGTCTCTCGGCCAGATCGGGATCGTCACCGCACAGACGTTGATGGTGTCGACCGCAGCGCTGATCCCTGCGCTCGTGGGTATGGAAATCGGCCAGCGAGTGGGCAAACGCCTGTCGGACGCGCTGTTCCGCCGCCTGCTGTTCTGCGCGCTGATGCTTCTCGGGCTCTACATCGTGATGAGCGCGCTCAGCTAGAGCCGCCCGCCCCTTACGCGGTGCGCAACCGCCGCCTCGCCGCGGCCCCCAAAAAGGACGCATCAGGCCAAACCTGTGTCGTTAATGAGGGTGGCTTACAGAAATGTGACATGCTAGCGTCTCAAGGTGCGGCATTTTGCACATGGTCTCGCGTCAGGATACGAGTCTGCATCTGCGGACTTTCCGGGAAACACAAGGCGATAGAATGAGGAGGATCCTTTGTATAAGCAAATAATGGTTCCCGTGGATCTGACACACGCAGAACACTTGGAGAAAGCTTTACAAACGGCGGCTGATCTCGCCAAGCATTATGGATGCCCAGTGACATATGTTGGTGTCACGCCCGAAACGCCAAGTCCCGTTGCACACAACCCGACGGAATTTGCGCAAAAACTTGAAGCCTTCGCTAACGAGCAGGCTAGCAAGCATGGCCATCAAACAGCGGCGAAAGCTTATGCTAGCCATGACCCGGCTATCGATATTGACGATACGCTTATGAAAGCGATCAGGGAGACCGGGGCAGACCTTGTGGTTATGCAATCGCATGTTCCGAACGTGACGGACTATATCTGGCCGTCGCACGGCGGATCGGTGGCTTCGCACTCCGATGCGTCGGTTTTCGTGGTCCGTTGATCGCAGACAACGGAAAACCCAAGAACAAACTTCGGACATCAACAGAACAGGGGAAGACCATTGACCACAGACACAGATGTCGAAGCCGTTCCGAGTCCGGAAGGCCCGGCAGATATCATCGAAACCGATTACCAAATTGGTCAGGACAACATCACGCCGCGGGTTGGGCCATTCGGCCTAGACATTCATAACCCGGTTTTCCTGGTCTCTGGACTGGTGGTCGTAGCATTCGTTGTGCTGACTATCGTCTTCCAGGAAAGCGCCGGCCCTGCATTCGACAGCATGCGGAAGTTCCTGACCTCGAACCTCGACTGGTTCTTCCTGTCGGCGGGCAACATCTTCGTGCTTGTCTGCATTGCATGCATCTTGCTGCCGATCGGCAGCGTGCGCCTCGGCGGGCGGGATGCCACGCCCGACTACAGTTATCTGGGCTGGTTCTCGATGCTGTTCGCCGCGGGTATGGGCATCGGCCTGATGTTCTTCGGCGTGCTGGAGCCGGTCTACTACTTCGGGACGCCGTGGGGCGACCAGCCGCTCGGGCGTGATCTCGGAATCGTGGAAGGCCAGTTGGCTGATCCGGCGACGATCGAGGCCGCGCGCCAAACGGCGATGGCCGCGACCATCTTCCACTGGGGCCTTCACCCGTGGGCGGTCTATGGCATTGTGGCACTTGGCCTTGCCCTGTTCTCGTTCAACAAGGGGCTACCGCTGACCATCCGCTCGCTGTTCTACCCGATCTTCGGTGAACGCATCTGGGGCTGGCCCGGCCATCTCATCGACATCCTCGCCGTTTTCGCCACGCTGTTCGGTCTCGCCACATCGCTCGGCTTCGGCGCGCAGCAGGCAAACGCCGGCCTGGAATTTGTCTTCGGATTGCCGAACTCGATCGACACACAGGTGATTCTGATCCTCGCAATCACTGCGGTGGCGCTGATCTCGGTGCTACGCGGCCTTGACGGTGGCGTGAAGGTCTTATCCGAGATCAACATGGTCGTGGCCCTGGCGCTGTTGCTATTTGTGATGTTCGCCAGCGGTGTGGTTGGCATTCTCAGCAACTTCGTGACGAACCTGGCGTCCTATGGCGAGGAACTGCTGCCGCTGTCCAACCCGGTCGGCCGTGAGGACGACGGCTTCCGTCAGGGCTGGACGTCGTTCTACTGGGCCTGGTGGATATCCTGGTCGCCGTTCGTCGGCATGTTCATCGCCCGCGTCAGCCGCGGCCGCACGGTGCGCGAGTTCATGATCGCCGTGCTGCTGGTGCCGACCATCGTCTCGGCGCTGTGGATGACCACCTTCGGCGGTTCGGCGATCAACCAGCTGGTCGAGCGGGCATCCGATGCCGCTGTGTTCGGCTACGTGATCGAGAGCTACACACCGGAACTCTCGCTGTTCGCCATGCTCTCTGAACTGCCGCTGGCGGCGATCACGTCCTTCATCGGCGTTGTGCTGGTGATCGTCTTCTTCGTCACCTCCTCGGACTCCGGCTCGCTGGTGATCGACACGATCACGGCTGGCGGTAAGGTCAATGCGCCAGTGTCTCAGCGTGTGTTCTGGTGCACCTTCGAGGGCCTCGTGGCGATTGCCCTGTTGATCGGTGGTGGTCTCGGCGCGCTACAAGCGGCGGCGGTATCGACCGGCTTCCCGTTTGCGGTGATCCTGCTGCTCGCGTGCTACGCATTGTTCAAGGGGCTGTATTCCGAGCCCCGCGGCAAGGCTGCCGCGACGGCGTAACACACACGAAGGCCCGCCGCCCCGCGCGGCGGGCCATTTGCCAACCAACAGAAAAGGCGGCTTCAAGGCCGCCTTTTTGCATGTCTGTTTGTGCGGGCGGGATCAGGCCGCGTGCGACGCGATCGGCTCGGTCAGCAGCGCGTAAAGCGTGTCACGATCGCTTGAGCCACGCAGCTTTTGCGCGACGTTCGCTTTGCTCAGCAGCCGGGAAATCCGCGACAGCGCATTGAGATGATCGGCCCCTGCGCGCTCCGGCGCAAGCAAGAGAAAAACCAGGTCCACCGGCTTCTCGTCGATCGCCTCGAACTCGACCGGCTTTTCAAGCCGCGCGAACAGCACCGTCACCCGCTCCAGGCCAGCCACCATACCATGCGGAATCGCAATGCCGCTGCCGGTGCCTGTGGAGCCCAGCCGCTCTCTCTGGAGAAGCGTGTCGAAGATATCCCGCTGCGCCAGACCGGTCATCGCAGCAGCCTTCTTCGACAGTTCCTGAAGGACCTGCTTCTTGCTGTTGGCTTTAAGAGCCGGGATGATGCCCTCGGAGGAGATCAGGTCGCTGAGATCCATGGTCATTCCCTTCAGTTGTCCCTCAACTTGGGCGTCGCGCTGAGAGCGGCATAACAAGATGGGATGTGTCACCAAGCTGCAAACATGGCGACCATCGTGGAGGAGACCGTTTGCGTGGTCATGTCAACGTGCAGCAGGCAGGTTGCGCTTCACAATCCTCGTCGCCCCGCGGTCCAGCACTGCGATTGTAGCGCGGCGGCCGCACCGCGTCATTGCTCGTGCAGACCGTCGGAAATTCGGCAGGACACTGCCGACCTTCCGCCTGTTTGGCGGGCCGACGATAGCCGTCTCGCCAATTAATTAGGCGCTTTCGCGCTGTGGGGTGGACGGTAGACAAGGCCTGTGTCGAAGTCAATTCCATACACCTCACAAGTTGTTGCTGCTATTCGCTTGTACAATAGAGCGCAGCAGATTTCTGCGCCATCGGCCAAGATTCTTCCGGCCGGCCTGGCCAAGCCTACGCCTGAGAACGACGCTTGGCTGGCGCGCTAACCCGGCTCCATCGCCTCCAACTTCTTGGCGCGGCGGCGCTCGCGTGATGACGGGACGCGCAACTGCTCGCGGTATTTGGCGACGGTGCGCCTGGCTACATCGATTCCCGATGCCTTGAGCGCCTCTGCGATTTGGTCATCGGACAGCACCGCCTCCGGCGTTTCGGCGTCGACAAGCTGCTTGATCCGGTAGCGCACAGCTTCTGAGGCGTGCGCAGATTCGCCGTCGGCGCCGGCAACGGCGGAGTTGAAGAAGTAGCGGAATTCGAACAGACCGCGTGGCGTGGCCATGTATTTGTGTGCGCTCGCCCGGCTCACGGTGGACTCGTGCATGTCGATGGCGCTGGCGATGTCTCGCAGCGTCATCGGCTGTAGATATTCTGCGCCGTGGCGCAGGAAAGCCTCCTGCTTGCGGACGATCTCTTCGGCGACCCGCAGGATTGTGCGCGCGCGCTGGTCCAGGCTCCGCACCAGCCAGTTCGCGGCATTGAGGCACTCGCCGAGAAACGCACGGTCTTCGCGGCTGGCCCGCGCCCGCACGGTCGCGACATAGGCCCGATCCACCAGCAAACGCGGCAGCGTCTGGCTATTCAACTCCACATGCCACCCCCCGTCTCCACGTGTGTCCACGAAGACATCCGGCGTGATCTGGGCGATGGGCGCGCCGCCGAAGCGCAGGCCCGGTTTCGGGTCGAGTTGGCGAACATCGGCGATCATCTCGCGCACATCCTCGATGTCCGCCCCGCACAAACGCGCCAGCTTCGGCAAATTCTGCTGAGCGATGAGGTCGAGGTGCTGCAAGAGCGTCTCGATCATCGGATCAAACCGCCCTTTTTCCCGCAGTTGAATCGCCAGACATTCGCCCAGATTGCGCGCCGCCACGCCCGGCGGGTCAAAGCTCTGCACCAGGCCAAGCGTCCGCTCCACATCCTCGTGGGATACATTCAGACGGTCCACCAACAGGCCTGTATCGCCACGCAGGTAACCCGCTTCATCGACCATATCGATGAGATTCAGTCCGATCATGCGCTGTTTCGCCGACGCCGCGGCCAGATTAAGCTGCTCTTCCAGATGCGCCCGCAGCGATGGGCCTTCCGGCGGCGGGAAATCGCTGGGCATGTCGTCAGCGGCGACGCCAGGCCGGGACCAGGAGAGCGTGGCGCCCATCAAGCTTGGAGATGGCGCGGGGGCGATAGCGGGCTCTGACGCTGTGTCGGCTTCGTCAGCATACTGGAGCAGAGGGTTTTCGGCCAGTTCGCGGTCGATGACCGCGGCCAGTTCTAGATTGGACAGTTGCAGCAGTTTGATGGACTGCTGCAGTTGCGGGGTCATGACGAGCGATTGGCCGGCCTTCAGCTCCAGTCTGAGCGCCATCGCAGGCCACCTCCTTGCACGCGAACGCGAAAACCGACAGGTTACAACGAAAACTGATCGCCGAGGTAAACGCGGCGGACCTCATCATTGGATATGATCTCGTCTGGCGTTCCCTCGATCAAGACCTGACCTTCATAGATGATATAAGCCCGGTCAATCAGTTCCAAGGTTTCCCGGACGTTGTGGTCCGTGATCAGCACGCCAATGCCGCGATCCTTGAGATGATGCACCAGGCTGCGGATATCGCCAATGGCGATCGGATCGATGCCGGCGAATGGCTCATCAAGCAGCATGTAGGACGGGCGGCTGGCCAGCGAACGTGCGATCTCCACGCGCCGCCGCTCACCGCCTGACAGCGCGATCGCGGGAGATTTGCGCAAATGCGTAATGCGAAATTCGTCCAGGAGGGCGTCAAGTTGGCGCTCTCTCTCCTTGCGGTTCGGCTCCACGACCTCCAACACTGCGCGGATATTTTCCTCTACAGACAGACCCCGAAAAATTGAGGCCTCCTGGGGCAGATAGCCAATGCCGAGACGCGCGCGGCGGTACATTGGCAGCGCTGTGACGTTATGATTGTCGATCACGATGCGGCCGGTGTCAGCGGGGATCAGGCCGGTAATCATGTAAAAAATGGTGGTCTTGCCCGCACCGTTGGGGCCGAGCAGGCCAACAGCTTCGCCCCGAACGATGTTCAGGCTGGCGCCGCGCACGACCTGCCGGTTCTTGAAGCTCTTGGTCAGCCCCTCCGCTTCCAGTGTCCCCGCTGCCTCGTCAAAAGGCTCTGGTTGGGGGGCAGGCTGGGGCCCGCGCGCCGGCTGACGGCGGGAACGCTGCGGTTGAGGCACGGGTTGTCTATGCCGTTCGGTGATTGCCATGGGCTGTCTGTTGCGTTCGCGAATTGCCAGCCTAACGCCTTTGCCGTGAGGCTAGCACAAACCAAGACTGGGCTGTGAAAATTCGTTGACCAGGCGAAAACATTGCCCGGTCCAACTCAGTTCTGCTGCGGCTTAAACAAACCGCGAATGCGCTGATCCTGGGACTGACCCTTCACTTCAAAGCGGCTCTTGCCGCTTTCCAGGTCGATGACCAGGCGGTCGCCGCGCAGCACGTTGGTGCCCTGCGAAAGGACAACGTTGCCGCCGATCGTCACCACTTGCTGCTCAACATCAAAATTCGCCCAGTCGCTCGTCGCCGTCTGTTCGTCTTCGGTGGTCACCAGCACCTTGCCTTTGGCTTCGATCCGGGAGATTCCGTTGTTGCCCCCGTCGTCAGTCTCCGCCGTGCTGGCCGCGGCGACATTGCCGGCAGGCTGACCGGTGTAGAAGACCGACAACTCTCTGGCCTTGAGCGAAAAACCGCCCTGGCGCGCGATGACATTGCCTTTGAAAACAGCTTCTTTTTGCTTGTCATCGACCTCTAGAACATCTGCCTCGATATCGATCGGCTTATCCGTGCTGGCCTGATAGCTCTGGAAGCTGCTGCCGATATTCTGCGCTGCCGCATGGTCCGAACTGCACAGCGCCACCATTATCGCGAGCGCGACACCGTACCGGCCGCCATGCGGCCTGCGAACCGATCCTGCATCCTGTGTCATTGCGTGTTTGCTTCCTGTTGTGGTTCGAGACGAACCTTGACATTGCCCGTGAATATGGCGCGCGCCTTGCCCGTTTCGAGGCGGACGCTGTCGGACGTTATCTGGCTTCCGCGAAACTGCATCTCGACCGGTTCTTCGGATACGATCAGCTGATCGGTGAAATGCACCGTCGCCGAGCGCATTGCCACGGATAACCCGGCGCGGCCTTTAATCGAGACGCCCTCACCAAAGGTCAGTTGCTTCTTTTTCGTGTCGAACAAGCCGCTGATTGCGCTCAAACGGGTGATGTCGTCTTCTGGCGAGACCAACGTGCCGGAGATATCCTGGAGAACCACCTTGTTCGGCGTCTCGACCTTCTGGGTCGCTGTATCCGCCCGAATGTCATAGCGCCCGTAATCGTCATGAACGCCCGAGAGCGTCGGATTGACCATTTTCAGGTTCCCGGATTCGATCGCCACGCCATCAAGGGACGCGGTCGCGCCGTCGATCTCGAACGAAAGCTGCGTCGGAATAAAGAACAAACTCACGACACCCACAGCGGCGATCGGCAGGCAGACCCTCAGCACTTTCACCAAGATCGAATGCCGCCTGGCCGCCCGGAAAGCCCGCGCGCGCTCGTCTTCGGAAAGCGATGTCACAAAGCCGCGTGAGCGGCCGGCTCTCTGCGCATCGACAGGCATCCGCCCCTCGCTCAAAACCGCTATCAACCTGCTGTCGCCGCGACCAACACAAACCCGAGGAATATGTTGACAGTTGGACTAACCGTCCGCCTCAGGAATGGCCAAAAAAGTCGCGATCGGCCCACCCCAACAGATCGAGCCGCGCGCGCGTCGGCAAGAAGTCAAAGCAAGCCCGCGCGATATCCGCGCGCCCCTCGCGCGCGAGCAGCGCGTCAAGCTTGTCCTTGAGCCGGTGAAGATAGAGCACATCGGAGGCGGCATAGGCTTTCTGCTCCTCGCTCAGCACATCCGCGCCCCAGTCCGAGATTTGCTGCTGCTTGGAGATTTCTACGCCGATGAGTTCGCGGCACAGATCTTTAAGACCGTGACGGTCCGTGTAAGTCCGCGTCAACCGCGAAGCGATCTTGGTGCAATAGACCGGCATGGCGAACACGCCGAGATAGTGGCCCAGCACCGCGATATCGAACCGCCCGTAATGAAACAGCTTCAGAACCGCCGGATCAGCGAGAAGCTTGCGCAGATTGGGCGCTTCGTAAGCGCCACGCGGAAAACGGACCAGATGCGCGGCGCCGTCACCGGAGGACAGTTGCGCCAGGCACAAGCGGTCGCGGTGCGGTTCCAGCCCCATCGTCTCGGTGTCAATGGCGACGCTGCCGCCCAGATTGAGGTGGTCCGGGAGGTCGCGTTCGTGGAAGTAGATTGTCATGGGCTTTGGTGCGTGGCGCTTGGTTAAGACGCGGTCGCTAACGGGGCTGTAACATCGGCCTGAAGCGCGATCCGAGACCAGATCGCCGGATGGCTTAAACGCTTGACTGAGCGTTGAGCATCGGTCATCTCCCGCCCGAAATCAAGCCGCCTAGTGGAGCGAATTTGACATTTGAGTCCCGTGTGCGGTTGGGCTCTCGATCAAATGTCAAATTCAAAAGCTCCACTAAATTCAAGAAGTCGCTAGTGGTCCTGATGATTCAGACATTTGCTTGGACAGGTGCTGCGACGGGAGGCAAATGTCTGAATCGGACCACTAGGCGCGCCGGCCACAGCCACGGCCCGTGCGCCAAGCGTAATCAGATCGGATCGCCCTGCGGCTCGATCAGGAACCGCCGCTCCGCCAGAAACGGATGGATCTCCACAGCACGCCTCAGCGCTTGCTGCCCCAGCTTCACACGGCCCTGGCGCAGCAGCATGATCGCTTTCCCAGCGAGCGCGCCAAAATGCTTCGGCTCCAAAGCCAGCACCTTCTCGACCACAGCGAGCGAACGATCAAATCGGCCCATCTCGAACAGCACCGTGGCTTTCTGGTTCCAGCCTTCGGCGTAATGAGGCAACCGCTTGGTAAGGTCGTTCGCGATCTCCAGGGCTCTTTCGAGGTTGCGCTCGCGCCGCGCCCGGAAAATCTGCTGAATCTGCTGTCCAGCCTGCGCATCCGGCCCCTCGGTCCACAGTTCCCAGATGCGATTGTTGAGGCGCTGCGCCTCTGCGGGAGTCTTGGCGTTTTTGAGGTCGCGATAGAGCGCGTCTAGCTTGTCCCGATCATAGACAGACGACGTGTCCTGCGAGGGCGCAGCCGACACAAGGCCTGTGAACGCTCCGCCAGCCATCGCCAGGCAAAGGCTCACCGCAATACCCAGTAAACGCAACATCATGCTCGGCAGGTTAACATAACCTGCCGTTCACCGCGACCTTGGCGTGATTGCTAGCGCCCAGCACTATTGCGGGCGGCAAACGGAGGCATCGCCGGCAGGCGCCAGACGTCCCCATATCCCGCAGCGCCAGCCTAGGTCTGCGGCGCTTCGAGCTTGGGCGCGGTTGCGATCGGATCTTCGGCGCGCCGGGATTTCCCTTCGAAGAAAGCCCCCTGCTCAATCGCCAGCGCCTTGTGGAACACGTCACCCTCGACATGCGAACTGGCCTGCATGGTCACGCGCACGCCACGGATCGACCCCATAACCCGGCCACGGACCACCACATCCTCAGCGACGATCCCGCCGGTCACCTCGGCCTTTTCGCCAACAATCAGCGAACCGCAATGCACATCGCCCTCGATTTGGCCGTCCACCTGGACTTCGCCTTTAGAGATGACATTGCCCGTGATGGACAAATCCTCACCGATGATCGACGGCGCGACCCGATCCCCCGATTTGGCGCCAGGCGCGCGGGTCGGCGCTGGTGCGCCCTGTGGCCCGGCCATCGGCGCATTCGGCGGCGCGGACGGCGTAGGCTGGGGAGAGGATGCGGCAGCTTTGCTCGTCGTTTTAAGGATCGGCTTTTGCTCAGAGTTACTCATGGTGCTCTCTGCTTTCGTTACTGTTCAGCCTCGTGACTCGCTCTCGATGTTATCTTTCGGACGGGCCTTGAGCCGGGCCGGCAGTGCACTGTCCGACAATGGCAAAACAATGCCGAGCAATATGGTTTTTGCGCATGGTTGCCCTGATAGGGTCGCCTGATCAGCTCCATGCACGCTCACCAATCCGCCTTAGCGAGAAGGTCAGCCGTCCGCCGCCTCGATAACGCGCGGCACCTTATCGAGAACGATGGCGGCTGTCATGGGTTAACTGCGATCAAGAGAGGCAATTTTTTGAAAATTCAAGGCGACTGTTGCGAAACAATCTGACGTTGCGTCTCAGATCATTCCCTACAACCCTTTTACGCTCTCCAAAACCGCTTCCGCGTGGCCCGGCACTTTGACCTTGCGCCAGACCTTGGCGATCTTGCCGTCCGCATCGATCAGGAACGTCGACCGCTCCACGCCCATGTATGTCTTGCCATACATCTTCTTTTCAGCCCAGACGCCATAGGCTTCGATCGCCTGCTTGTTTTCATCGGAGACCAGCGTCACGCTCAGATCGTGCTTCGCCTTGAACTTGTCGTGCGACTTCACCGGGTCCGGGGACACGCCGATGATCTCTGCGCCTGCAGCCGCGAATTGATCCGCTAGTGCGCTGAAATTGACGGCTTCCTTCGTACAGCCCGAGGTGTCGTCCTTAGGATAGAAATACAGCACAACCGGCTTGCCCCCGAATTGATCGAGGCTGACCGAACCGCCGCCGTCGCGCGGCAGCTCAAATCCCGGGGCGGCATCACCTTCTGAAACCATTACCATGCCTTCCTTTTGACGTTTTTGCCGTTGAAACAAATTGATAACTTTCGTGATGAAAGCTGCTGATGTCTAAAGCGTATTTAGGCGGGCGGCGCAAGCGATAGGCACCGGGCGCACGCGCTTGGTCTCGCGACGCTCAGTGACGCGGCGCGGCGCCAGGGCAACGCAGGTCACCACCAGCATGGACCCAAGATGAACGACCAGCACAGGCACGGGCGGTTTTCGCGTACGATAAGTGCCTGCAGAGCTTTGGCCGCGCCCGCCGGACGCCAGCTTGCACGCATTGATGCAAGCACCCGCGCGCTCATTCTGCGCGTGCCAGAGCCGACACGGGCGCGTGTTGGCAAGGTTTGCAAGCGGTGCGGACGGCTATCGCTCGAATGCATTACCGGGCTTATCATCGTCGGGGTTGTCATACTCGCGCTCGTCTACGGGCGTCTGAGCCAGGGGCCGATCTCGATGGCGTTTCTGGTCGAGCCGGTCGAGAAGTCCGTGAACGGCCAGCTGCGCGGACCGACGATCGATATCGGCGATGCCGTCGTTCAGCTTTCGGATGGCGGCGGCATCGAATTCCGGCTCAAGACGGTGCGGCTTTACGATGAAACCGGGGTCGTCGTTGCCGAAGCGCCGTTTGCGTCGGTCGGGCTGAGCGCCAGAGCACTGCTTGTAGGGCGTTTCGCGGCAGGCAGCGTTGATCTCATCGGCCCACGGGTTCTTTTGCGCGTGGATGACGAACAGGGCATAGCGTTTTCCGTCGATGCCCGCTCCGGTACGGCTCCTGGCGCGCCAAGCGCAGCTACGTCGATTGCAAACAACGAGGCGCGCGCTGCGAACGAAACCGATATCGCGCTTGTCCCAGCGGTCAATCAGCTTTTCCAGGATTTCGGCGCAGGCGAAAACAACTCGTCCTATCTCACCAGCTTCGGCATTCGCGATGCCGAGCTGTTCGCCGCCCGCGACGACCGTATCACGCGTTGGAAGATCAGCGCCTTTGAAGCTAACTTGGAGCGGCGAGACCGCCAGAGCATGCTCACTGGTCGCGCCAGTATCGGCAGCGAGGGGCGCAACTGGACCATCAATTTTCAGGTCGCTCAGCTCGACGGTTACGATAACCTCTCGCTGGGCCTTCGCGTTGACAACCTGGTCCCGCGTGAACTCGGCACCGAATTCGCCTTTCTCTCGCCGCTACGCAGCCTGGATCTGCCGGTCACAGCTGCTATCAGCGCCGAAATGGCCGCGGACGGACGGATCACCGCAGCAGATGGCGAGTTCATCCTCGGCGAAGGCCTGATCTATGCGCCCTGGAACGAAGAGGAACCCGCAGCGCTCGACAGCGGTACGCTCCATTTCACCTATTCCGAATCGGTCGGGCGCTTTGCCTTGAAGCCTTCGACGTTACGATGGGGAGAAAGCCGGATCACCCTGTCCGGCGACATCACCGCCGAACCGCGCGCGGCAAGCGCTGCCATAGACGCGCCGCGCGACTGGGTGTTCCAGTTCGGCACAACCGACATCGCATTGGCCGCGGAGCAGTTCGGCTTACCTGCCATTCCTGTGGACGGCATGTTTGCACGCGGACGGATCATCGACGACGGCGACATCGTCAGGCTTGAACAGTTCCGCATTCAGGCCGCGGATGCCCACATCAACTTGCAGGGCGAGGTGGAAGATGCGCCCGGCTCGCCAGCAATTCGCATGTCGGGTGACGTCAGCGCGATGCCGGTCGCCTTCGTTAAATTGATCTGGCCGAAATTCATGGCCCCCGGGGCGCGGGAATGGGTCGGCGAGCGCGTCAGTGCCGGACGGATTACCGGCGGCACACTCAACATCGATATTCCAGGCGGCGTCCTGAAAGCGCTGGAAGGCGACGGCGATATTCCATCGCACAGCGTTGATGTGCGGCTCGGGACGGACAATCTCTTGATCTCTTACATCAACGGCATGCCGAAACTGCGCACCGGCCCGGGCACGATCATGATCAAAGGGCGGCGCTTTGTGTTCAACGTGCCGGATAGTGTTATCGCACTCCCCAACAGGCAGCCTATCGCGCTCGAAAACGGTCAATTCGTCATAGGCGATCTGCGCCCGAAAAATCCGGACTCCGAGATCAATTTCCGTGTCAAAGCAGAAGGCGGCGCAGCCTATGCGCTTCTCGATCACGATCCACTGAACTACGCCGGCGCGGTCGGCCTCGAACCCACCGGGCTGAGCGGCCAGCTCTCCGGCGCGTTCGGCCTGAAGATTCCGCTACACAAAGATCTTGATTTTGAAGACATTTCCTTGAATGGACGGGCAACGCTGAGCGACCCCAAGGCCACCGGGTTGCCGGCGGAACTCAGCGTGAACGGCGGCGAACTGGCCTTCGATATCAACGACAAGGCGCTGAACGCACAGGGCGACCTGCTTGTCAGGGGCGTGCCAGTCAACGTTGATTGGCACCGCATTTTCCGCGCGCCCGAGCGGCTGCAGCCAGGGCTTCGCCTGCGTGCGTCGCTGGATGCCAAGGACCGCGAGGTTCTCGGTCTCGACGTGAACCATGTGGTTCAGGGAACTGTGCCGCTCGCATTGACCGTGACCAGACCGGACGAGACGCGGCGCGTACGCGTGGAAGCAGACCTGACCAACGCCGAACTGTTTTTCATCAACGTTGCCTCGCGCAAGCCGCCGGGCGAGAGCGCGCTGCTGACATTCGATGTCGTAGAAGATACAGAAGGCGGCACACATCTGAAAGATGTGCGCCTGGTCGGCGACGATATCGCGATCACGGGCAACGTTTCAGTCGATGCGGATGGTTTACCGCAAGCGTTTGAGTTCCCAACGTTCTCGCCAAACCTTTTGACCCGTATGCAGGTCTCCGGCGTTCGGGACGCAAACAACGTGTGGCGTGTCGAGGCATCGGGCGAAAGCTACGATGGGCGAGAGTTTTTCCGCTCGCTGTTTTCCAAGGGAAAGCTGGCCGAAGATCAGCCTGAAACGCCTGATCGTGCGTGGGGTGTCGATCTACAGGCCAAGATCGACACGGTGCTAGGACACAATGATACGTCCGTCTCGAATATGACCTTGCATCTACGCAAGGACTCCGGGCGCCTCACCAAGCTCAGCGTCAATGGTCAGCTTGAGGGCGAGTCACCGATGGCGGTGCGCTTGCGCGAGACGCCGGGCGAACCGCGCTATCTGCTGGCCCAAGCAACGGATGCTGGCGCGGCGTTCCGCCTCGTCGGTCTATATTCGCGAATGGCTGGCGGCGAGATGTCGCTGCGTGTCAATCTCGACGGGCTTGGCGATGCCGAGCGAACCGGAACGCTTTACGCCTGGGACTTCAATGTGCTGGGCGATGAGGTCGTAGACCAGGTGTTGTTCGGGAGCGAAGACAGCATCGGACGGCCCACGGGCCGACAGCAAGAGACACGCAGGCGCCGCACCCAGATCGCATTCAACATGATGCGTGTGCCTTTCTCGGTCGGCAACGGTCAGTTCATCATGCGCGACGCCATTATCAACGGGCCGACCCTTGGCGCCACCATGCGCGGCCGGATGGACCTGAAACGCGACCAGCTTGACCTCTCAGGCACGTACGTGCCCCTCTATGGGCTAAACGCCGCCATCGGCGCTGTCCCCATTCTCGGCGACCTGCTCACGGGACGCAGCGGTGAAGGGATTTTCGGCATGACCTTTGCCGTGCGCGGAGCAATGGATAATCCTAACGTTCTCGTCAATCCCGTTTCAGCCGTGGCCCCTGGGTTCCTGCGGCAAATTTTCGAGTTCGACCAGGAGCCGCCGCGCATTCTCTCTGAGGAGCGGCAATCCTCCAACGCCGCCGCACGCGCTACTGGCGCGCCTTCGCTGACACGCTAAGCCCACCAAAATCGAGAGCCGGTTGCCAGGCCAAGGCGATCTGATATGCTTTCAGACAAGAGGTCCGCGCGGCGCCCACCGTTACGGCGCTGCGAACCGGCCTTCCCCCTCAATTAGAGAGCGTCACCCCTTACATGTGCGGAATTTGTGGCGAAGTCACCTTCGACGGGGCGCCCGCCGATCTCCAAAACCTCGGCAAAATGGCCGACTGCATGGCCCCGCGCGGCCCCGACGCAGCGGGCGCTATCTCTTATGATAGCGCCGGCCTGGCCCATCGCCGGCTCAAGATTATCGACCTGAGCGAACATGCGCGCCAACCGATGGTCGATGCCCGACTGGGCCTGAGCATTGCCTTCAACGGCTGTATCTACAACTACAAAGAGTTGCGCGACGAACTTATCGCGCTAGGGCACAGCTTTTTCTCTCACAGCGACACAGAGGTGATCCTCAAAGCTTACGCCGCCTGGGGACCGGACTGCGTCAAACGCTTCAATGGCATGTTCGCCTTTGCCATCCATGAGCGCGACAGCGGCCGGCTGGTGCTCGGGCGCGACCGGCTTGGCATCAAGCCGCTTTATTTCTCTGAGGCCCGCGGCGGCCGTGCGCTGCGCTTTGCCTCGACGCTGCCTGCGCTGCTCGCGCCGGGAGATGTCGATACCCGTATCGACCCGGTTGCGCTGCACCACTACATGACCTTCCACGCGGTGGTGCCGCCGCCCTTCACCATGGTGCGCGGCATCCGCAAGCTACCGCCAGCCACCATCGCCATCGTCGAACCCGACGGCACGCGCAACGACCACATCTATTGGGCGCCGACCTTCCAACGCGAGGCGCGCGATACCGACATGCCGTCGTCCGCATGGCGCGACCTGGTCCACGAGACGCTTCGTGCGGCGGTCAAACGCCGGATGGTGGCCGACGTGCCGGTCGGTGTCCTGCTGTCGGGCGGCGTGGATTCCAGCCTGATCGTCGCGCTACTGGCCGAGGCTGGCCAGACCGATCTCAAGACATTCTCCATCGGCTTTGAAACCATCGGCGGCGAGGAAGGCAACGAGTTTCGCTATTCCGATCTGGTCGCAGAGCGCTACGGCACGGAGCACTACAAGATTCAGGCCACCAGCGACCGGCTGATCCGCGCGCTGCCCAAGGTCATCAGCGCGATGTCCGAGCCGATGGTCAGCCATGATAACATCGGCTTTTTTCTGCTCTCAGAAGAGGTGTCGCAGCACGTCAAGGTCGTGCAGTCCGGCCAGGGCGCGGACGAAATCTTCGGCGGCTATCACTGGTATCAGGCGCTGGCGAGCAGCAACGATCCCGTCTCTGACTACGCCGCGGCGTTCTTCGACCGCGACCACGGCGACTATGGACGGCTCGTCAACCCCGACCTGGTCGATGGCGACTACAGCCGCGAATTTGTTGCCGCGCATTTCGACTTGCCGGGTGCGGACACGCCGGTCGACCGTGCGCTGCGTATCGATACGATGGTGATGCTGGCCGACGATCCCGTAAAGCGCGTCGACAACATGACGATGGCTTGGGGGCTGGAGGCGCGTGTGCCGTTCCTCGATCACAAGGTGGTGGAGCTGGCTGCGCGCATCCCGCCGGATGAGAAGCTCAAGGACGGCGGCAAGGGAGTGCTCAAGGACGTGGCGCGCACTGTCCTGCCTCACGAAGTGATCGACCGGCCCAAGGGCTATTTCCCGGTTCCCGCGCTTAAATACATTCAGGGGCCGGTTTATGATACAGTGCGCGATCTGATGTACTCGCAGAAAGCGCGCGAGCGCGGCCTGTTCCAGCAACCTTACGTCGACATGCTGCTCGAAAATCCTGCCGAACACATTACTTCGCTTGGAGGGTCAAAGACCTGGCAGGTGGCGCTATTGGAATGGTGGCTGCAGGAACACGGCATTTGAGAATACGTCATTTGCTCGACCCGAATTTAACGATCGAGAGGCAAGCGTATGGGGGAGCGTGAAAAGCGCGTGAGCCCTGAGGACCTTGCCGCCATGGCCTCGCTCAAGCACTGGGGCGCGCGGCCGGAAGAGGTGCAGGCAAAACTGACAACCCGCGACGCCATTGTCGATTGCGGGTGGGGCCGCCTTATCTTCGGCCAGACCTTCGCGGATTTGAAGGATCTCGCGAACTCGCTGCGCGAAGAGACCGAGGGGCAACGTGATGTGGCGTTTTACGTGCGCGATCCGCATGTCGTGTTGTCGAGCGCGCCACAAGAACTCTTTCTCGATCCGTCGCACACCTTCCGGCTTTACCTCAACAATCTCAACGACGGTGCGCCCAACCCGCCCGGCTTTCGTGTACGTCCGGCGCGCCCGGACGATGCCGATGCGATCAACATAATCTACCAATCTCACGGGATGGTCACGCTCCACGATGGCTTCCTCGATGAGCTGGATGACGACAACCCGGTTAATGTTCTGGTGGCCGATGACCCCGGCACGGGCGATGTTCTTGGTGTGGTGATGGGCGTCGATCACGTTGCCGCCTTCGGCGACCCAGATAACGGCTCCAGCCTTTGGGCGCTGGGCGTCGATATACAAGCGCCGCAACCGGGCGTCGGGCGCCTCCTCGTGCAGATTCTTGCCCACCATTTCCGTCAGGCCGGACGCAGCTTCATGGACCTTTCGGTGATGTATGACAACGAAGAGGCGATTCAGCTCTATCGAAAACTCGGCTTCGAGCAGATTCCGGTTTACTGCATCAAGCGTAAGAACCCGATCAATGAACGCCTGTTCATGGGCCCGGCGCCCGAAGAACAGCTCAACATCTACGCCAAGATCATTGTCGACGAGGCGCGCCGGCGCGGCATTGCAGTGCAAATCGAGGACGCCGCAGCTGGGCTCTTCAATCTCGCCTTTGGCGGCCGGTCGATCTCGTGCCGCGAATCCTTGAGCGATATGACCAGCGCGGTCGCCATGAGCCGATGCATGGACAAGGCGCTGACCCAGCGGCTGTTACGGCGCGGCGGTTTGAAGGTGCCGGAGCAGATCAAGGTCGAAAGCGACGACGAGGCGGTTAACTTCCTGCGACGGCACGCCCGCGTGGTGGTCAAACCGGCCGAGGGCGAACAGGGGCGCGGCGTGTTCGTCGACCTGACCAGCGAGGCTGATGTGATTTCGGCTGTCGAAGAGGCCCGGGCGCTGTGTAAAACAGTACTCATGGAGCAGTTCATTACCGGCAAGGACCTGCGCATTATCGTCATCGACCGTCAGGTCATCGCGGCAGCGATCCGCAAGCCTGCCGCGATCATCGGCACCGGTGTCCACACCATCGCTCAGCTGATCGAGAAGCAGTCGCGCCGGCGCGCGGCGGCCACAGGCGGGGAAAGCTGTATCCCAGTGGATGATGAAACCCGGCGCGCCGTGGCGGGCGCGAATTATGCAATGGACACGGTCTTGCCTGAAGGCGAAGAGTTGATCGTGCGCAAGACCGCAAACCTGCATACCGGCGGTACGATCCACGATGTCACGTCGCAGTTGCACCCGGACCTGTCCGATGCCGCATTGACCGCTGCAGATATTCTGGATATGCCCGTTGTCGGGCTGGATTTCATCGTACCCTCGCCGTCGGAACCGGCTTATTTCGTCATTGAGGCGAACGAGCGTCCCGGCTTGGCCAACCACGAGCCGCAGCCAACCGCCGAAAGCTTTATCGACTTTCTGTTCCCGCAGACCGTGACCAGAGACAGAGCCATCCGTTCATGAGCCGCATCAGCGATCTGAAAATGGACACGGGGTATCTGTTGAGCACGCTCAAGACCCTGCTCAACATTCCGAGTCCGACCGGCATGACGGATTTGGCCGTCGGGTTCGTCTGTAGCGAACTGACCAAGCTCGACATTCCTCATGAACTGACGCGCCGCGGCGCGATCCGCGCCAATGTGCCCGGTGAGCGTAAATCACCGGACCGCTCGGTCTCGACGCATCTCGACACGCTCGGGGCGATCGTAAAGCGCATCAAACCGTCCGGCCGTCTGGAGATTTCGCCGGTGGGCCACTGGTCCGCGCGGTTCGCAGAGGGAGCGCGCGTCACCGTTTTCATGGACGAGGCGCGCAAGGTTCGCGGGACCATCCTGCCGCTGAAAGCCTCTGGCCACACCTATGGTGATGCGGTGGATGAGCTGCCTATTTCCTGGACGAACGTCGAAGTACGGCTGGACGAGCGCATTGAAAACGCACAGGACACCATGGCGCTTGGCGTGAATGTCGGCGATATTGTCGCCGTCGACTCCAACCCGCAATTCGAGGGCAACGGCTTCATCAACGCGCGCCATCTGGACGACAAGGCGGGCGTCGCCGCGGTGCTGACGGCGGCAAAAGCGATTCAAGAAGCTGGTGTCACGCTGCCGCTCAATTGCCACCTGCTGTTCACGATCTCCGAAGAAGTGGGCGTCGGCGCGTCCCATATCCTCCACGGCGACGTCGCGGAGATGGTCTCGGTCGACAACGGCACCATCGCGCCGGAGCAGAACACCTCAGAATACGGCGTGACGGTGGCGATGCAGGACTCAAGTGGCCCGTTCGACTGGCACCTGACGCGCAGCCTGCTGCATCTGTGCCAGCGTTTCAACATTGAGCACAGCCGCGACGTGTTCAATCACTACCGCAGCGACGCGGCCGCCGCGATGGAGGCGGGCAACGACATGCGCGCGGCGCTGATCTGCTTCGCGCTGGACGCCTCGCACGGTTATGAGCGCACGCACATCGATTCGCTGATCGCGCTGGCGCGGCTTGTCAATGTGTATATGCAAAGCCCGCGGCTGTTCGAGCGCGATGAAGAGGCGCTTGGCCCGATCGGCGACCTGCCCGCAAGCGAATATGATCGCATCGACGAACCTGAAACGGCATTCGAGGTTGACACCTCCGGCGCAGCGCATGGCGACATTCCATCGCGCCAACCCGCCGAAATTTCGGACGCGCAGGCCGAAGCTTACGCCTCTGGCGAGCCCACCATTGCAACTGCGGAGCGCGAACAGATCCCGGCGGCTGGCGACCGTCAGATGGACTAAGCGCCTAATGCTCGTCCATGCAGAGGGCGTGGTCTGAGAGCGCTTGCAGCACATAGCAATCTCGCACCCGTCCGGCCGTGCAACTTTCAGCGATCCGTGCGAGTTCACGCTCCAACCGTTGCAGCTTCGCGATCCGTTCGCGCAGTGCGGCGAGTTGTTGCTCAACTATGAGGTCGGCCTCGGCGCAGGGACGATCGGGCGAGGCGCTCAGCGCGATCAGGTCGCGGATCGCCTCAAGCGAAAGCCCAAGTTCCCGCGCATGACGGATGAACCGCAGTCGCTGCGTATCGCTGCGCGAATAGCGCCGCTGGTTCCCCGCTGTGCGCGCGGGCGCTTCGATCAGGCCGATCTCCTCATAATAGCGAATGGTGGGCACCTTCACGCCCGTCTCATCCGAAAGTGCTCCAATCGAAAACATGGCTAACCCTCTTGAACCTCTAG
>CAYXPZ010000004.1:0-51068 GCA_964466965.1 uncultured Hyphomicrobiaceae bacterium
GCATGATTACGCTGGCCCCTGTCAAACCATAAGGAGACTCATGCCGAATAAAGCAGACCTCTCGCAGCAGGCGCAGGATTCCCTGTTGGCCGGCGGATTGATTTCCGCCCCGGCCTGGGCCCCTTGGCTCACGCGGCTTAACGAGCTTCTGACGACACTCTCGCTAGTTGTCGGGCTGGCGCTCGCCTCCGCCCGGCTCTGGTCTTTCCTGCGCGAGCGCAGCCGCAACACTCGGGCTGGCAAGGATATCGATTCCTAGGCGGCGGCGTTCCGTCCACCCCGGCCAAGCCGATGTGGTAAGCGGCTACTCGGGCCCGAAGTTGCGGTTTGGCGCGGTGAGCGCAAAACTTGTCACGCCGGGTTGCGGCATGAACATTTCGATGCAGTTGCCCGGACCGTCTGTGAACATCCACGGATGCGTCATGTAAGTGTTGATCGTGAACGTCTCGCCTGGCGCGAGATTGGCGTATTCAACCGGGCGGCCATTGAAGTCGATCCACATCACGCCGCGTGTTGCGACGGACTGGTTCCGGACGGTAACCGTGACGGGCACATCGGAATTCCGTGAGCGCTGCCCGCGATAAGCGTCGCATGTCGCCCAGCGCGGATGATTACGGGCCCCGTCACCGGCCGTCTTCGGTTCCGAGCGCGGCGCATTGGCCGATCCAGGCTTCGGAATCTCCCGGCAATCCCGCAGGAAGCGCCGGGTGGGCGCATTGCTGCCGTTGAGGTCTAGCGTGGCGGCCGTGAAGCCGCTCAGGTTGTAATAGAGCGCTGATTCCGCGCGAATCGCTTGCCAAATTGGGTCATCCAGCTGCAGCGGGATACTCACGCCGGTCAAGCCTTCCTCGTGCGCACGGCTCACGCTGGCGTTGACGACACGGTTGAACCCGCGCGCCGAGAACTGGACATCAATGCTCTGGTTTTCCTGCAAACTGCCGATCTGCGCGCCAAGGTCCAGCGTCGCATATGTGCCGCTGTTGCCGATCCGGCATGTGGCTACCGCCTGGACGTTATCGGTCTCGGGCACCCCGTAGACCAACACCAGCCGGGTGCGGAACGGATCCTCGTGGAGGTTCCGATAGTAGGTCCAACTCATGTCCTGAGCACCTGCTGGTGAAAGCGCCGCTGAGCCGGCCACAACCGCGACGGCTCGTACGATGTGCGGAAAGCGCCAGTAAGAACGCAGGGCTTTCATGGGCCAATTCCTGTTTGCTTGCCGCTTCTGGAGACTGCGGAGTTCCCGGGTCACCTGCAACAGTATCTGTTTCACCTGAGCAACGCACCGGAAAACCCGGAACAGGCGCTTATCGCACAAGCCGAAGATCGGCCCAGCCATGCGGGTTGATGCCCTGGGCGCAGCGTCTCATGCGCCAATGGGTATGTCCCGCCGCCGGAGTGGACCTGACCGGTGCAGGCTCTCTCTCCAAGCTTTGAAAGGTCAAAGGCATTGAAAGCGAACTTCGAGACCGCCTTGCGCCACGTCCTGCGCTTCGAGGGCGGCTATGTGGACCATCCTGATGACCCCGGCGGTGCAACCAATCTCGGCATCACGCGCGCGACGCTCGCAGCTTACCGTGGCCGCCCGGTCTCGAAAGGTGAGGTGCGCGCGTTGGGGCATGAAACCGCACGCGCAATTTACCGCCGCCAATACTGGGACACCCTGCGCTGTGACGAGATGCCCGCAGGCATTGATCTCGCGCTGTTCGATTCCGGCGTCAACCAGGGCACGGCGCGGGCAAGCCGGTTGCTTCAAACGGCGCTCAAGGTGGGCGTGGACGGAATCATCGGGCCGGTCACGCTGGGCGCGGTCCAAAAGGCCGAACCGTTAGGGCTGCTCAATGAGTTTATGGCGCTGCGCATGCAGGCCTATGGGCGGCTGTCTCGCCTGTTTAGGACCTTCGGGCTGGGCTGGTCCCGCCGGTTGATGGCGTCGCACAGCGCGGCGCAAGCGCTTATCCGCACGGATGCCGGCAACGCAGCAACTCGGCTTGAGCCGCATGACATTGATCAACCGCAACGAGAAAGGGAGACGTTTTCTATGACCTTTATTCTCGACCGGCTCCGCGAGCCATCGACTTACGCTGGTATTGCGGCTTTTCTTGCAGGGATAGGAGTCTTCGGTCTCAGTGAGAATGAATGGGATCAGGTCTTCGGGGCCGTGGCTTCTGTTGTGGGTGTCATCGCCATGCTAATGCGCGACGGTGAGACCGCAGTCGGCGGCGGCGATCGCTCGAATGAGGATGCGGAAGGCGATTCGAGCATGTAACAGGATGCGGGAACATGGCGATGGGGGCGTCAACCCTTCGATGACACGCCAAACATAAAATTTGAACCATTCTTGCCTGTGGATTGTTGTCGTCAGGACATCGTTTTTGTAACGTATCCTCAACGCCCGAGGCGTCAAGTCTCGAAAACGCCATAAAACGAGATCCTGGGGGCACCAATGATCCTGTGTTCTGAGTCGTCTGTTCGCGCAATGTTCGCCGAAACAATTTTACGGTGCAGCCAGGCGTCCACACAAATCGAACTGATCGCGTTGGCATGGGTATTGCGCAACCGAGCCGAACATACTGCACTGTCAAAAGACGCGAGCAGTGAGTTGGATGCTACACAAGCGCGGCAGATGGCGTGCGGGCTCTTGGGCGATATCGGTCTGGAGGCGAGCGGAAACGGCGCGTCTCAGACGAACAACGGTAGTGCCAGTGCTTGGCACGGAGACGTCAGCTTCCAACAGGCGCTCGCTTGCGTGTCCCTGGTTTTCGATGGGCTCGTTCCCGATCCGACCAGTGGCGCTAATCGCGTGCATCTTCATGACCAGGCGCCGGATTGGTCGCAAGATTGCGAGTCGGCTGCATTAATCGGGTCTTTGCTGTTCCTGCGGGCCGATCAGCACACGCTCCGGAAAGATCATCCGGCTCAAGATCCGACACAGTCCCATACCAATAAATAGGGCTGAGCTCGCGGCCGCCTTAGTGTGACGCGAACGCCTCCGGCGAGCCAATTGTGCTGCGGCGACAATCTTGAACAAATTTCAGATGACATGTGGGGAGGCGCAAGGCATACGCGAGTGTGGGCCGGGCAAAAATGCCCAGCCCAGCTTGTTTTACTGGCTCACAGATTGGAGCGACGGATAGTCTTTCGCCATCTGCGCACCGTAAAGCGGTTTATTCACGCCATAATGGCAGGTTGCGCAGTTGGCCTTTGGCGCATCGCCAAGCGGGCCAAGTCGCTTCGCCGGGTAGGTGTCCCTCAGCGGGACAAGGTAGTCCACGTTCAGATCGCGCACCATCTCCAGCCCGTGCCAGGCGTTCACGCGCATGGGGGTGCTTTGGCTCCACTCCGCCACTGCCCGCGAGTTATGGCAGTAGGTGCAGTTCACACCAAGTGACTGAGACATATGGATCATCAATCCATAAGTCCTCTCGGTGTGTTGAATCGAT
Organism: uncultured Hyphomicrobiaceae bacterium; assembly: GCA_964466965.1. Lineage (GTDB taxonomy): Bacteria > Pseudomonadota > Alphaproteobacteria > Rhizobiales > Rhodomicrobiaceae > Dichotomicrobium. The sequence continues at coordinate 3,444 of CAYXPZ010000004.1, forward strand.
GTTCCGCCGGCAGATGTCGGCAGAGGCTGGTCGCCAACAACTCTTATATTCGCCTCAGGCGAGCCGATCTGGCCTGGAAAGTCATATGGCAACGACGACAAGCCGACAGTCTCGCCGGGACGGTTCTGGCCGGCCTGCGCCTGCAACAATCCCATCGTTTCTTGCTTGCTCGGGTCCTTGAACCAAATGTTCGCTGGTACAGGCTGACCCCTGTGGCACGTGTAGCAGGTGACACCCGTGTCGCCGACATGCTGTGTCCAGTTCGCGTTGATATGCTGCGTCATTTGCAGCATGCGCCTCGAGACCACCTTGGTATAAAGCGAGTCAGATGACAGCGGCTGGCCCGCCTCATGGCAATAGTTGCACCCCTCATCTGCCGGGGCGACCCATTCCGTGATTGCCGCCATTAGCCGGTTGAACTGATCGACGCTTGTATCACCGAGCACCTGCACATTCTCATAGAAGTCGCCGGCGCGCTCGCCCTCAGTAGAGGTCAGAGGATACGGTTCCGGTGGCGCTTGGTGAATGCCTTCCGGCCCTGGTTCTGAGCGTGGATTGTCGAACTGAACCATCCCGACGCCACGATAGCCAACCTGCTCTCGTTCAATCGGCGGCCGGTCCCAGTCTGGCGCGAAGATCATGGCGATCGACAGCATTGCGACGATGACCAGCCCTACGGAAATTCCGAGTTTCATGAGCAACGCCTCCTATTGCGCAGCCGGGTCGGTGACCGGCGGCATGACTTGCGGATACTCCGGCGCGAAGTCGTGCTTGACGGCCCAAAGATACCAGTTGTCCACTACAGTGCCGGTCAGGAGTATGCCGATGCCCCCGGTAATCGGCGTCAGGACGGCGAACCACCACGCCCAGCGGTGAATGGACTCCATGGTTGCATTGAACCCCATGGTCCAGCGCCAGAACAATGCGGCACGTTCACCTGCCGTCCCGCGGTCAGTAATTTGCTCGATCTCGCGTTCGCCGCCATAGCGGCTGACAGCCAGGATGGTCGCGCCGTGCATGGCGAAGAGGAGTGTCGACCCATAGAGGAAGACAATGGAGAGCGCGTGGAACGGGTTATAGAACAGGTTGCCGTACCGGATCGAGAAGGCCGCCGTCCAGTCGAGGTGCGGGAAGATGCCAAACGGCACCGCCTCAGCCCAGCTCCCCATCATGATCGGGCGGATGAAACCAAGCACGAGGTAAAGCCAGATCGCCGCTGCGAAGGCCCATGCCACATGCGTGCCCAGCCCCAACTGCTGCGCCCGGCGGTAGGTCCGCACCCACCACAGGATGATTGACGCCGTCAGAAAGAAGCCGGCAATCAGCCACCAGCCACCTTCGTTGAGCGGCGGCAGGACCCGAAGCCCGTATTCCGGGCCCGGTGGCTCCAGTGCCAACCATGGGAGCTGACGCACGAATTGCACAGGATCCCATCCGACTGAGGCCCACATGTTCAGGCCAATGATCTCGATCGCGATGACACCGCAGACGATCGACGTCACCCCCAGCCAACCTAGATAGATTGGACCAATCTGTGCGTTCCCGATTTTGCCAATCCAATATTGGTAAAACGGCTGACCGGTGCGGGGTTCGTCTTCGGCGGGCAGGGGAACGCCTTGCTCAACCGGCCCCCGGACCTGCACCTGGGTGAAGATATTTTGATATTCCGCCATCGTTCGCTCCTACGCGCTAGGCCAGATCGGCAGGTTGAGCCACCAGTTCCACCATTCGGGCCAGCCGCGGGTCCACAATGGGCCGCTGATGATGATGCAAACAGCGCTCCAGAACCCTGCATTCAGCGCCAAGAACAGGCCCAGCCGGTGAATGCCGAGCGTGCCAATCGAATAGCCGATGAAATCACGGAAGAAGGTATCTTCGTGCGTCGGCGTCTTGACCTTTTCACCCTTCTCCGGGTTAGTCGCCGAGAGCACCAGACCACCGTGCAGCGACAGTGCTAGCGTGGTCGTGAAGAAGAATGTCACCGCCAGCATGTGCGCCGGGTTGTAGTGGAAGTGGAGGTACTGGTAGCCGACATTAGACACCCAGTCGAGGTGGCTGAAGATCCCGTACGGGAAGCCATGGCCCCATGCGCCGAGCAGCAGCGGCCGGAAGACAACGAGCGTCACATAGGCAAAGATCGCGAAGCCGAAGGCGATTGGAACATGGTAGCCCATGCCAAGCTTACGGGCGATTTCCGCCTGACGCAGCGCCCAGGACACAAAAGCGCCGATCGCGCATATTGTGATGAGCTGCCAAAGCCCCCCCTCCTTGAGCGGCGCAAAGCCTAAGCCGTAACTGATGTCAGGCGGGGCGATATTGATCTTCCAGATATTCCAGGTTGGGCCGAGCGATGCCCCGTATATGATGAGCAGTGTTCCCAACGCCGAGAAGAATATCGTCAGGACGCCGAAGAATCCGACATAGAAGGGACCGACCCAAAAGTCGAACAAGTCGCCTCCTAGGAGCGTCCCTCCGCGCACGCGATATTTCCGTTCAAAATTCAGTAATGCCATTTTCCGATCCTCAGGTCAGGAACCAGTCGCGAATCGGTTCGGCGCGACACGCGCGTCGTAACCAAGGGCGTGTGTCTGTCCGGCCGAGAAACAGGGTGGTTGAGTACTTGTCTGGCACCCCGGGCGCGGCCGGACAGACCCTGACCGCTACGCCAGATGCTCGGGCAGCGTGATTTCCACCGCGCTGGTCTGGTTTGCCGGCGCTGGTTGCAGCCAGTTGTACCGTTCCGTGCTGAGCAAAATAAAATGGATCAGCAGAGCCAGCACGAACAGGAAAGTGAATAGTGCGACCAGTGTCCGGCGTGGGTCAAATAAAAGCCAAATGCGCCACATGATTTTCCTCCTTATACCAAGAACTGCGCAACTTGCGTCATAGCAAGTGTTGCATCATTGACCTGGGCGCCAGCTTGTTCGATGTTCGCCCAACCCCAGGGGCGCCAATTCCACACCAGCAGATGTGCAATAAACGCGATCACGATGAAGGCGATGAAGCTGATCACAAAAATGCTGTGAAATTCCTTCGCCTCGTCTTCGCTTAGTCCTGACAAGGACTTGTCTCTATCAGCCATTTGCGTCTCTCTCTTCTTGTTGGACGACGATTAAAACGGTCCGCTCCCAAAAACGGACAGAACCGGTCCCGGCTATTTCATGAATGCGAACGGGATCAACGTCCCCGCAGCGGCTCGCGCTTCGGCGAAGACCGACCGGCGAACGCCTGCCAGGTGTTGATCGCTCTGCGGCCGCCGGCCAGGCAGAAGCCGGGTCACAGCCGCAACGACAAGGAAGATCGTGAAGCACAGCCAATACAACAGCCGGAACTCCCGAGCTTCTTGCCGCCTGACAGCCAAACTTGAACTGTCGTGCTTTACCGCATTGGCCATTTCTCAAGTCTCCCTTTGCCGATCATCTGAGCGATAAACTGGGACGCTCGCATTCGAGCAGGCTGGGACCGCTTCCGACATCTTTGTAGATTTAACGGCCCGGTTCTTCTCGCTTGGCCGCACGGCATGCGAGCTGAGCACACTGCATGCAGGGTCGGCGGCGAAAAGCCTGTTATGAGGGCGTGGCAGCAGCAGAGGTGCAATCATACCGCCTGCCCTCCTTTAACTTTTTCAAGCGCTTTGGCGACGCGCTCGGCGGTGACACGCTGCTCTCCGGACAGCTGAGCGTCACGGTCGGCCTGATCGCGTAGCCGTTTCGCGGCTGAAATGCGTATGAGGAAAGGTTCGCGCTCGACATAGTCGTCCAGAAGCCGCTGCGCGTCCTCGTCCCACGGCCTGGTCTCGCTGCGCGCCAAACGCGCTGGCGTCGCTTCTGCCTTGTCCAGGTCGGTGCCGAGCGGCAGGATGTGGAACAGCGCATCGAACAGTGCGTTACAGACTTCCTGCACCAGATAGGTGGCGCCGGCATAGCCCATGAACGGCGTGCCGGTGTGTCGGCGGATGATCGCGCCGGGGAACGACGCCGGGATATACATCGCCTTTGCGCCGATTTCGGAAAGATACATCCGCTCATTGTAACTCCCGAAGACGATCAGCGGCGTGTCGTTTTGAACAGAACGGCGCACTGCTTCGTTATCCGGCTTGCGCCCGGCGCTACGCGCATAAGAGAAGTGACAGGGCAGGCCCATGTCATTTTCCAGGAAGTTGCGCACGCCGCGGGCATAGGTTTCGTTGGCCACGATCCCGAAGCTGGCCGTGCCGAAAAAGTCCTGTGTGACCGACCGCCACAGATCCCAGAGCGGCTTGATCGTCGTGTGTTTCTCGCGCTCGATGAATGGCTCGGGATCGATCTCCAACATCTCGCCGAGCTTGCGAAGAAACAGCGTTGTCGATTCCAGCCCGACCGGCGCCTGCAAGTATGGCCGCTCCAGCACTTCGCAGAGCTGACGCCCGAATTCGCGATACATGCAGATGTTCACGTCAGCTTGCGCCAGGCTGGTGATGTCGGCCAGGTGGCTCCCGAGCGGGAACACCATATTGACCTCAGCGCCCAGACCTTCGACCAGCCGGCGAATTTCCGCCAGGTCGGAAGGCATATTGAAGGTGCCGTAGATCGGGCCGATGATATTGACCTTGGGCTTTTGACCCTCTTTGCGCGGCTTGCGCTGTGGCACTTTCTTCGGGCCGAATTCGGTCCAGAGCCACTTCATCGCGCGGTCCGCGCTTTCCCATTGATCCTCGTCAATAGTGCGCGGGAGGAAGCGCTTGATGCTTGTGCCTTCCGGCGTGACGCCGCCCCCGATCATCTCCGCGATCGACCCTGTCACGACGACGGAGGGCAGGTCTTTGTCGAGGGCATCCCAAGCCCGCTTCATCGCGCCTTCGGTACCTTCGCGGCCCAGCTCTTCCTCGGCCAGTCCGGTCACGACGATTGGCAACTCGTGCGGCGGAAGCGCGTCGGTGTAATGGAGCACCGAGGTCACCGGCAGATTCTCGCAGCCGACCGGACCGTCGATGACAACCTGCAGGCCCTTGATCGCTGTAAAGACGTAGACCGAGCCCCAATAGCCACCGGCGCGGTCATGATCGAGGATCAGCATCCCACCGCCTCCTGATCTTTCAGCTCCTTCGCCAATTTGCGCGCGTATTTGCGCTTGAACTCTGGGCGGTCCTTCGGCTTGTCTTCCCAAACCCCCGCGGAATAGCCCTCGCCGACGCCATCAAAGAACGCCTTCATCCCATCAAAGCGGTCTTTTTGGCCCATCGCCGTGTTGACGAGTGTGGCGAGCGAGCCACATCCGGCCTGACCCATCAGCGGTCGCGCGGAGATCAGGTTGGTGAAGTAGAGGCCCGGCGTTGCGCGCTCTTTGGCCTTCTGGACCACTGGCGTCGTCCCAATGGCGAGATCAGGTTCAAACTCTTGCATGGCCGCTACGTCCTGCTCCAGCGAGGCGCGGAACTGCACGCGCACGCCGCGTGCTTCAAGCCATTCGCGGTCCGGATCGGACCATTTCGTCTTCGGGCAGGCCGAACCGACGTAACGGACATCCGCGCCGCTCTCGATCAGCAGCCGGGCGACCAACAATTCGGAGCCTTCGTAGCCGGACATCGTGATGCGGCCCTTTATCGGCGTATTGTCCAGCGCCTCGCGGATGCCGGGCAGCGCGGCGTTCTGTGCGGCGGCGATCTGTTCGGCTGGAACGCCCGCCGCCTGGCCAATCGCCTTCAGCCAATCCGCCGTGCCGTCATAGCCTACCGGCGCGGAACCGACGACCGGCCGCCCAGCCTTGTCGAATTCGCGCACGCTGGCGGTGTAGAACGGGTGAATCGCCGCGGCGACCGCACAGTCCAGTGCCGCATAAAGCTCACGCCATTCGCGCGTCGGCACGACCGGTCCGGCGGCCATCCCGAGCGGCTGCAGAAGCTGGTCGATGCCGATCGGATCCGCCGGGAACATCTCGCCGAGCAGCGTGACCGTGGGCCGCTCCGTCTCCAGATTGCTTGGCGCCTGTACCGGCCCTTGCTCTGCCTCGTTACGGGCATAGTGGAGCATCGCGCCGGCGAGTACGTCCTTGGCCTCGGCATGGGTCGGCACGCCGAAGCCCGGCACATCTATGCCGACGATGCGCACGCCGTTGATTTCCTTGGGCAGCAACTGAAGCGGCACGCCAGAGGCGGTTGGCACGCACAAGTTGGTGACGATCACTGCGTCGTATTGCTCGGGGTCCGCCAGCTCGTGGACTGCGTCGCGGATATCCTCGAACAGCTTGCCGGTGACGAGCGTCTCTGAGTTGAAGGGCACATAGCCAACGGTCCGCCGTGCGCCGTAGAAGTGCGAGGTGAAGGTCAGGCCGTAAACACAGCAGGCCGAGCCGCTGAGCACGGTTGCGGTGCGGCGCATCCGCAGGCCGACGCGCAGGGAGCCGAAGGCCGGGCACATGCTCTGAGGTTTGTCGTGCGGGCCGGTCGGGTAGTCTTCGGCGTATTGCTCGAGCGTTTCGCTCTTTCCGGCCGCTTCTGCGGCCTTGCGCATTTCGTCAGCCCCTGCATGGCAGCCGATTCCGTCACCGGATTCCGTCAACCCGGTGGTTGGCGGCGCGGCTTCGCGGCCTTCGACCGCCGATCCAGTGTCGACCTGCACATCGCCGGCTGAGTCGTAGACCACTTCGCCGCGCGGGGTGCCGTCGTCGTGTGCCGATTTATCCGTCATTGCGCGCGCCCCTTAAACTGTGTCGTAGACCACTTCGAGCGACGGCTTTTCGACGTAGTGCTTGCCGCACATGTCCTCGAACGTGGCTGGCTGCAGCTGGAAGTCGCCGCCAACGTCCTTGCTCTTGAATAGGCCGAGGAGTTGGTCGTGCGTCAGCGGAACCGGGTGGACCGGCGGCGCCTCGGCAACGTTCGTCGCGAGGGTTTCGAACATCGGGGCCCACTGGCTTTCCGGCGTACCGATGATCTCATAATTCGCGCTCTTGCGGCGGATCTCGTCATGTGCGGGGATCGCGGAGAGCAGCGGAATGCCCACCGCTTCGGCGAAAGCCTGCGCCTCGCCCGTGCCGTCGTCTTTGTTGACGACCATCCCGGCGACGCCGACGTTCCCACCCAGCTTGCGGAAATATTCCACCGCCGAACAGACATTGTTGGCGACGTAGAGCGACTGCAGGTCATTCGCGCCGACGACAATCACCTTCTGGCACATGTCGCGCGCGATCGGCAGGCCAAAGCCCCCGCAGACCACGTCGCCCAGGAAGTCCAGGAGCACGTAGTCGAAGTCCCAGTCGTGGAAGCCAAGCTTTTCCAGCGTCTCGAAGCCGTGAATTATGCCGCGCCCGCCGCAACCGCGCCCGACCTCAGGTCCGCCAAGCTCCATGGCGAACACGCCGTCGCGCTTGAAGCAGACATCGCTGACGGTGACGTCCTCGCCAGAGAGTTTCTTATTGGTGGATGTCTCGATGATAGTCGGGCAACTGCGGCCGCCGAAGAGTAACGAGGTCGTGTCGGATTTCGGGTCGCAGCCGATCAGCAGAACCCGCTTGCCCTGCTGCGCCATCATGTAAGACAGATTTGACAGCGTGAAGCTCTTGCCGATACCGCCTTTACCGTAGATCGCGATGATCTGCGTTTCTTTGGTCGGCTCGCCTTGGGGCACAGGATCAGGCTCGACGGCAGCTTCTTCGCGGAGCTGATCGCGAATATTGTCAATGACGGTGGCTGTTTGCTTAGCGCCGTTGGCTCCACTCATTGATACGCTCTCCAATCCAATATCATTTTCAGACAGGCGGGGTCATTGAAGGCGGTTCTGTAAGCCTCGGTTGCCCGGGCCGCGCTTTCGCGGTGGGAGATCAGGCCATCGAGGTTCAGGCTTCCGGCCTCGATGAGACCGCAAACCGCCGTGAGGTCGTCCCGCTTCCACTCAGCCGCAACACGCATTGCGGCTTCGCGCAGAAACGCGGGCGGGAAGGAGAAAGACAGCCGCTCGCTATAAAATCCAGCGAGGATGACTTCGCCGCGCGGCGTCAGCCGTGCGATGAGACTGTCGAGAATGTTCGGATCGCCGCTGACATCGAAGATGGTCACATAGTCCTTGCGATCGTCATCATCGGGGTGGATGACCGTATAGCCGTTGGCGCCGGCGGCACGCTCGGCATTGGTCTCCCACACAGTTGGTGGATCGGTGTCAAGTGTGACTGACAGGCGTGCGAGCAGGCGGCCAAGGACGCCGTGACCGACGATCAGTGTGCGACCGTTGCCGCTACGCATCACAAGCGCATGATAGGCCGTTGCCGCGAGCGCCAGTAGCGTGCCGGCCTCGCCGAGGTCTTCGGCGATCGGCGCCACGCGATCACCCGGGACGACCAGCCGCGAAGCGGCTCCGCCGAAAAGTCCACGCACCTCGCCGAAGCAGCGCGCTCCCGGAACGAAAACCAGCTCGCCGGCGGTACGGCCGGATTTAGGGCCAGCTTCACGGATGCGTCCGACGGATTCGTAACCAGGAACAAGGGGATAACCCATTCCCGGAAAGTGTGGCATGCGGCCGCTCCACAGCAGCTTTTCGGTGCCGGTACTGATCCCGCTCCAGGCGATGTCCACCACAATCTCGTCCTCACCCACAGAGGGCAGCGCTAGCTCGCTGAGGCTGATGGTTTCAGGCCGCTCTAAGACGACAGCTGTGGTGTTGAGTTCAGACGTCATTCCGAAAGCCTCGTAGGCTCCATGCTGATGCTCGATTTAGTGTCAGTCTAAATTGACCATAGAGAATGTCAAGTTTGTTTTACAGCTCAATTCGGGCTCTGTGACCAAATTTTCAGCGCCGTGCCGTAACAAGCTGGGTCAGCAGAGGGCGTCGCGTGCGCTTCAAACGAACCTGGCGGAAGCCCGCCCGACTGAGCAACTGGCGGACTTCCGCGAAGCGGCGAGGCCGCCCCTTTCCCATCGCCATGAGGTAAAATCCGAAGTAGGCGTCGCTGATCTTCTCTGCCCCTGGCACCCCTGAGAGCGTCTCAGCAATGAGCAGGGTTCCGCCCGGCGGCAGCGCGGCGTGAACATTGCGCAGGATTTTGAGGACGCCGGGGTCATCATGATCGAGAAGAATGCGGACAAGCGTGATGATGTCCGCGCCAGCGGGGAGGGCATCGCCAAAGAAGTCGCCGCCGGAGACGCTGACCCGTGATGCGATGCCAGCTTGGGCCACGCGCCGGGAAGCTTGTTCCGCCACTGCCGGCAAGTCGAACAGCATCAGGTCGAGACCGGGGTGCCGCGCGGCCACCGCTTCAATGAACGCGCCGTCGCCTCCGCCAACATCCATCAGGCGGCTATGCTGCGACAGGTCGTAGGCATCCAGGATATCCTCAGCGATGAGCGACTGGGACGTGGCCATGAGGGCGGTGTAATCGGCGGTTTCGGCGTCGCTCAGATTGGCCGGCGCCTCGCCGCGCGCATAGCCCCAGAAGCGCGACAGCGCCGTGTCCTGCGTTTCGCCGCGCAGCAGCGCTACAGGGTCGCGCAAATCATCATAGAAATGCGCGTGATGGGCGATCATGGCAATCGCGCCGGGGTTGCCGAGCAGCGCCGCGCCGTCCATCGACAAAGCATAGCGCCCATCCGAACATTGCTCCGCCAGCCCCAACGCCGCAGCCCCGGCCAGAAGCCGTCGTGCGCCGTCATCCGAGAGCGACAACGCATGTGCGGCGTCGGCGGGCGAGCGCGGAGCCTGATCCAGCAGATCAAGCAGCCTTAACCGCACACAGGCGTAGAGGATCTGGGAGTAGACGAACCCGGCGCATACATCGAAAAGACGTGCGGAGCGCTTCCGGGCGACCGAGCGTGTCAGCGGAAAGGCCGCCGCCCAGCGCTGGAAGCGGCGGCTTGCCGCCAAGCGGTTGCGCCAGCGACGCAGATTTTCGCGTAATGCGGCCGAGTAGGATCGCGTGTTCGGGCCACCATTGGCGATCTGGCGTCCGTCATGTCTTGTGGTGTCCACCATCGGCCTTCCGAAATGGCCCTCGACGCGACGCCGCTGTGCGTCAACATATCGGAGGTTATACCTGTCATTTCAGATTGTCACTTTTTTATGTCATGTTAAATTGACAAACAAAATAGTGGGAGACGGAGGACAGGGGCTTTGCAGGCCGATCACGTTGTCATCGTTGGAGCTGGCGTGGCTGGGCTCGTCGCGGCCTTAACGCTTGCGGCAAGCGGCCGGCGCGTAAGCGTGGTGGAACGCGCCAGCGAGCCTGGCGGTAAGCTTGCAGAGGCCTGTGTTGGTAACGCCCGGATCGATTGCGGTCCCACCGTGTTCACCATGCGCCGGGTGTTCGAAGAGATTTTCGCCGCCGCGGGCGAGGACCTCGACACGTACATCACCACGAAGCCGGCGGGGATCCTCGCGCGCCATGCCTGGAGCGAGCGGGACCGGCTGGACCTTTTCGCCGATCAGGATCGCTCCGTAGAGGCCATCGGCGACTTTGCCGGTGCGGCGGAGGCCCGGCGCTACCGGGCCTTCTGCGCAGAGGCCACCCGCATCTATAAGACGCTGGAGCATTCCTTCATTCAGCAGCCGCAGCCGAGTTTCCCAAGGATGATCGGGCGCATAGGCTGGCGCAATACCAACGATCTGCTGCGGCTCAATCCTTACGCCTCACTGTGGAAGGCGCTGGGCAATTACTTCCGCGATGCACGACTGCGCCAGCTGTTCGGGCGCTACGCTACCTATTGTGGGTCATCGCCGTTCCGCGCCCCAGCGACGCTGATGCTGATCGCGCATGTCGAGCTGGATGGCGTGTGGATGATCGAAGGCGGTATGAAACGGCTCGCCGAGGGGCTCAAAACAGCTGCAGAACGCCATGGCGCGGTGTTCCGCTTTGACGAAGATGTCCGCGAGGTCGTTGTGGAAGATGGGCGCGCGGCAGGCGTCCTCCTCGCCTCCGGTGAGCGGCTGGTAGCCGGCAGTGTCCTGGTCAATGCGGATAGCGGCGCAATTGGGCATGGCATCCTGGGTCGCGCTGCCGCGGCCGCTGCGCCGCGCGTGCCGGTCCGTCAGCGCTCGCTGTCTGCTGTGACCTTCTCCATGCTGGCGCAGACCGATGGCTTCCCTCTGGTCCGGCATAACGTCTTCTTCTCCCGGGATTATAAGGCCGAGTTCGATGACATTTTCGAGCGCGCACGCGTGCCCTCCGAGCCGACCGCCTACATCTGTGCTCAGGACCGCGATGACAGTGCACGGCTCGACGGCAACGGCGGCGAGCGGCTTTTGTGTATCATCAACGCGCCGCCGCTCGGCGACAGACAAACCATGAGCGAAGAGGACATAGACCAGTGCAAGGAGCGTACCTTTTCCCTGTTGGCGCGCTGCGGGCTAAGCGTTCGCAGCACGCCTGCGGCGACCGCCGTCTCGACGCCGGCGCATTTCGAAAAGCGGTTTCCGGGAACCGGCGGCGCGATCTATGGCGCCGCCTCGCACGGATGGCGGGCATCCTTCAATCGGCCCGGCTCCCGGACGAAGATACCCGGCCTCTATCTGGCGGGGGGCAGCGTCCATCCAGGACCTGGCGTGCCGATGGTGGCGATGTCGGGCCGGATGGCAGCGAACTGCATTCTGAAGGACTCCGCTTCGACCGGCCGGTCGCGCCGGGCGGGTACGCGTGGTGGTATCTCGACGCGCTGAGCGATGACGGTCAGCACGGCATCACCGTCATTGCCTTTGTGGGCAGTGTGTTCTCACCCTATTACGCTTGGTCCGGGCGGCGCGATCCGCTAAACCATTGCGCGTTGAACGTCGCGCTGTATGGCAAGAGCGGGCATCGCTGGGCCATGACTGAGCGGCATAAAGGCTTAATCAGCCGAAGCGAAAACGAACTTGTTCTGTGCCGCAGCATGCTGGATTGGGACGGGACGCGGTTGCGCGTGCGGATCGACGAGCCGACTGTGCCGTTTTTTGGCCGGATCAGAGGGACGGTCACGCTCCATCCCAGCCCGCTCACTGGCAAGACCTTTCTGCTCGACGACAACGCGCGGCATGCTTGGTCGCCGTTGTCGCCTGTCTCCCGAATCGAGGTGGCTCTGGAGAAGCCCAGCCTGCGCTGGTCGGGGGGTGCCTATCTCGATTCGAACAGCGGTACGGAATCGCTTGAAGCCGGCTTCCGCTATTGGGATTGGTCGCGGGCGAGCGTCGGCACGGATACGGCTGTTCTCTATGACGTCACGATGCGCGACGGTGGGCGACGGTCGCTGGCCCTGGTGTTCGACGAGAATGGCCAGGTGCGCGAGATCCCGGTGCCGCCCTCGGTTCGTCTGCCGCGCACCGGCTGGACAATGCCGCGCAGCACACAGTCGGAGGATGGCGCGGCACGGGTCCTCAAGACCCTGGAGGATTCGCCGTTCTACGCGCGCTCGTTGGTTGCCTCCAAGCTGATGGGACAGCCTGTCACGGCGATGCATGAGTCGCTGCATCTGGACCGGTTTCGCTCGCCGATCATCCAGTCGATGTTACCCTACCGAATGCCGCGGCAGTTCTGGTAGTTCAGTCCTTGCTGTCTGATTCTGTGCGCCGGTTCGCGCGGCGCTGGCTTCGGCGGACCGAAATAAGCTCCCAAATGCCGTAGGCGATCACGCCGAGAAACACGATCGCCCACTCATATGTCACGATCAGTTCAACCATGCGCAGCTCCCGCAAGAGTTAAAGGTGATCAATACGTTGCGATCGGCCGATCGCCTTGCGCGCGCGTCGCGCCACGCTCCAGACGGCGAAAACAACGACGGGGATGCTGACGGCCACGACAATACCCGGGTCGGCCGGGAGTCCGAAGCCCTTGACGATCCCTTCGGCAGCATAGCCGATTAGGCTGACGAGATAATAGCTGATCGCCGCGACGGACAAGCCTTCAACCGTTTGCTGCAGCATGAGCTGCATCTTGGCCCGCCGGTCCATCGACTCCAGAAGCGACTGGTTCTGCGTCTGGCGGTCGATGTCCACGCGCGTTGACAGAAGCTGAGTGGCTTGCGCGACCTTATCGGATAGCGAGGCTTGTCGCTCGGCAATCGTCTGGCAGGTGCTGATAGCTGGCGACAGCCGGCGGTCGACGAATTCGCCGAAAGTTTGAAGGCCGGGAATGCGCTGTTCGCGCAGCTCACGGATGCGGCTTTGCACCAGCGCGTAATAGGCGGAAGCCGCGGTAAACCGGTAGTCGTTGTCGGCACGCCGGCTGGTGATTTCCGCTTGCAGCTTGGTGAGCCGGTCGAGCAGGCCGGGTTCGTCCGTGGCCGTAGCAGATACCAGCGAGGTGGTGATCTGCGCCAAACGCTGCTCGGCCTCGCTGAGGGCAGGCGTCAACTCCTTCGCGAGCGGGAAGGTGAGGAGTGCCAGCATACGGTAGGTGTCGATTTCGAGAATACGCTGAACGGTCCGCCCGGCTTGCCGACGGGTGAGACTGTAATCCTCGACCAACAGCCTGCTGAATCGGTCCGACTTGATACGGAAATCTGTGAAGGCTTGCCCCGCGCCGCCGCCAATCTTGGAGCCAACCAGCGGCTGGCAATCAAACATCGTGTCGCAAATGGCGTCTGTATCGGGACGTTGATCGCTTGCTTTACGAAATTCGACATGCGTTGCCACCAAGACGTGGCCTTCCAGCCTCTCCAGCCAGTCCTGGGGCACCTGCTCAATGGCCGTTTCTGCAAAAGGCGCCGTTTCCGGCTCCGGAACGATGAACATGAAACGCATGAATTCGGTGTGGCGCTCCCATTTCATGCGGAAGCGGCCCATGTCTCGACTGTAGTGGCTGGAGAAAGCTTCCGGCGGAGGCACCTTCAAGTGTTCCGCGAGATCGCCTATCAGATCAAAATTGCGCTTGCTCTGTTCCGCATCCACAGTAAGCGCGAGAAATGACAATCGGGTTGGCGCGACCAGCTCTTCAGGCGGGCGCGCATGAACCTCATCATTTAACGTCTGCCGATGCGGATGATCGGACGGAAACTGTCTACCGTGCGTGATTGTTTGCTGTTCCATGGGCCACTGTTTAAGATAGAAAGCTCATTATTACTAGATGATTTATCGAACGAGCGAAGGAGTCGCAGTCGGAGACGCTGCTTCGGGTCCGTTAGCAGCTAAAGCACACCGGCTTCCAGAGCCGTCTCTTCGATAATGCTGGCGATTTGTTCTGGCGCTTCCTCATGCGCCAGATGGCCGAGCCCACGCAGATACACGACCTTGGCATGGGGGAGCTTGTCGCGGGCGCGCATGGAGTTTGATGGCGGTACGGCGCGGTCGTCCTCCGCGGCGACGAGCACCACAGGTGTTTCGATCTTGTCCATCGCGTTTTGAAGCGGCTCCAGATCCCAGTTCGCCATCATGCCTAGCGCACCGAGAACATGGCTGGGCTGGCGGAAGAGCCGTTTATAAGTCGCCAACCCCTTCGCGTCGATTTGCGAGCCGGTGTTCTCGATCAGGCGCTCCACACGTTGGGGGCTGGAGGCCTGAGCCGTAAAGATGCGCGGCGTAAACGGGTTAAGCAGCATCAGCCGTGCCACTGGGGGAAACACGTGCCTGGCGACGCCCGAGAACGGGAATAGCGCGCCGTTCAGGCTGACGATTGCTGCCGGCGCGATGCACTGGTCCAACGCCATACGAAGCGCGAGCGCAGCGCCTGCCGAGTGGCCCACAACGATGTCCGGTCGCACATCTAACGCCGCGATGAGTCTGCAGACGGCGCGTGCCATGCTGCTCAAGGAGAGGTCGCGTGCGGGCGGCCGCTCTGTGAAGGCGTGACCCGGCAAATCCGGGGCGATGACGGTAAAGCGCTCGGCCAGGAGCGGGGCAAGGTCACGCCATGAATGAGTGGATGCGCCGGTGCCGTGCAGCAGAAGAACGACAGGTCCCGTGCCCATGCGCTGGACATGCCAGCTAAGCTCAGCCGCCTCGACAAAACCGCTGTACTGATGGTTGGGCCAATCCGCCCTGTCGCGCTCCCAATCGAGCTGTTCGGTCATCGCGTTTGCCCCCGGATCATTTGCGGGCTCACGCGTTCATGCGCCAAACGGTGAAATTCAGCGCGCTCGCGACGCTGACCCAGACCAGATATGGCACGAACAGGAGCGAGGCGACGGGGGCGATCGGCCAGGCCGCGATGATGAAGCCGAGGATCGACAACCACATCGCGCTGACATCCGCGAACGCGATTGCCATGTCGCGACGGCCGAAGAACAGCCATGACCAAGCGGCGTTGAGTGCGAGCTGCGCCACCCACAGCGCCATCGCCGTCGAGAGCGGGTCAACCATCCACACTAAATAGCCCGCGATAGCGATCATGAAATAAAGTATCGCCCAAACAACCGGGAACGCCCAGTCGGGCGGGGTCCAGCCTGGCTTGCGCAAGTCGCGATACCATTCGCCGGGCTTGAAGATCGCACCTGAGGACGCCGCGGCGAGCACGATCAGGAAAAATGCGATAAAGGTCAGATAAGACACACGCGCCCCCTGGGCTGTTTGCCAGTCGGCCTGTCAGGCGGAGACGGCGCGAACCGCCTGCGACACCGCGGCCGCATTGGCGAATGGTAACGGCACATAGCGCGCATCCAGAGCATCTGCGATGCGTTGCGCTGGTTTCTGGGCGCGCTGTGACGCATCAATAACGATACTCAACAGACCCGCTTGGCGGATCATACGTGCGACCGTGAAAGCGTCCTCTTCGGCGCGCTTGCGCCCGCCGGCGCCGTCTAGCCCGACATTCGCCCGTCCGTCGGTCAGCAGCACCAAGATGGGCGTCTGCCCTTTCCGTCTCGCGCCCCCAGCAAGTTCTAGCCCTTTCCTCAGGCCCGATGCAAGCGGTGTGCCGCCGCCGCCCGGCAGACCGGAGAGGCTGCGTTTGGCGCGTGTCAGCGAGCGTGTGGGCGGCAGCAGCAGTTCTGAGGCGCGCCCGCGAAAGCCAACAAGCGCGACCTGATCGCGGCGCACATAGCAGTCGGCGAGCAGCAACTCCACCGCGCCCTTGGCTTCGGCGAGGCGGTTCAGGGCCGTTGAGCCGGAGGCGTCGACGATAAAGATCGTCATGGTTTCGGTGCGCTGCTTGAAGCGCGTGATGCGGAAGTCCTCGGGGCTGATGATGATCCGGCGTTGTGGATCGGGCGCGTTTGCCCGGCGCAGCGGCTGCCACGGGGCGGCGGCGCGTAGCGTCTCGACGACGTTCAGCCGCGCGCCGGACCGCGGCGCTTGCGCGCGCACGCCGATCGGGCGGCCGCGTTCCTTGGCGTTGGCCAGCGCTCCGGCATGGCCGGCCACTCCTTGATTGCCGCGAATTTTAGCGGCGCGCAGGCGGTCGAGCAGCCCGTCCGGGATCGCCGCCTTGGCCGCTGCAAGCAGGATGTCCTCCGGAGGTGGCGCATCGGTTTCGGTCTGTTCCCCATTCTCATTCCGCTCCTGTTGTTCTGGCGGCTCGGGCGGCGGCGGCTCAGACTTCTCATCGTTGGCCGGCGGGGCGGGCAGCGTCTCCGCGCGGTGGCCGAGAACCAGGCGGACCGCAAGAATTGCATCCGCCTCCTTGACCTCGTCGCGGCCTTGAAGCGCGGCGGCAGCGCGCGCTGCGCGGACGGCGAAGAACGGCGCGCGCGCGGAGCCAACCCCGAGCTGAAGCGAGACGGCGCAAAGCCGCTTCAAGATCTCCTCGCCCAGATCGACGCTTGCCAGCCGCGCGCGGGCGGCTGCGACTTGTTCGGCATCGGGTGCGCCCGCGTGCTGCGACGCCTCGCCCCATGAGACGGCGTGCAGATCAATATCAAAGGCCAGCCGGTCGCTCAGCCCGCGCGGCGCGCCTTCATCTTCTCCGATGCCTTCGTCGAAAGCGACGACGCCGAACCGCGTTGGCATCGTGATCGCAAGGCCATCGCGCTGGAGCACGGCTGCGCCGCGGTCCATGGCTGCGGTGATACGCGCGGCGGTCGACAGTGGTAAGCGCTCGGCCATCGCGAGAGCAATGAAGCCGCCATCCGCCTCGGCAAGAATCCCTTTATCAGCGACAGGCTGTCCGGCGCGAAGCGTGGCTGCGATATCGAGCCCCCCGATAAGCCGGTCATCGGCGATGTTTGCTGGGACGCGACGGCGCGGCGTCTCAGCCGGCCAAAGCGTATCCAAATAGGCTTGCCACTGATCGCGAACCGGTCCGGCATGCGCATGGGTCATGATCCCGCCGAGGCCCACAGGATCGACCGCGAATAGCGCTGCCGCAAGGAGCGCTTGTTGCCAGGCTGAGATATCAGTCTCTGGCGGCTGCACCTGATCGGGGTCCGGGGCATCCGGTACAAGCATATCGCCGCGCCAGTGCGCGCCGTGCTCCAGTCCGGGACCGTCCTGGCGGGTCACTGCGCTGCTGTGCGGGCGGCGTCTGCGCCCGTCGCGCACTCAAAGATCTCGCTGATCGCACGCTCGACGCGCACGCCGGAACCGGATTCATCGAGCGGATCGCGCCGCAAGCGGTGGCGCAGCGCCGCCGGGGCGACCCGGCGCAAGTGCTCCTGGCCCGTGACCTCCGCGCCTTCGAGCGCCGCCAGGGCGCGGGCCGCGCGGATCAGCGTCAGCTCGCCGCGCAAGCCATCCGTGCCGAGGCTGACGCATAGCTCCGCCGCACGGGCCACGACCGTATCCGGCACATCCACCGTCTGAAGGTTTTCCTTAGCGTTCAGAATCGATTCGCGGAGCGCGTCTTCTTCCGGCTGCCACGCCTCGATGAACGCCGCGGGATCGCGTTCGAACTGGTCGCGCCGGCGGATAACCTGGATGCGCTCATCGAGATCGCGCGGCGCGGAGACCTCCACGTAAAGGCCGAAGCGGTCGAGAAGTTGAGGCCTCAGCTCGCCTTCTTCGGGGTTGCCGCTGCCAATGAGCACGAAGCGCGCCGGATGGCGGATGCTCAAGCCCTCGCGCTCGACGATGTTTTCACCCGTCGCGGCAACGTCGAGCAGCAAGTCAACGAGGTGGTCTTCCAGCAGATTGGCTTCGTCGATGTAGAGAAAGCCCCGGTTGGCGTGGGCCAGCAATCCTGGCTCGAACGCCTTTTCGCCACGGGTAAGGGCGCGTTCCAGATCGAGCGCGCCCACAATCCGGTCTTCGGTCGCGCCCAGCGGCAGATCGACAACCGGAACCGGAATGGTGGCCGCGCGCGGCTCCCCCTTCATCTCCGCAGCCGCCGCGCAGGCTTCGCTGAGGCCGCAGGGCTTCGCCGGATCGCAATGGTAGAGGCAGCCCTCGACGGCCTGGACTGGCGGCAATAGCGCGGCTAGGGCCCGCACGGCTGTCGATTTGCCGGTTCCGCGTTCGCCGAAAGCGAGCACGCCGCCTACAGACGCGTCGGTCGCCGCAATCATTAGCGCCAGCTTCATCTCGTCTTGGCCGACAATCGCTGAGAACGGATAAGGTGCAGCCATGAATCAGCCACTCTCCATCAACCTGGACCTGCCCGCCGACCGCGCCCAAGCGGGCGGGGTGGCGGTCTTACCGATGGCTCAGGCCACCTGCCGCGCCAGCGCGCAGGCTGACCAGAGTTCATTCAGCGCGGAGACAAGCTTGTCAATGTCGCCATCGGTATGGATCGGCGACGGCGTGATGCGCAAGCGCTCGGTTCCTTTCGGTACCGTCGGGTAGTTGATCGGCTGCACATAGATACCGTGATGATCCATCAACCAGTCACTGATCCACTTGCACTTCACCGGGTCTTTTACCATCACCGGGACGATGTGGCTTGGGTTTTGCAGGTACGGGATGCCGATGGCGTCCAGCTTGCGGCGCACCTTGGCGACCACGCGCTGATGCCGCTCCCGCTCCATCTCACTTTGCTTAAGGTGCCGGATGCTGGCGATCGCGCCCGCGGCCACGGCCGGGGGCAGGGCGGTTGTGAAGATGAACCCTGAGGCGAAACTGCGCACGAAGTCGCATAGTTCCTTGGTGCCGGTAATGTAGCCGCCGACCACGCCGAACGCCTTACCGAGTGTGCCTTCGATCACGGTCAGCCGATCCATCAGCCCCTCGCGCTCGGCTATGCCGCCGCCGCGCGGGCCATAAAGACCGACTGCGTGCACCTCATCAAGATAGGTCATGGCGCCATGCGCTTCGGCCACGTCGCAGATTTCGGCGATCGGCGCGATATCCCCATCCATCGAGTAAACAGACTCGAAGGCGACCAGTTTCGGTGTCTCGTGCGGATATTCGCTGAGCTGCCGGTTAAGGTCTTCAGGGTCGTTGTGCTTCCAGATGCGCTTTTGCGCGCGGGAATGCCGGATGCCCTCGATCATCGAGGCGTGGTTACCCTCGTCGGAAAATACGACGCAACCGGGGATGCGCGAGGCCAGCGTGCTGAGCGCTGCCCAGTTGGACACATAGCCCGAGGTGAACAGGAGCGCGGCCTCCTTGGCGTGGAGGTCGGCCAATTCGCGCTCGAGAACGACGTGGTAATGGTTGGTGCCGGAAATGTTGCGCGTGCCGCCCGCGCCGGCGCCGCATTTATCAAGCGCTTCATGCATGGCTTCAAGCACGATCGGGTTTTGCCCCATGCCGAGATAGTCGTTGGAGCACCACACAGTGACTTCGGCTTCGCCGTCCTCGCGATACTGCTTGGCCCGGGGAAAGTTGCCGCGCCGGCGTTCCAGTTCAGCAAACACCCGGTAGTTGCCCTCCTTGCGGAGATCTTCCAGCCGGTCGCGGAAAAAACCGTTATAGTCCATCGCTCTCCTCCACTTCAGTCCAGCGAGCCCGGCGCAGACCCACGCCCAGGAAACTCTTGCAGTTTGTTGTTATGCACATCATCCGCGACCCGCGCGCGCAGAGGCGGAGTATGCCTTCCCCAGGGATGACCGGCTGTTAAAGAGCCAGCCGGCCGTGTTGCACCGGACGCTGCCGGCGATACCGTGTTTAAGAGGTCGTGGCGCTGCGCCGATGCATGGCCGTCCCCGGTGCCCACGCGCCTGCGAGCGCGCCGCGCTTCCAGCGCCCACTGCCAAAGCGCCGTCGCGGGAATCGGCAGCACCAAGAACCAATGCTCTAACACCGCGAGCGCCAGCAGCGTCCCGAGAAACACAGCGCCAACCGCTTCACCTGTTGGCACCCCCGCCGCCAGCCCGCGCTCCAGGATCAGGACCGTGGCGGCTGTCGCCGCTGTGACTGAGACTGGGAACAGAAGGTTCATCGGCTTGCGGCGAAAATAGCTCTCCAGATACGCCAAGTGAGGCGGCAAGAACTCTTCCGCCAAATTGGCTACGCCCAGGAAAATGTTGAGCTTGGCGCTGAGGCGCATCAGCCACAAGATGACAAATGTCCACAGGCCGATCTGATTGGCGCCGCCCCAGGTCAGTGCTGCCATGAGGCCTGCGGTCGCCGCGATGGCGAGTTCGTGATGGATGACAGTCTCGCTGGCGTAGCGGAACCGCGTGAACCATCTCGGCGTCTCCGGACAGGGCGTGCGGCGCGGTCCGGTGACGTAGCCGGTCAGGAAGCTCAGCTCATGCCACGCCCAGATCAGCAGGCCGCACGTGAAGGACAGATAAACGCCCGCCAGCGAAGGATCGGTGCTCGCAACCGAAAGCCCGTAAAGCGCGGCGAGCGCGATCACGGTCATGACGACCATGCTCCACCCGAAGGTCCGCCGCGGTAGGCCATCCAGATAGAGGATGAGCCCGGTGCTGAACCACCAGATAAACAGAGCATAAAGGATCGCCAGACCGTGTTCCCACATCGCGCTGAAGTCCTACCAGCTTGGTACCAGGCGGCTGCGCGCCGGCAGTTCATTGCTCTTGGCCGGAATTGCATAGAGCCTTGCAAAAGCAAGCGCAGCTCCCGCCGAGTATGTAAGCCATTTGATCCGGCCGATGACGCCGCCGCGTTCTTTTGCCGCTGACATCGCATCGGAGATCTTGCGCAGCCGTTCCAGCGACGCCCGGAAAGCGGGCGTGTCGATATCAACGGTTAAAGGAAACACCTGCTTGGAGATTTCCGAAGTGATGCGGAACACCTGATAGTCGTATTCGGTCGGATCGACGCCGAGCGCGCGGTGGAAGGCCGGACGCGCATGGTCGCGCACATACATTGTGGCGTACACGGCCAGGATGAAAAACTTCACCCAGAACTTGTTCAGCCCCTGCAGCACGTGCGGATTGGCCCGCATCAGCATCGCAAAAGCTTCACCGTGGCGGAACTCGTCATTGCACCATTTCTCGAACCATTTGAAAATTGGGTGGAACCGCCGGTCCGGGTTCCGTTCCAGATGGCGGTAGATGGTGATGTAACGCGCATAGCCAATCTTCTCGGAGAGGTAGGTCGCGTAGAAGATGAATTTCGGCTGGAAGAAGGTGTACTTCTTCGACTTCGTCAGGAAGCCGAGATCGACGCCGATGTCGAAGTCCTTGAGGGCGTCATTGATGAAGCCGGCATGGCGGGCCTCATCGCGGCTCATGTATTTGAAGAGCTCGCAAACATCCGGGTTGGTGCCGCGCTTTTTCATTTCCGCATAGAGCACACACCCTGAAAACTCCGCCGTGAGCGAGGACACCAGAAAGTCCGTGAACTCCTTGCGCAGGTCTTCGGGCAGGGCGTCGAGATCAATTTTGTCCCATTCCTCGCCCCGGATGAAATGGTTCTTATTGGGGTCCGAGCGCATCTCGGCGATCAACTCGTCCCATTCGCCGCGCACATTGCTGACATCGGTCTTGTCGAGCTTGTCAAAGTCGGTCGTGTAAAAGCGCGGGCTGAGCACCGTGCTCTCCTGGGCGTGCCGGGTCGTCTCGTTCGGGACGTATGGCGTTTCCTCAGCAACAGACATGTCTTAAAGCCTCCTCTCTTCCGAGAAGCTGAATTCGCACAGTTCCATGAATTCGAAGTCGCCAGTTAGCCGGGTCCACAGTCGTTCCGGCCAGGTCGCGCGGATCACGGTAGCGCGGCGCTCCTCTTCGTGTGTCTCCCCGTAAGGCACGAAGATCGGCTGGCCGTGCACGATCACCTCATCGCCGGGATGGATATCAACCACTTGTCCGAAGTCCACTTCGGCGTGAAGGCTCTCGAATTTGTGATCCACCCGGACCGTGCATGGCAATTCGAACTTCTTGCGAAATAGCCAGCCCGTTTGGGGTAGGGAATTGTCATGTGGTATGGAGGTCATCGTGGCATCCGTCATTGTATGGCCTGTGAAGACGCCATCAATTTTGCAAACGCTCCTGCGTTTGTCACGCCAAATGCCCCCAGATCAATGACACGTCCGGTCTGCGGATCCTCCAATGTCAACCTGCCGTCCGCCCAACGGCGCAGCATGAGCGGCGCCTGCGACAGGTTGCCGCTCAGCTTGCGTTCGCGCATCATGCCGCGCAGCACGCCGCGGATAAAACCGCCGGTGCCCGGTTCAACGACCGCAACGCGGGTCTCGGTTTGGGCGTTGTAAACCTCGACAGCGCCGTCCCGGCGATCCACAAAACGCAAGCTGACGCGGTCAACCTCCGTGCTGGGCGCCATGCTGACCCGGCCAATATCGGCAAACCGGCCGGTAAAGACAGCGGCAAGGGCAAAGCCGATTAGCACCATGATGCCGACAAGGGCTGCACGCGGGACGCCTGTATGGGTTGGTTTCTCGCTCATGGACCTAACACGTTCGACTGACGGATCTGCGTTGCACGTCTCATTCGGCGGCGGCCAGCGGGCGTGCCGCAGCAGTTGCAGCCGCTTTGCGCTTCGCCCGTGTGCGCACCTGTTTGACCTCCGGCGCCTTCTCCTTTGCCGCCTCGGCCTGATGGGCGGCCGCAAGCGCGCCGGCGATGATGTCAGCGGCATCTGTCACATTGGGTATCGCCCGGATCATCGGCTCAGCTTTCGAGTACTGCCAAGGGCGCGCATTCGGCCAGAGATGAAAATACGCGAAGCGGTCAGGCCCAGTGAGCTGGACAGGAATATCCCCCGTGCCGTTGGGATAGACCCGCAGCCCCGCTGAGTCGACACAGCGCAGCGGTATATTAATGGTCATCGGCAACGCCACGCCGTAGCGCATCGCGATCCGCTTATTCGTTAGCGTGTAGACAGTGGTGCGGGCGAATAGCCAAGCCAGCCCCCCGAGCACGCCAAGCGCGAGCGTCCCGCCCACGGCCAGCCATGCCGCCGATGACAGAGCCGCCACGATCGTGCCGCCTTCCCACAGCGTTGAGAACAGGCTCCAGGCAATCAGCACACCGAAGTAGCCAGCCACGAAGCGTGTATGGAACACCCGCACCGCGAAGGCGCGCCAATTCGGTGATCCTTGCCAGATGACGCGCTCGCCTTTCGGCAATTCGCCAGGAAGACCGCGCACGGAATTGTTCTGATATTTGCTCATAGCAGTGGCTCCAGTCTGGACGGTTTGGCGTAAAGGGTGCCGCCACCGTAATAGCCAACGATCTTATCTTCTTCGAGAAGCGTTACTTGATCGGGATGTTTGGTCTTCGGCACAGCCGCGAAATGCTCGGCAAGAAGCGCATTGATCTTCACGAAATGCGGTTTGAAGCCGCCGCCTTTGATCTCGGCCATCGTCATGGGCGCAAGCACCGAGACGGCCGACGGCGCGCTTGCCGGTTCGCTCTGTTCGGTTTCCGCCTGGCTGGCGGCAGGCGCGGCATGCGGTAATTCGATCTCCAGGTAGCGGATCAGCTGTTCAGCGCGGTCGACCCAGACATCTTTAACGATGCCGGCAACCTCCCGGTCAGCGGCAACGACCTCGCATCCGCGTGGATCAGGATCGCCCTTTGCGATTGAGAAATCCGTAGCGACGCGCAGCGGAACGATCGTCGCCGACCCGTCTTCCATCATCTCAGGCACATCGGCGCGGTGCGCGTAGGATGCCGGTCCAACGCCATCGAGCATCGGGTTGCCGGTGGGCTGGAACGGTGCGCCGGACCAGTCTTCGACCGGCTCCAGGTTCTTTGGCGCGGGCTCGCGGCGATCGCTCGGCAACATTGTCGTGCCGCCATGCGGGAGCAGATACACCTTCGGTTCGGGGACCCATATCCCGCCGACCGTGGTGTCGGTCTGGCCCGTAACTTCCGATTCCAGCGGATAGCCCTCCCGCCGGTCCTCACGGCGCAGATAGAAGATCAGCCCCGCAAAGAAAATCCAGAATGCATAGAGCACAACCTGGGCCACATCAATGTGACTTGTGATATCTCCGATGACGTCCATGGCACTGCCTCCGTAGTAAGCACGCTAGCCTGGAAACTCGGCCAGACCGAACGAGGACTCGCGCTGCCGCGCACGTTCCCCCGACGGCCGGACGAGCGGTCCGACGACGGCAAGCGTTGCGAATAAGAGAAGAATCTCAAGATGATAGACGAAGCTGTAACCGATGTAGCTGCCAACCAGCCCCGGGCCCAGCGCTTGCGCTTGCGCAGCGGCGGAGACGCCGTCGCGAATGAGCCCGCCCAGAGCGATTGCGCTGCCGCCGGCGGTGGCCTGAACAGCACCCCAAATGCCGAGCGCGAGGCCGCCGTTGTCGCTTTCGGCAAGGTCCATTGCTGCGATTAGCGTGCTTACGGCAAACAGGCCGCCGCCGAAGCCGATCAGCGCGGTGCCGATCCGAAACAGCATTGCCGATTCGAGCGGGCCGGCGAAGATGACTGCGGAGAATGCGGCGATGCCGACCAGAGCGCCCAGCGCAGCAAGCCGGAACGGGTTGCCACCACGCCCTAGCGAGCGCGCCGCGTAGGCAAGCCCGGCGAGCATGCCGGCGGCCAAGATCGCGGTCAGCGCCGTGGTTGCGGCCACCGAAAGCCCCAGCACCTCGCCGCCATAGGGTTCAAGCAGGACGTCCTGCATGGCGAAGGCCGCCGTGCCAAGGCCGACGCCCAGGAAAATGCGCCCCGAGCGTCCCCCCGCGGTGAAGCTGCGCCAGGTCTCGCGAAAGGTGGGGCGTGGGCGCTCATGTGCGGTCTTGGCCGGGTCGCGGCTTTCCTGCTTCCACAGCGCGACCAGATTCAGCACCATCGTTACCACGGCTGCGCCCTGGACGGCCTGGATCAGCTTGAGCTGTGTGAAATCCGACAACAGCAGCCCAAAGGCGACCGCGCTGGCAAACATGCCGACCAGCAGCATGACATACAGCAGCGCCACGACCCGCGGCCGGGTTTCCTCCGTCGCCAGATCCGTGGCGAGCGCCAGACCCGCGGTTTGTGTGGTGTGCAGGCCTGCGCCGACCAGCAAGAAGGCAAGCGCGGCCGCGGCATGGCCAATCCAGATCGGCCCGGTTGTGTCGCCCGACAGGATCAATAGCGCGAACGGCATGATGGCGAGCCCGCCGAACTGCATCAGACTGCCGAACCAGATATAAGGCACACGACGCCAGCCCAGGAACGAACGATGCGTGTCGGACTTATAGCCGATGAAGGCGCGCAGCGGCGCGAAGACTAGCGGTATCGCAACCATCAGCGCGACCAGCCAGGCCGGCACGCCCAACTCAACGATCATCACCCGGTTAAGCGTGCCCGTTAGCAGCACGACGGCCATGCCGACCGAAACCTGGAACAGAGACAGCCGCAGAAGTCGTCCAAGAGGCAACTCAGGCGTTGCCGCATCCGCAAACGGCAGGAATTGCGGGCTCAGCTCGCGCCATTGCTGGACGAATGTCTGGTTCACCCGCTTCATTGCCGCGTTAACTCCAGCGCCTGAGACGTGTAGAAACCGCTGGCGATGCGGGACGTGCGACGTGGCTGCCATTCAGCAAGTTTGTGCTCAGCCGCCAGCAGCCGGGTTAACTTGCCGTAACTGATCGGCTCGATGGCCGGCGCCCGGTCCGAGCGCGGGAACACCTTCCCGACGGTGTGCATCGCCATGAGCGCTGCCGTGCGCGGTGCGAATGTGATCAGGATGCCGCGGCGCGTACGAGGGGCAAGCCGTGCAATCGCGCGAGCAATATCTTTACCGCGATAGTGAATGAGAGAATCCATCGCGACCACATAGTCGAAGCGACCTAAGCTGCGGTCGATGAAATCGCCGACATGAAACTCAATTTGACCGCCGCGCGGGAAGCTGGATGGCGCGCGTTCGCGGGCTAGTTCGATCAATGAGGGCGACAGATCGACCGCGACCACCTCCGCGCCGCGCTCCGCCGCGGCCACCGACAGCATTCCCGTGCCGCAGCCCGCATCGAGCAGCCGCAAACCGCTCAGATCAGCCGGCAGCCAGTCCAGCAGCGTCTGGCGCATCCGGTCCCGGCCGGCGCGCACCGTGGCGCGGATCCGGCTGACCGGCGCATCGGTCGTCAGCCGCGCCCACGCCTCGACTGCGGTCTTATCGAAATACTCGCCGAGGCGTCCGCGCCGCGCGAAGTAGGTCGAGGTCGGCATTATTCGAACCCCAGGAAATCGAAAATGGCCCGGTCCTTCATTGGCTTTGCGTCGCAAGGCTCGACCCCATTCCACAAGGTGGCAGCCAGGCGCATGTATTCCTCTTTCACCGCCTCCAGTTCCGGGGTCGAATCCATCTCAAACAGCACGGATTTCTTCAGCCGGCTCCGGCGGATCTCATCGAGATCCGGGAAGTGCGCCAGCCGGCGCAGGCCAGTGGCGTTATTAAAGCGGTCGATCTCGTCGGTATCCTTGCTGCGGTTGGCGACGACGCCGGCGACGCGGACATTGTAGTTTTTCGCCTTGGCGCCGATCGCCGCGACGATGCGGTTCATCGCGAAGATGGAGTCGAAGTCGTTGGCGGAGACGATCACCGCGCGGTCGGCGTGCTGGAGCGGAGAGGCGAAGCCGCCGCAAACCACGTCGCCGAGCACGTCGAAGATGACCACGTCGGTGTCTTCGAGCAGGTGATGCTCCTTCAGCAGCTTTACCGTCTGGCCGACCACGTAGCCGCCGCAGCCCGTGCCCGCCGGCGGGCCGCCGGCTTCAACGCACATGACGCCATTGTAGCCCTCGTAGACGTAATCTTCCGGGCGCAGTTCCTCTGAGTGGAAGTCGACCGACTCCAGGATGTCGATCACTGTCGGCACGAGCCGCTTGGTGAGCGTGAAGGTCGAGTCGTGCTTCGGATCGCACCCAATCTGCAGCACGCGTTTGCCCAGCGCGGCGAAGGCGGCTGACAGGTTGGACGAGGTCGTGCTTTTGCCGATCCCACCCTTGCCGTAAACCGAGAAAACCTTTGCCGTGTCGATCTGAACTGATGGGTCCAGTTCGACCTGGACGCTTCCGTCGCCATCCTGACGGCGATCGGCGGGGCGGGTGTCGAGAAGTACTGTCATGCCGGTCTCCTTGGGGTCTCTATGCGGCCACGTGTTCGGTGATGCCTTCGACTTGATCTTCGAGCTCTGCGCTCGCATCCGCCAGCGCTTCGAGGGTCGCTTCATCCGGCGACCAATACTGGCGTTCATGCGCTTCAATAAGCCGTCCTGCCATCTTCGCTGAGGCCTTGGGATTCAACTCGGCAATGCGCCGGCGCATGGTTTCATCAAGCACGTAGGTTTCGGTCAGTTGCTGATAGACCCATTCAGGAACCTGTCCGGTCGTGGCCGACCAGCCGACAGTGTTGGTGATATGGGCCTCGATTTGGCGCACGCCCTCGTAACCGTGGCGCAGCATACCCTCGTACCATTTCGGGTTGAGCGCGCGGGTCCGTGTCTCCAGCGAAACCTGCTCATTGAGCGTGCGCACCGCGCCTTCGCCGCGGGTCTGGTCGCCGATGTAAACCTGCGCCGCCTCGCCGCGCGCGCCCTGAACAGCCTTGCCGATACCGCCAAGCGTGTCGAAGTAGTGGTCGATGGTGGTGACGCCCAACTCGACCGACTCCAGGTTCTGGTAGGCCAGTTCGACGTGCGACAGGACGCTCTGCAGCAGCTCTTTCTGGCGCACCGGCTTGCCGGAGCAGCCATAGGCGTAGCATTTGCGGGCCTGATAGGTTTCGGCCAGTTCGGATTCCTCTTCCCACGCGCCGCTGTCGAGAAGCTGGTTGACGTTTGAGCCGTAGGCGCCGTCGGCATTGGAGAAAACGCGAAGCGCAGCCGTCTCCAGATCGCATCCGTTTTCCTCGGCGTAGGCCAGAACATGTTTCCGGATGAAGTTCTGCTCGACCGGCTCCTCGGCTTGCGCGGCAAGAAGCGCGGCTTCGGCCAGCAAGCGGGTCTGGAGCGGCAGCAGGTCGCGGAAGATGCCAGACAGCGTCACGATCACGTCGATACGCGGGCGGCCAAGCTCCTCCAGCGGGACCAGTTCAGCGCCGGCAAGACGGCCGTAGCTGTCGAAGCGCGGCCGTGCGCCGATCAGCGCCAGCGCCTGCGAGATCTGGCTGCCCTCGGACTTCAGGTTGTCGGTACCCCAGAGCACCATCGCCACGGTTCGGGGCAGGCCATGACCATCTTGCTTGTAGCGGTCGAGAAGCCGCTGAGCCTGAGCCGCCCCGTCTTGGACCGCGAAGGCGCTCGGCAGGCGGAACGGATCGAAGCCGTGCAGATTGCGCCCGGTCGGCAGGATATCCGGCGAGCGCAGCAGGTCGCCGCCCGGCACCGGCGGCACGAAGCCGCCATCAAGCGCATGAATGAGTGCCGGGATCTCGGTTTCCTGCATTAGCAGATTGTTGGTGCCGGCCAGCTGGCGCGCCACGCCAAGGTTTTCTTCGCTGGCTTCGAGGCCGGCCGCTGTAATGGCATGCTCCGGCGTATCGCCCTCGGCCAAGGCGTGAGCGAGGTCATCGCTCAGGCTCATGCCGTGGGAGGCTTCGGCGATCGAGCGGAGCAGATCGCTGCGATCATCGGCGTTCATCGCTTCGCCGACGATATGCAGGCCATTGGGTATTAGGGTCTGCTCAAGCTCGGCGACATCTTCGGACAACTTGCGGATGCGCGCGGGCGCATCGCCCCGCCAGATCGGTTCCGCGCTGGCCATCTCCAGCTCCGCCGCTTGCGACTGAATGAGTACGGCCAGCGGCTCCCGCTCCTGCGCGTCTTCCGGGGGTAGCCCGCGCCACCGTTCGATCGAGCTTTTCAGGTCGATAAGGCCGCGGTACAGGCCCGCATGCGTCACCGGCGGCGTCAGGTAGCTGACCAACGTCGCGGCCGAGCGCCGCTTGGCGATCGTGCCCTCGGATGGGTTGTTCGCCGCGTAAAGGTAGATGTTCGGCAGGTCACCGATCAGCCGGTCCGGCCAGCACATATTGCTCAGGCCCGACTGCTTGCCCGGCATGAATTCCAGCGCGCCGTGGGTGCCGAAATGCAGCACCGCGTTGGCGTCGAAATCCTCGCGCAGATATCGGTAGAAAGCCGAGAAAGCGTGCGTCGGCGCGAAGCCCTTCTCGAACAGGAGGCGCATCGGATCGCCCTCATAGCCGAAAGCTGGCTGCACGCCGATGAAGATATTGCCAAACTGCCGGCCGAGGACGTGGATTGTGCGCCCATCGGTCTGCTGGCGGCCAGGGGCCGGTCCCCATTGTTCTTCAATGTCGGCCAGCCACTGCTCGCGCTGAACGTGATCGTCGACGGGGATGCGCGCATGCACGTTGGCATCTGCACCATAATCCGCCGCGTTGCCGTGGATGATCGCTTCGCGCAGGGCGTCGACCGTTTCCGGGACTTCGACGTTATAGCCGGCCCTCTTCAGCGCGCGCAGTGTGTTGTGAAGGCTCTCGAACACCGACAAGTAAGCGGCCGTACCGGTGGCGCCGCCATTTGGCGGGAAGTTGAACAGTACGACGGCGAGCTTGCGCTGATCGCGCGGCGTCTTGCGCAGCCGGACCATCCGCTCGACGCGCGAGGCCAGTTGCTCGGCGCGCGCCACGCAGACCTGCATGGCGTTGACGCCGTCCTGGGTTTCAAAGCGGCAGTGCCGCTCGCAGCCCTCACACGGCATTCCGGAGGCATCCGCGCGACCGCCATAGACCAGCGGCGAGGTGGCGCCGTCCAGCTCAGGGATCGCGACCATCATCGTGGTCTCGACCGGCATGAGGCCGCGGTCTGAGCCGCCCCACTGCTGCAGCGTCTGGAACTCCATCGCATGCGCGGCCGTGTAAGGCACGTCGAGCTTTTCCAGCATGGCCTGCGCAGCGTCCGAATCGTTGTAGGCCGGGCCGCCGACCAGCGAGAAGCCGGTGAGCGAGACGACCGCATCGACCGCCGGCTTGCCGTTCTTCATGAAGAAACGCTCAATAGCCGGGCGCGAATCGAGCCCGCTGGCGAAAGCCGGGACGACGCGGAAGCCGCGCGCTTCGAGCGAATGGATGACGCCGTCATAATGGGCGGTGTCGCGCGACAGAATGTAAGAGCGCATCAGCAACAGGCCGATCGTGCCGCGCTCGCCGTGGGTCTCGGGCAGTTCCTCGGCGCGCTCGGCGACGCGACCCACCATCTTCGAGTGATAAACGCCAGTTTCCGGATAGACCACGGGCGCTTTCACATCCAGCGCGCCGCGCAACGCCAGACGCGCGCCGTCGGCATAGCGGTCGATAAGCTGGCGGACCATGTTGGCGAGGTTGTCATCAGAGCAGGCCAGCCAGTATTGCATCGTCAAGAAGTAGGCGCGCACGTCTTGCGCGGTGCCGGGGATGAACTTCAGGATGCGCGGCAAGCGGCGCAGCATCGCCATCTGGCCAGCGCCGGAGCTTTTCTTCTTATCGCTGGAACCGCGCAGCCGCTTCAGCAGCTTGACCGCGCCAGACGGTTCCCCGCCCATTGTGAACTTTCCCATGCGCGTCAGGCGCATCACTTCGCCGGCGGACATGCAGGCGACCATCGCATCGCACTGGTCGCGTCTCGCCTGAAGGTCTGGAAGCACGGCCTGGATATGCTCATCGAGGAACATCATGGTGACTATGATGATGTGCCCCTTGGCGATGTCGGCCCGGCAGGCTTCGAGCGACTCCGGGTTTTCCGCCCAATCAGAAGCGGCGTGCAGGCTTAGATTGATGCCGGGTATGTCGCGGCGCAGGACGCGGCGCGCGCGTTCTGCGGCGGGCGCCAGATGCTTGTCCAGCGTGACGATCACGACATTAACGGGGGCGATCTCAGCGGCCGAAATGTGCTTTTGCATCGTAGAGTGTCTCAACCGTTATCTGTGACAGACCTTTTTCCGTAGCGAAGGCTTCGGCGTTCCGCTTGGCCTTGCCCCGGACGAAAAACGGGATCTTGCGAAGCTCTTTTTCGGCGTCCGGCTCCCAGATGATCGGGGCCTTGTCGTCGGCCTCGGCTTCGTCGGTTTCGTCGCGCTGCGACTGAACGCGCGGGCCGGTTTCGCCGTGGGTCGCCAGGTGCGAAGGGACGGCGTCGTCGTTGAACTCGAAGTCCTCGCGGAACATGCCGAGCAGGTGCTCTTCCAGGCCCATCATCAGCGGGTGGACCCAGTCGTCGAAGATCACGTTGGCGCCTTCGAAACCCATCTGCGGAGAGGTGCGCGCCGGGTAGTCCTGCACATGCACCGGAGCGGAGATGACGGCGCAGGCAATGCCGAGGCGCTTGGCGATGTGCCGTTCCATCTGCGTGCCGAGGACGAGTTCGGGCTGAAGCTCCTGTACCTGCTGCTCGACTTCCAGGTAGTCGTCGGTAATCAGCGCCTCGATGCCCAGCTCCTTCGCCTTGGCGCGCAGGTCCCGGGCGAAGTCCCGGCTGTAGGTGCCAAGTCCGACCACCTCGTAGCCAAGCTCTTCAGACGCGATCCGCGCGGCGGCGAGCGCGTGCGTGGCGTCGGCGAAGATGAAGACGCGCTTGCCGGTCAGGTAGTTCGAGTCGATCGAGCGCGAGTACCATGGCAGGCGGCACTCTAGCTCTTCCAGCGCAGCCGTTGGCTCGATCCCGGCTAACTCGGCCACTTCGTTGATGAAGTCCCGCGTCGCGCCGACGCCGATCGGCACGATTGTCGTGCGCGGCTGCTTGAAGTTGCGTTCCAGCCAACGCGCGGCCGTGTCGGCAATTTCAGGATACATGACGACGTTGAAGTCCGCCTCGCCCAGCCGGCTGATCTCCTCGGCCGTGGCGTTGAGCGGCGCGCAGACATTCACGTCCACGCCGAGCGTGTTGAGCAGATGCGTGATCTCGCGCACGTCGTCACGATGACGGAAGCCGAGCGCCGTCGCGCCGAGCAGGTTGCAGCGTGGTTGCGCGCCCCCGTCTCGCGGCGCTGCCTCTTCGGCTGGGCGGGCGAGTTTGCGCACGAGCTGGTAGAAGGTTTCCGCCGCGCCCCAGTTCTCTTTCTTCTGGTACGACGGCAATTCCAGCGGCACGATCGGCACCGGAATGCCGGATGCAGCAGCCAGGCCAGCTGGATCGTCCTGGATCAGCTCGGCCGTGCAGGACGCGCCAACGAACATCGCGTTGGGCTTGAACCGCTCATAAGAGGCCAGCATCGCGTCGCGGAAGATCTCCGCGGTGTCCTTGCCCAGATCCCGCGCCTGGAAGGTGGTGTAGGTGACCGGCGGGCGGTGGTCGCGCCGTTCGATCATCGTGAACAGCAGGTCGGCGTAGGTATCGCCTTGCGGCGCATGAAGGACGTAGTGCACATCCTTCAGAGCGGTTGCGATCCGCATGGCGCCGACATGCGGCGGGCCTTCATATGTCCACACGGTCAGTTGCATCGTCGGTCTACACCCTCAGCTTCGCGCGGCGCACCAGCGGGCGGGCAAACAGCTCGGCGAGATCGCCAGCCTGGTCGTAGCCCTGCGTCGGCGTGAACAGCAGTTCGATTGACCATTTTGTCGCCAGTCCTTCGGCTTCTAGCGGGTTCGCAAGCCCGAGGCCGCAGACCGTCAGATCGGGATGCGCGGCATAGCAGCGGTCGAGTTGTTTCTCCACGTCTTGGCCTTCGCTGAGCTGGACCGCGTCGGGCAGCATGGCGATGTCGTTGGCGAGGTGCTGTTGGTGGAGGTAGGGCGTGCCGACCTCGATTAACTCCATCCCCATTTCGCGCGCGAGGAACCGGGCAAGCGGCACCTCAAGCTGCGAATCCGGAAAGAAGAAGATGCGCTTGCCGCCAAGCTGTTCCCGATAGTGCTCAAGCGCGCGGTCGGCGCGGGCACGGCCTGAAGCTGTGACATCATTGAACGTCTCTTGATCGACACTCCACAGATCTGCGGCGGCCTTCAGCCAGCCAGTGGTACCTTCCACGCCGAGCGGGAACGGCGCGGGAATGCGCTTTGCGCCGCGATTCTCCAGTGCGCGGGCGGTATCCATTAGGTAGGGCTGCGCGAGCAGATAGCGCGTGTCCGGGCCGACCGGCGGCAGTTCGTTGGAGTTGCGCATCGGCAGATAAACCGGGGTTGGCAGGCCCATACGCTCGAACATGCGGGTGAATTGATCCTCCACCACATCCGCCAGGCAGCCGACGATCATCAGCGACGGGTCCGAGCCATCCGGCAGCGCCGGCAGTTCGGGAACCATCGACGCGAGGCAGCCGTCTTCACCTTGGGTAAAGGTCGTCTCGATGCCGCTACCCGAATAATTCAGGATGCGCACATCAGGCGCGTAGGACTTCGACAGCCGCTCCGCCGCCTTCGACAGGTCGAGCTTGATCACCTCGGAAGGGCAGGAGCCCACGAGGAACAGCAGGTTGATGTCCGGCCGGCGCTCGAGCAAGCGCGCGACATTGCGGTCCAACTCGTCATTGACATCCGCCATGCCTGCCAGGTCGCGCTCGTCGATGATCGCGGTGGCGAAGCGCGGTTCGGCGAAGATCATCACGCCAGCGGCCGATTGCATGAGATGCGCGCAGGTGCGCGAGCCGACGATCAGGAAGAAGGCGTCCTGGATCTTGCGGTGCAGCCAGATAATGCCTGTCAGTCCGCAGAACACTTCGCGCTGGCCGCGCTCGCGGAGGATCGGGCGCTCGGCGCAGCCCTCTTTCGGTGCGGGCACGTCGGCGATCACGGCGTGACTCATTGCGCACCTCCGACTGGGCTGAGGGTGGCTTTGGCGGACAGATGCTTGGCGGTTTCTTCGTCGCGGCGGGCCGCGCGCAGCTTGAGAACGAACTGCACGGCGTTGATGACGTAAGCGGCGTACGCTGCAAGGGCGAGGATCATCTGCTCAAGCGGCGTGCCCAAGCCGAGAAACACCGCTGCGAGGTAGGCCGTGTGCAGCGCCAGCACGAGCATTGAGAACACGTCTTCCCAGAAGAAAGCTGGGGCGAAGAGATAGCGCCCGAAGACTTCCTTCTCCCAGATCGCACCAGTGATCATGATCGTGTAAAGCACCAGCGTCTTGATAACGATCGACCATGTCGCTAGCGCAAAGCCTTCGCCCGTCATGATGTAGCGGATGACGAAGGCCAGGCTCACCAGGAAGACAAGAAACTGAAAGGGAGCGAGAATCCCCTGAACCATGGTCCAGGCGGAGGCGTCGCGCCGTTCACGCTCCGCCGGTGTGTAAAGTGGTGTTCTTGCGGTGTGATCCCGATGCACGCGCATCGCTTGACCCTTTATGACCCCTGATTTTGAGCCAGTCTAAGTCGGGGTGCGCGGAAGAGTCAACCTTTCTTGACGTAAAGAATGCTTTACATTAGCTCAGCCTTGTGTCTTAATCAGATTTAACAGCGGCGGGATGTCCGAACGTGTGGCATTTCTCCCGCGCCGCGTTGATTGAAACAGGTTGCGTCGGTCACGCACGCCCTGAGTGAGGAGAAATTTCACGCCAAAATTTGTGACAACTCTTCCCAATGCCCCGGACGTCGATGTAACTTGACAGTGCGGCCTACCGTCACAAGGAGCGGCCGGGATGACTCCGACGTCGAGTTTGGAGCATCGGCAAGGGAGGATGCGTCACATGTCAGTTACGAGGATACCGCACGCCGACGCCGCCCCTGAGAAATCCGAATTGGGGGGAGACGCCGATTATGAGATTGATGCGGGAGACGATAATGACAGCCGTACACCGATCAAAGCGGGGCGGCCAGTGAGCGATGACGAAGTGTCTGAACAACTAAGTCGCACAATCGAATCTGAAGTCATCCCGCGCTTGATGCTTGCTCATCGTGTTTCGCCGGAGTGGAGTGCTGCGCCGGCGCGGGCTGGCGGCCAACTTACAGAAGGCCATGTCGAAG
Organism: uncultured Hyphomicrobiaceae bacterium; assembly: GCA_964466965.1. GTDB lineage: Bacteria > Pseudomonadota > Alphaproteobacteria > Rhizobiales > Rhodomicrobiaceae > Dichotomicrobium. The sequence goes on from CAYXPZ010000004.1 coordinate 38,389, forward strand.
ACTTCGCCGAATTGGTGTTGCTCAACGATTATGCACTCTCGACGGCCTATATCGAGGCTCGGCTTGCCGAGGGTGTCGACTTGAAGCGGGTCTTTCTCGATCTCATGGCGCCGACAGCACGGCTGCTCGGCGACTATTGGGACAAGGACTATTGCGATTTTACGCAAGTCACCATTGGGCTGAGCATGCTCCAGCAACTGCTGCGCAAATACAGCCCGGCCACGACGGTCGATGGCGAGGCCAACGCGCAGATGCGCCATGCTCTGGTCATGCCTGCGCCGGGAGAGCAGCACACATTCGGCGTCAGCATGGTCGAAGAATTCATGCGCAGCGGCGGCTGGAATGTCGAGCACCAGCCTGCGGGAACGAGCGATGAGATCGTGCAGATGGTCCAAAACAACTGGTATTCCCTGGTGGGGCTGTCCCTCAGCCATGGAACGCTTTATCAGAATCTGTCGACTTGCATCGGCGACATCCGCCGCCAATCTTGCAACAGCTCGATCGGCGTCATGGTTGGCGGGCCGTTTTTCATCGAGCATCCCGAACTAACCGAGAGCGTGGGGGCTGACGCGACGGCCGCAAACGGCCCTGACGCCGTTGTGCAGGCACGCGCTTTGGTTCACCGCAAGCAGAGCGGTGGGTGAGAATGTGGATTGAAGCTGCTGGGCAGGGCATTATGAGAAAGAGCACGGCTGTCCACGATGGTGTTATACGTTTTAAAGCGCCTGAAAAGACCATCGGGGATCTCAGTGCGGCCGCTGCCGCGAACGTCATCGCCGCCGCGGCTGACATTGCCTTCATCATTGATGATAAAGGCATTGTACGCGACCTCGCCCTCAGCGACGAAGATCTGTTCGCCGGGCCGCCTGAGGACTGGTTGGGCAAGCCATGGCATGAGACTGTCACGCAGGAAAGCCAGGAGAAAGTGCGCGAACTGCTCGCATCAGCGGGGACGGAGGCTGAAACCCGCTGGCGGCAGGTGAATCATCCGACATCTGAAGGCGCGAGTTTGCCTGTGCGCTATGCGACGGTCCCGCTGGGAGAGCAGGGCCATATCGTAGCGATCGGTCGAGACATGCGCATGATGTCGTCTCTTCAGCAGCGGCTGATCCACGCCCAGCAGGCAATGGAGCAGGAGTATGCGCGATTGCGGCATACCGAGACGCGCTATCGGCTACTGTTCCAGATGAGCTCCGAGCCGGTGATGATCATCAATGCCGCCACCGGAAAAGTCACCGAAGCGAACCCGGCGTCTGCGCGCGTGCTCGACCGCGACATCGACAGGATCGTGGGCGCCAGTTTTCCACAATTGTTCGACAGCGCCAGTCGCAAGGCGATCCAGTCGCTTTTCTCTGCGCTCGCAAGCTCTGGCCACGCCGACAATATCAAGGTGAAAGGCGCGGAAAAGGGCGTTGAGTTTACGCTTGGCGCTTCGGTATTCCGCCAGGATCGGGCAACGCTGTTTCTCGCGCGTCTGAGTCCGACATCCGGGGCGGAAAGCCCGGCGGCGGTCGGCAAGGATGCGACGGGCCTGCTCAGCGTGGTTGAGAACGCCCCCGAAGGCTTCGTTGTCACGACAACGGACGGCAAGATCCTAACCGCCAATACGGCATTCATCGAATTGGCGCAGCTTGCTGTGCCGGAACAGATTCGTGGCGAATCCCTGGATCGCTGGCTTGGACGGCCGGGGGTCGAGTTCAATGCGCTGGTGCATAACCTGATAGAGAACGGCACCATCCGTCTGTTCGAGACGATCGTGCGCGGACAGTACGGTTCGACAACCGAGGTGGAAGTTTCCGCCGTCGCGGTGCTGTCGGGCGAGACGCCTTGCCTCGGCTTTGTGATCCGCAATATCAGCGGGCGTCCCGCCGAATTGGAAACGCCGGATCACCCCATGGCGCGTTCTGTTGAGAAATTGACCAAGCTGGTGGGGCGCGTGCCGTTGCGTGATCTGGTGCGGGAATCGACCGACATGATCGAAAAGCTCTGCATCGAAGCCGCCCTAGAACTCACCAATGACAACCGGGCGTCGGCTGCCGAGCTTCTGGGTCTAAGTCGGCAGAGCCTCTATGCCAAGCTCCACCGATACGGCTTGCTCGACAGCGATTCGGTTTCTGGCAATAGCTAAGTGTCCAACAAACGCGACATCTGTGTAAAGTTTGGTTGACGCTTGATGGCGTCCAGTATACTTTACTCTCATGTCCGGTTCCGTGAAAACAGAGGCGGTTTCTACGCCTGCGAAATACCCCGCGCCGTCGGCCGTGCTCGAACTGCTCAAGCCGATCACATGGTTCGCGCCGATGTGGGCGTTCGCGTGCGGTGTGGTCTCGTCCGGAGCGGCCGAGCTCTCTAGCCTCTTCGTCATCGCGGCCGGGGTCGTGCTCGCCGGGCCGCTGGTTTGTGGCACCAGCCAGGCCGTGAACGATTGGTATGACCGCCACGTGGACGCGATCAATGAACCGGGGCGTCCAATCCCGTCTGGACGTATCCCAGGGGCGTGGGGATTCTACATAGCCGTTGCCGGAACGCTCATCTCGCTTGGCGTCGCTGCTGCGCTCGGCATCTGGGTGTTCGCGGCGGCGGTTGCCGGTCTGATCCTGGCCTGGGCGTATAGCGCGCCGCCGCTGCGTCTGAAGCAGAATGGCTGGTGGGGCAATTCCGCCGTCGCGCTGTCCTATGAAGGGCTGGCGTGGTTCACAGGCGCGGCGGTGCTGACGGAAGTGCTGCCGGATTGGCGCATCATCGTGTTGGCCGCGCTCTATAGCTTCGGTGCGCACGGCATCATGACGCTAAATGATTTCAAGGCCATCGAGGGCGACCGGGAGATGGGCGTGCGCTCGCTGCCGGTGCAACTCGGCGCGGGCCGTGCCGCGAAGCTCGCTTGCGTGGTCATGGCGCTGCCGCAGATTGTCGTGGTTGGCCTGCTGCTTTCTTGGGGCACGCCCTATCATGCGGCGGGGGTCGCCGCTCTTTTGCTGGTGCAATTGTTCCTGATGCGCCGCCTGCTGGCCGACCCGCGTAAGAATGCTCCCTGGTATAACGCCACGGGGACGACGCTTTACGTGCTCGGCATGCTGATCAGTGCCTTCGCCGTGGGGGCCGTGTTGATGGAGGGCGCATGACCGCGAGACCCCTTAGCTGGCTGGGAATTGTCCGGCTCGGACTGGTGCAAACCGCGCTTGGGTCGATTGTGGTTCTGACCACGTCAACGCTCAACCGCGTGATGGTCGTAGAGTTGCAGTTCGCGGCGATGCTCCCGGGGGCGCTCGTCGCGCTGCATTACGCCATCCAGATGCTGCGGCCGCGTTGGGGCTATGGCTCGGATGCCGGGGGGCGGCGAACGCCCTGGATCGTCGGCGGCATGGCAGTGCTCGCCCTTGGCGGGGTCGCCGCGGCGGCCTCGACCGCGCTTATGGCTGTTGCACCGACCCTCGGGATTGTCTGCGCGGTGCTTGCCTTCGTCACGATCGGCGTAGGCGTGGGCGCGTCCGGGACATCGCTGCTCGTCTTGCTAGCCACCCAGACCGCGCCCGGCCGCCGGCCTGCGGCGGCCTCGCTGGTCTGGATCATGATGATCGCGGGCTTCGTCGTGACCGCCGGGGTGGCCGGCAGCTTCCTCGATCCGTATTCGCATGAACGCCTGATTGCTGTGGCGGCCGGGGTCAGTGCGACGGCGTTTCTTCTGACCGTCATGGCCGTTTGGGGCGTGGAGCACACACCGGCAGCGCACGAGTCCGAACCGCCCGAGCCGGCGGAAAAGAAGCCGCCGTTCATGGAAGCCTTGGCGCAGGTGTGGGCGGAGCCTACCGCCCGGCGCTTCACCGTCTTCGTCTTTGTCTCGATGCTGGCCTACAGTGCACAAGACTTGATCTTGGAGCCGTTCGCAGGGTTGGTCTTCGACTTAACGCCAGGTCAATCCACGCAACTCTCCGGCGTTCAGCACGGCGGCGTCTTGGTGGGAATGCTGCTGATCGGCGTGGGCGCCACGCTCATCGGCCATCGCGACGCGGCGAGCATACGCCAATGGACCGTCGCTGGTTGCATCGCCTCGGCCGCTGCACTGATCGGCTTGGCGATCGGCGCGTTCGTCGGCCAGTCCTGGCCGCTCTGGAGCAACGTCTTTGTGCTCGGCTTGGCCAATGGCATCTTTGCGGTGGCGGCGATCAGCGCGATGATGGCCCACGCCAGTTCGGGCCGCGAAAAACGTGAGGGCGTGCGCATGGGCCTGTGGGGCGCGGCGCAGGCCATCGCCTTCGGGCTTGGCGGCTTTCTCGGCACCGCGGCTGTTGATCTGGCGCGCGTTGTCTTCGAAACGCCCTTCATGGCTTATGCGACGGTTTTCACCATTGAAGGCATTCTCTTCCTCGTGGCCGCAGTTCTCTCGCTGCGGGTCGCCTGGGCGGCGCGCCGCAATCGCGACACGGAACCCTCGGGCCCGCCCCTGCACGCATTTGCCGCGGGGGAAGGCTATCTGGCAGATGCAAGCGGAAGGTAACACCCATGTCAGAGTGTCAGACATTCGATGTTGTTGTGGTTGGCGGTGGTCCGGCGGGCGCGACGGCGGCCAACGATCTTGCCCGCGACGGCTATAGCGTGGCGCTGATCGACCGGGGCGGGCGCATCAAGCCCTGCGGTGGCGCGATTCCGCCGAAGCTTCTGCGGGATTTCGCCATCCCGGAGCATCTCATGGTGGCCCAGGCGACGACCGCGCGCATGGTTGCCCCCTCGAAAAGGTCCGTGGACATGGACATCGGCGGTTTTGTCGGCATGGTCGACCGCGAGGAATTCGATGAGTGGCTGCGCGAGCGGGCTGCGCGCAACGGCGCGACCCGGTTCACGGGCAGCTTCAAAACCATCACGCGCGAGGGCGACGGCTACGCGACCGTGCATTTTGCACCGAAGGGCGCGCTGAACGATGCGCGTGAGCGTGCGCGCGCGCGGTTGGTGATCGGCGCCGATGGCGCGCGCTCCGCGGTTGCGAAACAGGAAATCACAGACGGTGAAAACAATCAGTGCGTCTTCGCCTATCACGAGATCGTCCGCTCGCCAGAGAACAGTGAGACCTTCGACGGCAGCCGCTGTGATGTCTACTATCAGGGCGAGGTATCACCCGACTTCTACGGCTGGATTTTTCCGCACGGCAAATGCACCAGCGTTGGCGTCGGCAGCGCCCAGAAGGGGTTTTCGCTGCGCGGCGCCACCGCGGCGTTGCGGGGCAAGTCAGGGCTGGACAGCGCAGAGACGATTCGCTGCGAGGGCGCGCCAATCCCGCTCAAACCTTTGAAACGATGGGATAACGGCCAAGACGTGCTGCTCATCGGCGATGCCGCAGGGGTGGTCGCGCCGGCGTCCGGCGAGGGCATATTCTACGCCATGACGTGTGGGCGGCGCGCGGCGGAGACGGCTGGCGCGTTCGTGCGCACGGGCGATGCCCGGGTCCTGCGCCAGGCGCGCAAGCGCTTCATGAAAGAGCATGGCACGGTGTTCTGGATCCTCGGCATCATGCAGTACTTCTGGTACCGCAACGATGCGCGTCGGGAACGCTTCGTCAATATCTGTGACGACCGCGACGTCCAGCGCTTGACGTGGCAAGCCTACATGAACAAGAAGTTGGTACGTGCGAACCCGATTGCGCATGTCCGCATCTTTTTCAAGGACATGGCGCACTTGCTGCGGATCGTGAATCCATGACCGATCGCGTTTATCGCGCTTCAACCCTCTGGACGCAGGTGCTTGCCGCCGCGGCGGCCGCCATTGTCGTGGCGGTGCTGGGCGCGACGATGACCGATATCGGACCATGGTATCAAAACCTCACCAAGCCGTCCTACCAGCCGCCGGATTGGGCTTTCGGCCCAGCCTGGACCATCATTTTTGCGCTGGCAGCATTGGCTGGGGTCACGGCCTGGCGTGCAGCGGCCGATGGGCCAAGCCGGGAGTGGATCATCGGGCTGTTCGCGATCAACGGTACGCTGAACGTGTTGTGGACCATTCTGTTCTTCCGGTTGCAGCGGCCCGACTGGGCGCTCATCGAGGTGGCAGTCCTTTGGCTGTCCGTGCTCGCGCTGTTGATCTTTCTCGGCCGCATTTCCCGGCTCGCCGGGACTTTGATGGTGCCGTATCTGCTCTGGGTCGCATTTGCCGGCCTGGTCAATTACCAGATCGTCCAGCTCAACGGGCCATTCTAGCCAATGGGCGATGTTGAGGCGCTGTTCGCCTCCGGCCGTGTCGTCGATGCCGCGATCGCCTTGCTGATACTTGAGCCCATTGGTCTGTGGCTTTATCGCCGTTGGCGCAAGCGGTCATTTCCAATCGCTGATGTTGCCTGGAACGTTGCGGCGGGCCTGTCTCTTCTGCTGGCCTTGCGCGCCGCGCTGACACAAGCGGGCTGGCCGTGGGTGGCGTTATTTCTGACCGCAGCGCTGGTTGCCCATATCGGTGATTTCCGCCGCCGGCTCGCTAACGATCAGCGACAATAGGCGGTTTATGCACTGTCTTCGGCCTCGACCTCGGCCCCACCTTTGACGCGTTTTGCCAGCGCCGCCTCGATGAACGGAGTGATCTCCCCGTCGAGCACCGCAGTGGGATTGGTGTTCTCCAGGCCCGTGCGCAAATCCTTCACGAGTTGATAGGGCTGGAGCACGTAAGAGCGGATCTGGTGCCCCCAGCCGATGTCGGTCTTTGACGCGGATTCGGCGTGCGCTGCGTCCTCGCGCCGCTGGAGCTCCATCTCGTAGAGGCGCGCGCGCAGCATTGCCCACGCCGCGGCGCGGTTCTTGTGCTGCGAGCGCTCGTTCTGGCATTGCACGACGATGCCGGTCGGCTGATGGGTGATCCTGACAGCGCTGTCGGTGGTGTTGACGTGCTGGCCGCCGGCGCCGCTGGCCCGGTACGTATCAATACGGCAGTCGCTTTCGTTCACGTCGATTTCGATATTATCGTCTACAACCGGATAAACCCACACCGAAGCGAAGCTGGTGTGACGCCGCGCATTGGAATCGAACGGTGAAATGCGCACCAGCCGGTGAACGCCCGATTCGGTTTTTAACCAGCCATAGGCGTTATTACCGCTCAGCTGCAGCGTCGCCGATTTGATGCCCGCTTCTTCGCCTTCCTGAAACTCGACGACCTCGACCTTATAGCCCCGGTTCTCCGCCCAGCGCATATACATGCGCATCAGCATCTGCGCCCAATCCTGGCTCTCAGTCCCCCCCGCGCCGGAATGGATTTCGACATAGGTGTCGTTGGCGTCGGCCTCGCCGGAGAGCAACGCTTCGACTTCGTGCTTCTGTACGTCGCGGCGCAGCGCTTCGAGGGCGTCCTGCGCGTCGGAGACGACATCGTCTTCGCCCTCGGCCTCGGCCATTTCGATCAGCTCGATATTGTCGCTGAGGCGCTGTTCCAGAGCGCTGTAGGTTTCAAGCGCGGATTCCAGTGACTGGCGCTCGCGCATGATTTTCTGCGCGCGTTCGGCGTCGTTCCACAGTTCGGGGTTTTCAACTTCCGCGTTCAGTTCGTTGAGACGTTCCTGGGCGGCATCCCAGTCAAAGATGCCTCCGGATCAGGTTGAGCGACTCGCGAATGTCGTCGGCGATAGCTTGCGCTTCAGCACGCATGAGATTGCCTCCGTGATATCGTGACGCTGCCCCGGCGAATAGCCGTAGCTTTCATAACTATTTAGGGCGGGTGACGGCGTTTGTCAGTATAGCCCGCCAGCTTCGGGGCGCGGGTTTTCAGCTTCGGAGCCTGGCGCGAATGCGCTCGGGTAGCCGACATAGGAGAACGGGTCCGGCGGCTCGTTGCCGGGCTTGAATGCTTCCATAATGACGTTCTCGTCACCCTCCTGGGCGCGCAGTCCGGTCTTGGCGTTGACCCGGATCAGCTTGATGCCCTCGGGCTGGCGGAACGGAACGGCCGGTTTGTCCTCAAGCGCCGTCTGCATGAAATCGACGAAGATCGGCGAAGCGACACCGCCACCGGTTTCGCCCCGGCCCATCGGCTTGGGCGTGTCGAAGCCGACGAAGACGCCAGCGGCAAGATCCGGCGCAAAGCCAAGGAACCAGGCATCTTTTTCCTCGTTGGTCGTTCCCGTCTTGCCGGCCACGGGCTTGCCGATCTTCTTTGCGCGGTAGCCTGTGCCGCGCTCGACCACACCTTCAAGGATCGAGACGACCTGATAGGCGGTCATGGCATCGATTACGCGTTTGCGGTTGTCGATCAATTCCGGTTCGCTCTGCCCGAGCCACGCTTCTGCGTCGCAGCCGAGGCACTCGCGCTGGTCATGCCGCCAGACGGTCTCGCCATAGCGGTTCTGAATGCGGTCGATCAGAGTCGGCGTAATCCGGTTTCCGCCGTTGACCAGCATGCTGTACCCGGCGACCATGCGCATCAGGCTTGTCTCGCCGGCTCCAAGGGCCATGGACAGCACTGGCATAAGATCATCGTAAATCCCGAAACGCCGCGCATACTCGCGAATGATCGGCATGCCGATATCCTGGGCAAGGCGTACGGTCATCAGGTTGCGTGATTTCTCCACACCAAGCCGCAGGGTCGACGGGCCGTAGAATTTGTCGCCGTAGTTTTTCGGGCGCCACAGCCCTTGCTCGCCAGGTTGTTCAATGGCGATCGGCGCATCGAGCACGATGCTGGAAGGTGTATAGCCGTTATCTAGCGCGGCGGCGTAAACGAATGGCTTGAAGGCCGAACCAGGCTGTCGCAGCGCTTGTATGCCACGGTCGAACTGGCTCTTGTCAAAGCTGAAGCCGCCCACATGCGCAAGGACGCGGCCCGTGTGCGGGTCCATCACCGTCATGGCGCCGCCCACCTCCGGCACCTGCATGAGCCGCCAGCCGCTGTCCGCATCGGGGCGGACACGGAAGCCCGCAATCTGCTTGATCGCTTCCGCCGCCTCCGTGCCCGGTTCTGCTTCCTCATCCGGCGCCGGCGGCGCGATATAGACGACGTCGCCGACGTTCAGCACTTCTGTCGCGGCGTTAATCTCCGGGCCGCGCGTGCCGACCTCGCCTTTCATCACCTGTTTGCGCGCCCAGGCAATCTCCTCGAAGGGAATGACAACCGTACGGCGTCCGTCCTCCAGAGCCCCGGTCTTGGTGCGTCGTGGACGCAGCCCGGCAACGGCCTTGTCTTCGCTGACCTCAAGAATGACGGACAGCCGCCATGGCTCAATGTCGCTCAGAACCTCTTGCTCGGCGAGTGTGTTGCCCCAATCACCCGATGGATCGATCGTGGTGACCGGACCGCGCCAGCCATGCCGGCGATCATAGGCAACCAAACCTTCGCGCAGCGCCTTGCGCGCCATGACTTGCAGTTCCGGATCAAGTGTGGTGCGCACCGACAGTCCGCCGCCATACAGCCCGTCTTCGCCGTAACGGGCGACCAATGTGCGCCGCACTTCCTCGGCGAAATACTCGCCAGCAAACACGTTGCCGCGGAACGGTCGCGGGTTCACATCAAGGCCGCGCGCCTGTGCCGCCTCGGCCTGCTCGGCCGTAATGTAGCCGTTCTCGCGCATTTGCCCGATCACCCAATTGCGGCGGCCGATAGCGCGCTCGGTGTCCCGGAAGGGGTGATAGTTGTTCGGTGCTTTGGGCAGGGCAGCCAGATATGCGGCCTCGTGAACCTGGAGTTCGTGCAATTCCTTACCGAAATAGTTCAGAGACGCAGCGGCGATCCCGTACGAGCCCATCCCGAAGTAGATTTCGTTGAGGTAAAGCTCCAAAATCTTGCCTTTGTCGAAGGCGCGCTCCATGCGGATTGCGAGCATCGCTTCTTTGATCTTGCGTTCGATGCTGCGCTCGTTCGAGAGCAGGAAGTTCTTGGCCACCTGCTGTGTGATCGTCGATGCGCCGACCATCCGCCGGCCAGCCTGATAATTGCGGATGTTCACAACGACCGCGCGCATGATCGCCGGTATGTCGATGCCGCCATGCTCAAAGAAGTTCTTGTCTTCTGCCGAGAGGAAGGCCTGGATGGCAACATCGGGGACCACCTCGACCGGCACATACAAGCGTTCCTCGCGGGCGTACTCGGCGATCAGGCGGCCGTCATTGGCATGCAGCCGGGTCGTCACCTTAGGCTCGTAATTGGCCAGCGCCTCGTAATCCGGAAGGTCCTGGGAGAACTGCCAAAGCACATATGCGGCGACGGCAGAGCCGGCCAAGAAAACAATGACGCCCGCTGTGAACAGGAAGCCGAACAGCCGCAGCATGATACTCTTGCGGCGCTTCTTACGATGCGGCGATTGGACGTTCAGAGTAATTGGCATGGTTGCTTATGACCCCATTTGCCGACCCTGCCGGGACAGCGACCCGTGTGTGACCGCCGTGGTTCGGCGAGCCCGGACACTAGTGCATCAGCCGCCTGTCTGCGGTTGTGCGAACGCGTTTGCAAATAAAAATTAGCTTAGTACGGAAGCCGTACCTCGCGATTGTTGAAAAAGGCCGAAACCGCGCGCGAAACGTGTTCGGCGACCTTCGACCGCCATTTTGCCGACTTCAAAAGTGTTTCATCCTTTGGATTCGTCAGATAGCCAAGCTCAAGCAGCACCGATGGAACATCGGGGGCGCGGAGCACGCGGAAATCCGCGGAGCGCATGGGCTTCTTGTTCAATTCGATCTGACCCTGCAATTTTGTCAATATTGTGCGAGCGAAGGCGATGGAATAGTTCTTGGTTTCGCGCCGCATCAGATCGAGCAAAATCATGCTGACATCGTCCTGAGCTTCGTCGAACTGCATGCCTGCGATCAGGTCGGCGCTATTTTCCTTTGCGGCCAGCAATCGGGCTTGTTCGTCTGACGCTTCCTCCGACAGCGTGTAGATGGTTGCGCCCCGCACCAGGTCGGCATACCTCGCCGCCAAAGCGTCAGCGTGGATCGACAAGAACAAGTCTGCGTTGTGGTGATGCGCGATATCGACCCGCTCGGCGAGTGGGATGAAAATGTCTTCCTCGCGCGTGAGAAAGACATCGAAGCCGCCGGCTGCATCGAGCCGTTCTTTGAGGGCGCGCGAGAAAGCCAGGACGACCTCTTTTTCCATCGTTCCGTCCTTGCCGATCGCGCCAGGATCGACGCCGCCGTGACCAGGATCAATAACGATGACCGGTTTGGTCTTGCGCCGTTCGGGAGCGCGTTCGTCAAGCTGCTTTTGACGCGGCCGGGTTTGCCGAGTTTTCGGCGGCTCTCCGACAACCGTTGCCGGCTGCGCCGACGTCTCGTCGAATTTCTGAGCACTGATGGCCACCAGGTCGATGACCAGGCGCGCGGGGTTGTTATTGGCGGCGTCCTGCACGAAAGCCTTTTCAACCTTCACTGGCTTGACCACATCAATGACAATCCGGGATTTTCCCGGGCTGAACAGGCCATAGCGGAACGCGCTGACTAGGCCACGGCCTTTGGTTCCAAGTTCCGGCGGCATCTGGAAATTCACTTCCGGCAGATCGACCACGACCCGGTAGGGATCTGCGAGTGTGAAGACCCGGAAATCGACGGGTTTGGAGAGATCGGCAACAAACCGCGTCTTGCTTAGGTCTCCGCCAACGCGGGCGTCCTTGGCGACAGGGTCTGCCACGGCCGGTGTTGACAATACGAACAGCAGGGCCGCGAGCAAGGCGAGAAATGACGTGATATGAGAGAAGGACATGGCGGCATTGCTGTAGCCTCTGGCAAGCGTCGCATTTGTGTGAAACCAAGTCATCAACCGCCCCCCGGCATCTGTCTTGCGCGTGATTTAACGCTGTTGCAATGGCCAAGCCACAAAAGGCCACGGCCGCTCTGGAAACTCAAGGTCTTCGCCATCGCCAATTTGAGGTTAACGTTATCCTATTATTTTAGCGCCAATGAGGCGGGGCTGTTACGCGCCGCTTGCTGCTGAAAGCTGAGCGGTATAATAAGAACCTAGCGTGGGCTAGCCAAATTACGCGCAAGCCGAGTTTCGGTACGCTGGCCCGCGTTGGTAGTTATGCAAGCGTGAGCCGCAACCAGCGTGATGGGCTCTCGGTTATAGTTTCAGGTGAGGCGGCGTTGACCATCAACGCGCTGGGAGCTCGAAACCAACACCGCTGCAGGCGACAAGCGCTTCACGAATCGCGACACTTGGTCATTGCTGGACTTCGCTGAAGGCAACGCTGGACTAGGGATCGCAAGATTTTCAGGCGGCCGGGCCATAAATGGGCTTTGGGCGCCAACAGTTGAGATCTCGATGTTTGCTGCTGGCCGCCAGAGGTTAGCGGCGCAAGCTGGGTAGGACACCGTCCACCTGCACCTGTTTCGCGCCGATATGCTTGGCGCAGAAATCGCTGTGGTTGGTCTTGGATGCTGCCGCATGGATGGGACACGGCAATGCCGAACCGGTGCCAGGCAGTCCGCAAGGCCGGAGAAACAAGACAGAGATAGCGTCGCAATGCTTTGCACGATCACGACCCAACGCAAAGCCGTTCACACCGCCGCCGACCAGGCGGATGCGGCTGACATTGCATTCGGTCACGAGAGCCCACTGGGCGTGAAAAGCTCGCCGACGCTTAGATTACGCGCGCGCAGATCGACTCGGCGCCAGCCGTCCCTATCAAGGGCGGTTCGGCGCGGTCAGGCCCTCCGCGCGCTGGAGACATATCACAATGGGAAACAAGATGCTCATCGACGCCGCGCACCCGGAAGAGACCCGGGTTG
>CAYXPZ010000005.1:0-30794 GCA_964466965.1 uncultured Hyphomicrobiaceae bacterium
TTGATGTCCTTGACCGAGCGCGCGCCGGTCTCCTCGTTGACATCGAAGGTGATCAGGCGAAGCGTGGCACGCAGCGGCGCCGCGAAGGTCAGATCGCGTTGCTGGCATTCCTCGACATCGTATTTAGGGTCGTCAAACTCATAGCGGACGAATTCGAGCTGGGACCGCTGCGAGAAGTCCTGGATCGGGAAAACCGACGTGAACACCGCCTGCAGCCCCTCATTGGGGCGCCCGCCCTTAGGTTCTTTGACCATCAAGAAATCGTCGTAGGAGCGCTTTTGCACCTCAATGAGGTTGGGCATCTCGGCCACTTCGCGAATTTGGCCGAAGGATTTGCGGACCCGCTTGCGTCCGGTGAATGTTTGCGCCATCATCACTCCTTGTCGCACCCGTGGTTCGGTCACACGCCTTAATCCGGATTAAGGCGCAGAAAAGCTGCTTGCCGCGCACGCCAGCCGCCGAGCGCGCGGGGAAAGCATCTCTTCAGAAGCGCCGGCGGGACAGAAACCCATCCCAGCCGGCTGAGTGTTCGTTGCAGGCATGCACCTGCGAGCGCTCCTACTTGACTTCGATTTTAGCGCCAGCGTCTTCCAGCTTCTTCTTGATCTCTTCCGCCTCTTCTTTCGGAATGCCTTCCTTGAGCGGCTTAGGCGCGCCCTCGACAAGCTCTTTGGCTTCTTTCAGACCGAGACCGGTAATGCCGCGGACTTCCTTGATGACGCCGATCTTGTTGTCACCGAAAGAGGCCAGAACGACATCAAATTCGGTCTGCTCTTCGGCTGGCTCCGCCTCGGCGGCACCACCCGGTGCCCCGGGCATCGCGCCCATCGGCATGGCCATCGGCGCGGCGGCCGCGGACACGCCCCACTCGTCTTCAAGTTTCTTCACCAGTTCGGCGACTTCCAGCACCGTAAGCTGAGACAGTTCTTCGTAAATACGATCGGTTGCTTCTGACATTGCCTTGTACCTTGCTTTCGTTTGGCTCTTTTAGATGGATGTTGTGCCAAGATCCTATGCTGCTTCTTCCTGCTGACGCTGACGAGCCTGCAGCACCCCGATCAGATCGGAGGCCGGCGCATTCAGCGTGCGTGCCAGCTTCTCGCCCGGCGCATTCAGCGTGCGTACGAGCTTGCCGGCGGGCGCATTCAGGACTCCGACGAGTTTGGCGCGCATTTCGTCGATGGACGGCATGTCGGCGAGCGCTTTCACGCCCTCCTCGTCCACGGCCCCCTTGCCCACAATGCCGCCAATGATGATGAACTTGTTCTTCTCTTTGGCGAACTGCGTGGCCACTTTGGCCGGGGCGACCGGGTCCTCCGCATAAGCGATGCCGGTCGGTTCGACGAACATATCTGCGGCCGCAGCACGGTCGGTGTTCTGCAGCGCGATCTTGGCGAGGCGGTTTTTGACGACCTTGAACCGGGCTCCGGCCGCTTTCATGCGTTCGCGGAGATCGGTCATTTCGGCCACCGTGAGTCCGGTGTAGCGTGCGACGACGACAGAGCCGGACTCTTCAAAGACGTGGCCGAGCTGCTCGACCATTTCGACTTTTTCGGCTCGTTCCACCGCGTCTCTCCAAGTTGTCGTGGCGGGACCGGACCAGCCGGTCTCCCCCGCTTCCATCATGTCGCCAGCCTTTATCGAAGGCCCGAGCGACAGTTGCGAGAACCTGTCCCAAGGGCCGCGGCTGACGCGCCAAACGCAAGGCATGGCGTTCAGTCACGTAAGCACGTTGACCACACGGGCTGCCGTGCCGGTCGTGTGCTTCACCCCTGTCTATTGCGGGCCCCGAAGGATTAAGCCGTTGCCGGCACCCCCAGTCTTGGACAGGATTGTTGCCGAGCCGATGCTGGCCCAGCGTTTTCCCGGCGCCTGAACGCCGGAAACTCGTGACGGCATTTACCGCCTGACTCCGCAATCAGCGCCTCAAGCGTTGAGAACGCTTTGTGTATCCACCTGAATGCCCGGCCCCATCGTCGATGTTACCGAGAACTTTTTCAGGTATGTCCCTTTAGCGCCGGCAGGCTTCGCCTTCATCACCGCATCGGCGAAGGCGCGAATATTCTGCACGAGCGCATCCTCGTCGAAGCTGGCCTTGCCGACACCGGCATGAATGATGCCCGCTTTCTCGACCCGGAACTCGACCGCACCGCCCTTAGCGGACTTCACCGCTTCGGCGATGTCGTTCGTGACAGTGCCGACTTTCGGATTCGGCATCATGCCGCGCGGCCCCAGCACCTTGCCCAGCCGGCCGACGAGCGGCATCATGTCCGGCGTAGCAATACATTTATCAAAGTTAATATTGCCTTTCTGCACCTCTTCCACGAGGTCTTCAGCGCCGACAACATCCGCGCCGGCCTCGCGCGCCTCATCCTGGCGTTCCGCCTTGGCAAACACAGCCACGCGCACCGCGCGACCGGTGCCGTTGGGAAGCTGGCAGACCCCGCGCACCATCTGGTCGGCGTGTCGCGGATCAACGCCGAGATTCACAGCCACTTCCACCGTCTCATCGAACTTCGCCACCGCGCTCTGCTTGATGAGCTTGACGGCTTCGGCGATGTCATAGGCCTTTTCGCGTTCGACATTCGCGCGCAGGCCGCGCAAGCGTTTTCCGATCTTTGTCATCGCTCTTACTCCTGCACCGCCAAGCCCATGGATCTTGCCGACCCTTCGACAATGCGCATGGCCGCCTCGACGTCGTCCGTGTTAAAGTCCTTGAGCTTCGCTTCAGCGATCTCGCGGATCTGCTCCCGCGTTACCGAGCCAGCCTTGGTGCGGCCCGGCTCCTTGCCGCCAGACTTCAGGCCCGCCGCCTTTTTCAGGTAGTGGGCCGCCGGCGGCGTCTTTAGCGCGAAGGTGAAGGACTTGTCCTGATAGATGGTGATCAGCACCGGCACCGGCGCGCCCGGCTCGATCTCGCCCGACGCAGCATTGAACGCCTTGCAGAACTCCATGATATTCAGCCCGCGCTGGCCAAGCGCCGGTCCGATCGGCGGCGACGGGTTGGCCTGGCCGGCTGGCACCTGAAGTTTGAGATAGCCTGTAACTTTCTTCGCCATCACGTTCCCCTGTGATATGCGCAGCAGACACCTGCTGCAGTGGGTTAGCGGTTCGACGGGCGGCGTGCCCTCCCGCAAGAAAGGCTGTTGCGCGGCGACCGGAACATTAATCCGGGGAGTCGCCGGCCCGTGTGGCGCAGGGCGATCGATGAGGCCGGCTTACCCCTGCACTCGGCGCTGCCGCGGCGCCTACATCTTCTCGACTTGTCCGTATTCCAATTCAACCGGCGTGGCCCGCCCAAAAATCGACACCGCGACCTTCAGGCGCGAACGCTCTTCATCCACCTCCTCGACCAGACCGTTGAACGAGGCAAATGGCCCGTCCGCGACGCGAACTTGCTCGCCCACCTCGAAGGTGACCGTCGGCTTTGGCCGCTCCACGCCCTCCTGCACCTGATGCAGGATGCGATTCGCCTCATCCTCGGAAATCGCGATCGGCTTGTTCTCAGCGCCAAGAAAGCCTGTCACCTTTGGCGTACTTTTCACGAGATGATAAGTGGCGTCGGTCATCTCCATCTTGACCAGGACGTAGCCGGGGAAGAATTTCCGCTCCGCGCTAACCTTGCGGCCGCGGCGCATTTCAACGACTTCTTCCATGGGAACGAGAACTTCTTCGAAAGCATCGGTGAGACCTCGGGTCTCAGCCTCCTTTTTGATGCTCTCCGCCACCTTCTTCTCGAAATTTGCGTATGTATGAACGATATACCAGCGGTTCGCCATGGCCTGCCTGATGGCCTCTGTTACTTTTCAAAATTGCGGCGTGGGAAGCGGCCAAGTCCGTGCGATCAACGCCCAGCGTCGAGCAAAAGACCGACGATCCCGCCGAGGATCTGATCGGCAATGAAGAAAAAGATCGACGCCAGCGCCACCATGATAAGCACCATGATGGTGGTAATGATGGTTTCTTTACGCGTCGGCCAAGTCACCTTGGCCGTTTCCGCGCGGACCTGTTGGATGAATTCGAAAGGATTGGTCTTCGCCATGCTGTCCGAAACTCCGCCGCACCAGTAAGTTGTCGAAGCGGTGTGCGCGCGTTCTCACGCCATATCGACTCGCGTTCTCACGCGGTGCCGAGACGCGCGTCACCGGCGGGCGCCCGAACTCAAGCTGAGCATGATCTCCGATTGGCAGGAGTGGAGGGACTCGAACCCCCAACCCCCGGTTTTGGAGACCGGTGCTCTAGCCGATTGAGCTACACTCCTCAACGCGCCCACCCGCGCTCGCGCGTTCGGACGCCTGAAAACGCGACGACGCGACCCAGCCCCTTTCAGCCTGACCCTTGATCAAACATTGGGGAAGAGCCGCAACAGCTTCCGGTGTCTTTTAAACCTGAGCGGCGACGAATAACACCGAATGCGCGGGAACGCCAGCAGAAAATTGTTGATTTCCTGTGGAAAGTTGCTCCACGGCTGCGTTTGGCGCTATGTTGGAGCGGGTGAAGGGAATCGAACCCTCATCTTGAGCTTGGAAGGCTCCTGCTCTACCATTGAGCTACACCCGCCCTTCAACGCGGATATAACGCCTCCAGAGCGCGTTGACCACCCTGTTCTCGCGCATCTGCCCTGCCCCAACGACGCCGTAAACGCGCTACATCAATAACAAGCGAATCGAGCGAAACGCCGTTAGCAAGGATTCCTCTATGGCCGATCAGGTTATCTTTTATACTCATCCGTGGTCGCGCGGGCGGATTGTCCGCTGGATGCTCGAGGAAGTCGGCGTTCCCCACGAGACGAAAGTGATTGATTACGGCCCGGCCATGAAGTCGTCCGATTATCTCGCCGTCAACCCGATGGGGAAGGTGCCAGCGTTGGCCCATGGCGATCATGTGGTAACCGAAAGCGCAGCCATTATCGCCTACCTGGCCGACGCGTTCCCCGACGCCGGTCTCGCGCCGCCGGCCGGCAGCGCGCTTCGCGGCCCCTACTATCGCTGGCTGTTCTTCGCCGCGGGGCCGCTTGAGACGGCTGTGCTCAACGAGGTGCTGGACCTGGCGGTGCCGGACGACAAGCGCGGCATGGTCGGCTACGGCACACTGGAGACAACGCTCGCCGCGCTGGAAAATGCGCTGAAGGGTCGCGACACACTGGTTGGCGATAGCTTCACGGCGGCAGACCTCTATGTTGCCGCGCACCTTGGCTGGTATCTCGAACAGGGCATCATTCAGGCGCGCCCCGATTTTGTTCGTTATGCCAAGCTTCACGGATCACGGCCAGCGATGAAACGCGCTAGCGAGATCGACGATGCCCTGTCGCCGCATCACCCGATGCCCGGCGCATCCTGAGATAACCGTGCATAGCTGGCGTCTGCCTCGCCCCCGCCATTTGCGTCGGGCCGCGCAATGGCTATATTCCACGCAGCACTGATCGCTGCCGCCAAAGGCGGCGCATCCGCCTATCGTCCACCGCTGACAACAAGATAACCGCATAGTGTCCGACAACTCCGATATCCCCGGCGCCGCGCCCGATGACGGCGGCTTCGACATCCGCACCAGGTCCATCACCAGCGAGATGCGCAGCTCCTATCTCGATTACGCGATGAGCGTGATCGTGAGCCGCGCGCTCCCGGACGTGCGCGACGGCCTCAAGCCGGTGCACCGGCGCATCCTCTACACGATGCAGGAAAACGGTCTGGACTGGAACAAACCCTACAAGAAGGCCGCGCGCGTCGTCGGCGACGTCATGGGCCGCTACCACCCTCACGGCGACCAGGCGATCTACGACGCGCTGGTGCGCATGGCGCAGGATTTCTCTATGCGTCTGCCGCTGGTTGACGGCCAGGGCAACTTCGGCTCCATCGATGGCGATCCGCCCGCGGCTATGCGGTATACCGAGTGCCGGCTGGAGAAAGTCGCGCACTCGTTACTCGACGATATCGACAAAGACACCGTCAATTACCAGGACAACTACGATAATAGTGAGCGCGAGCCGACCGTCCTGCCCGCCAAGTTCCCGAACCTGCTGGTTAACGGCGCAGGCGGCATCGCGGTCGGACTGGCGACGAATATTCCGCCTCACAACCTCGTCGAAGTAACAAACGCCTGCATGGCGTATCTCGATGATCCGGCAATCACCATCGATGAACTGAACGAGATTATCCCTGGCCCCGACTTCCCCACAGGCGGGATCATCCTGGGGCGCATCGGAGCGCGCTCTGCCTATCACAAGGGGCGCGGCTCGATCATTATGCGCGGCAAGGTCCACACCGAGACCATCCGCAAGGACCGCGAAGCGCTGATCGTCACCGAGGTGCCCTACCAAGTGAATAAGGCCGGCATGATCGAGAAGATCGCCGAGCTTGTGCGCGAAAAGCGGATCGAGGGCATTTCCGATGTCCGCGACGAGTCTGACCGGGACGGTTACCGCGTCGTCATCGAATTACGCCGCGACGCCAACGCCGATGTCGTCCGCAATCAGCTTTACCGCTACACGCCGCTGCAGACGTCTTTCGGCGCGAATCTCGTCGCGCTGAACGGCGGGCGGCCCGAACAGCTCAATCTCAAAGACCTGATCCGTTCGTTCACCGCCTTCCGCGAGGAGGTCGTCAGCCGGCGCACCAAATTCTTGCTGGCGAAAGCGCGGGAGCGCGCGCATGTACTGGTTGGCCTGGCCATCGCGGTCGCCAATATCGATGAGGTCATCAAACTGATCCGTAGCGCGCCGGACCCGGCGACCGCGCGCGGACAGCTCATGGAACGACGCTGGCCCGCGCAGGATGTTGCGCCGCTGGTCGCGCTGATTCAGGACGCGCGCCACGTCGTCGCCGATGACGGCACCTATGTACTGTCCGCCGAGCAGGCCAAGGCTATCCTCGATCTGCGTCTGCAGCGCCTGACAGCGCTCGGGCGCGACGAGATCGGCGACGAGCTCAACGGCCTCGGCGAAAAGATCAAGGACTACCTCGACATCCTGCGCTCGCGCGCCCGCATCATCCAAATCATCAAGGACGAGTTGAACGAGATCGCCAACGCCTTCGGCACACCGCGCCGCACCGAGATCATCGAATACGCCGGCGAGGTCGAGGACGAAGACCTGATCCAGCGCGAAGACGTGGTCGTCACGGTCAGCCATCGCGGCTATGTCAAGCGCGTGCCTCTGGCGACCTACCGCGCCCAGCGCCGCGGCGGCAAGGGCCGCGCGGGCATGTCCACGCGCCAGGAGGACTTCGTCAGGCGGCTGTTCATCGCCAACACCCACACGCCCGTGCTGTTCTTCTCCTCGCGCGGCATGGTCTACAAGATGAAGGTGTGGAAGCTGCCGGCCGCGCAACCGCAATCCCAGGGCAAGGCGCTCATCAATCTGCTGCCGCTCGATCAGGACGAGTGGATCACATCGATCCTGCCGCTGCCCGAGAACGAGGACAGCTGGGATAACCTGCATGTCATGTTCGCCACGGCTGACGGCAATGTCCGGCGCAACAAGCTGTCCGAGTTCGTCGAGGTGCGCCAGAGCGGCAAGATTGCCATGAAGCTTGAAGCGGGCCAGCGGATCATCGGCGTTGAGACCTGCTCGGGCGACGATGATGTGCTGCTGACAACAGCAAAGGGCCGCGCTATCCGCTTCCCGGTGACGGCGGTGCGCGAGTTCAAGGGCCGCGAGGCGCGCGGGGTCATGGGGATCCGGCTTGAAGGCGATGACTCGGTGATCTCGATGGCCATGCTCCGGCATGTCGACGCGCCGCCTGATGAACGCGCGGCCTATCTGCGGCAGGCGGGCGCAATGCGCCGGGCCGCAGGCGGCCAGGCCGCTGAAGAACAGGCGGAGGAGGCCACACCCGAGGCCGAAAACGGCGATGAAGAAGCGGTTGAACCAGGCGAACTCTCGCCGGAGCGCTATGCCGAACTGAGCGCCCGCGAACAATTCGTTCTCACCGTCTCGGAAAATGGCTTCGGCAAGCGCACCAGCGCCTATGAGTACCGGATTTCGGGACGCGGCGGCAAAGGCATCATCGCCATGGTCGTGAACGAGCGCAACGGCCCGCTGGTCGGCGCATTCCCCGTGGAGGACACCGACCACATTATGCTGGTCACCGATCGCGGCAAACTGATCCGCTGCCCCGTAGAAGACATTTCGATCGTCGGCCGCGCCACGCAGGGCGTAAAGATCTTCTCGACCGCTGCGAGCGAACGTGTCGTGTCCGTCGTGCATATCCCGGAAGAAGACAGCGGCAACGGCGACGAAGCCGGGGACTGAGCCAGCGCAGGCCTGAGCGCGGAGCGTATCATGTCGGACTATCTGTTTGGGGCGTTCGTCCTCGCCTGCATCGTGCTGGCCATAACGCCCGGCCCCGCCATGGCGCTGCTGATCGCGAACAGCACCCGGCACGGCCGCCGCGCCGGCCTCCTCACCGTGCTCGGCAACGGTTGCGGCCTGTTCATTCTGGTCGCCACCGCGACGCTTGGACTGACATCGGTCATGGCCTTCGTCGCCGAATGGTTTAATGTTATTCGTTGGATCGGCGCGGCCTACCTCGTCTGGCTTGGCTTGACACGACTGCGCGCTGCGTGGCGTGAGTTCCCGGGCGAAATACCGGCAAACGTTCCAGTTCGCGGGAAGCGCTGGTTCTGGCAGGGGCTAGCAGTCGCGCTGTCTAACCCAAAGGTGCTGTTGTTCCTCGGCGCATTTTTTCCGCAATTCATCGATCCAGCGGCAGCTATGGCGCCGCAGTTGGGCATCCTCGCGGTCACCTTCGTCGTCGTGATCATGATGACAGATGCGCTGATGGCGCTGGCCGCCAATGCAGCGCGGGGCTGGTTCCTGACCCGCACCCGGCTACTTGATGGTGCGAGCGGAGCGCTGCTTATCTGCGGCGCGATCTGGCTCGCCATGACCCGCCGCACGGGTTAATGCCTGCCGGGCACTAACCCCGAAAGCCGCCGGCGATGCCCGCGCACCGCCGGCGGTCGAAGGGAACCGGTTCCTTCATTTCAAAACGAAGCCTTCCTAGGACTCGGTCGACTTATCGAGCGCCTGACGGCATTGTGCGGAAACGACATCCTCGTTGTCTTCCAGACACTGCCGCAGCGCGTCTTCATCGTCCGTGACTTCAACGCAGTACGCGGCGATGTCAGGCTCACACGCCGTCCTGACCTCTTCTTCGAGCGCGTTCGCCATTGTCACTGGCAGCAAAAATGCGGCCAGAGCCACAAAAATCGTACTTATACAGGTTTTCATTTCTTCTCCTCTTGCTCTGTTTTTGAAAAAATGCCACAGAGACATCCTGTGACACCTGCATAATTGAATACGAATCCTGTTAAAATTTGACATGATCGGGGTTTTTTAGGGGGCCATTTATGGCCGGTCTTTCACAAGTCTGAACGGCGGCACGAGCGCAAGCTGAAAATACTTTCAACTGGATGTCCCGTCTTGTGCTGCGCGCCAGGGTGTGTTTAGACAAAGGCATGACACGCGCAGGCTTTTATTCCGGCAGTTTCGATCCGGTCAGCTATGGCCATCTCGACGTGATCGAGCGTGCCGCGCGCCTGCTCGGGCGGCTGGTTGTTGGCGTCGGCGTGCATCACGGCAAAACGCCGCTGTTCACCTGGCGCGAACGGGTCGATTTGCTGGAGGCTGAAACGCGCGTCATCGCCGCGCGCGATTCCACCCAGATCGAGGTCGTGACCTTCGACGGGTTGAGCGTGGACGCAGCGCGCAGGCACGCAGCAGCGGTGCTTGTACGGGGCTTGCGCGATGCCACAGATTTCGACTACGAGATGCAGATGGCGGGCACGAATTCCGCGCTCGCGCCGGATATCGACACGGTCTTTTTACCCGCCGCCCCGGGCCGCCGCCACATCGCGTCCAAATTCATCCGTCAGATCGCGTCCATGGGCGGCGACATTGATCAGTTTGTCCCCCCGCTCGCCGCGAAACGCCTGCGCGCGAAACTGGCCGAAACCCAGACTTAGGCGCGCACCCAGCCGTGGAACCAGATCATGTTGCGCACGACCATTTTATCCGCCGTCTCGGCTTTGTTCGCCGCCAGCTTGCTGGCGATGATCAGCGCCCCAGTCAACGCCCAGGGAAAGGACAACATGCTTTACCTCGATTTGAAGGATGGCCGCGTGGTCATCGAACTGTTGCCCGATGTCGCGCCGAAGCATGTCGAGCGCATCAAGACGCTCACGCGCGAAGGCTTTTACGACGGGCTGACCTTCCACCGGGTCATCGACGGCTTCATGGCGCAGACCGGCGACCCGACCGGCACAGGCACCAGTGGCTCGAACTATCCTGATCTGCCGGCTGAATTCTCCAGCGTCCCGTTCGAGGAAGGGACGATCGGAATGGCCCGCACCGCCGACCCGAACAGCGCCAACAGCCAGTTCTTCATCGTGTTTGAAGAAGCCCCGCACCTCAATGGCTCGTACACCGTTTGGGGCCGCGTGGTCGAGGGCATGGAGCATGTCCACAACATCAAGAAGGGCGATCCCCGCTCGGGCGCGGTCCAGAACCCCGACACGATCGTCAAGATGCAGCTGGCCGAGGATGCGTCCTGACGCGACGGGGGCAGGCGCGCCGTGAGCGGACCGGAAAAGACATCCGGCGGCTTGCGGCTTGACCATTTCGACTATGAGCTGCCGGAGGATCGCATCGCGCTGCGCCCGGCCAGCCCGCGCGATGCCGCGCGGCTGCTCGTGGTGCGCCCCGGCACTGCACGGGAGCTGCAGGATCGCATCGTCCGCGATCTGCCGGATCTTCTCGCGCCGGGTGATACGCTCGTGTTCAACGACACGCGTGTGATCTCCGCCCAGCTCGATGCGAAGCGCGTCGGCCGCGGCGACACCGAGCCGGACATCGGCATCACCCTGCACAAGCGCGAAAGCGGCAACCGCTGGCGCGCTTTCGCCAAGCCGGGACGCAAGCTGGCCGAAGGCGACCGGCTGGCGGTTCAGGGGCTGGAGCGCGAGGCCCTGTTCGCGCGCGTGGAGGAAAAATCCGGCGGCGAAGTGCTTCTCGCCTTCGAGGCTGACAGCGCGGCGCTGGACGCTCTGATCGACGCGGCGGGCGCGATGCCCTTGCCGCCCTATATCGCTAGCCGCAGACCGCCCGACGAACGCGACCGGGAAGACTATCAGACCATGTTCGCGGCCAGGGAAGGCGCCGTCGCCGCGCCGACCGCCGGGCTGCATTTCACGCCCGCGCTGATGGACCGGCTGGACGCGCGCGGCATCGGCTGGGAGACGGTGACACTGCATGTCGGCGCGGGCACCTTCCTGCCGGTGAAGGTCGAGGACATCGCCGACCACCGCATGCATTCGGAATGGGGCGAGATCAGCGCGCAGACGGCGGACCGGCTCAACGAAACGCGGGCGCGCGGCGGGCGAATCGTCTGCGTCGGCACAACGTGCCTGCGCATTCTTGAGACGGCCGCCACGCCGGAGGGCAAGATCATGCCGTTCTCCGGCGAGACCGACATCTTCATCACGCCCGGCTATCAGTTCCGCGCCATCGACGCGCTGATGACCAATTTCCACTTGCCGCGCTCAACGCTGATGATGCTCGTCGCGGCGTTTTCCGGGCTGGAGGAGATCATTCGCGCCTATGACCATGCGCTGGAAAACGGCTACCGCTTCTATTCCTACGGCGATGCCTGCCTGCTCTGGCCCGACCCCTCGGCGCTGCCATGAGCGCTCTCGACTTCGACATCCATGCGCGCGACGGCGAAGCTCGCACCGGCGCGCTGACGACCCCGCGCGGGACCATCCGCACGCCCGCCTTCATGCCGGTCGGCACCGCCGCCACCGTCAAGGCGATGTTCCCCGGCACCGTGCGCGAGACCGGCGCGGACATCATCCTCGGCAACACCTATCACCTGATGCTGCGCCCGGGTGCGGAGCGGATCGCGCGGCTCGGCGGACTGCACAGCTTCATGAACTGGTCGGGCCCGATCCTCACCGACAGCGGCGGGTTTCAGGTCATGTCGCTGGCAAAACTGCGCAAGCTGAGCGAGGACGGCGTGACTTTCCAGTCGCACATCGACGGCAGCACGCATCTGCTCACGCCCGAGCGCGCGGTGGAAATCCAGTGCCTGCTCGGCAGCGACATCCAGATGCAGCTTGATGAGTGTCCGCCCTACCCGTGCACGCGCGAGGAGGCGGCCTCGGCGGTTGAGCTGTCGGTGCGCTGGGCCGGGCGCGCGCAGGACGCGTTCGCAAAGCGCGGCGCGCCGGGCCAGGCGCTGTTCGGGATCGTTCAGGGCGGCATCCACCCGGATTTGCGCGAACGGTCAGCCAGAGCGCTGGTGGAAATGGATTTTCCCGGCTACGCCATCGGCGGTCTGGCGGTCGGCGAAGGCGCATCGCTGATGCTGGAGACGCTGGCGCACACCACGCCGCACCTGCCCGCTGATAAGCCGCGCTACCTCATGGGCGTTGGCACGCCACTCGACATCTTCGAAGCCGTCGCGCGCGGCGTGGACATGTTCGACTGCGTGATGCCCACCCGCTCGGGCCGCCACGGCCAGGCGTTCACCTGGGCCGGCAAGGTCAACCTGCGCAACGCCGCGCACGCGGACGATCCCGCCCCGCTCGACGCAACGAGCGACTGCCCGGCCGCGCGCGACTATTCCCGCGCCTATTTGCACCACCTGGTCAAGGCCGGAGAGTACCTTGCGCCAATGTTGCTGACCTGGGCAAATATAGGTTTTTACCAAGATTTGATGCACAAAATCCGCGCGGCGATTGAGGCTGGTCGATTCGATGCTCTGCGCGCGCAAGTCTGCGCGGCTTATGGTGGGGTAGCCGACTATTGAACGACCCGCCCGGCAGCAAGTGTTGCAAGCAGGGCTGTTTAAGGGTTAATGGCGAATGGGTAGACCCGCCGGCACAAATGCGCGGGTAAAGGGGAAGTTATGAAACTGCTGATCATTGCGTTGATTGCGCTTGCCGCGCCGGCTCCGGCGCTGGCGAACGGCTCACCCTGCGGCGCCCCGCCAAAGCTGGAGAGTGCCGAGGCCGCGCGCGCCATTGATGCAGCGGTTCGCGCCGATCTCGGGGCAGCGCCGGTTGAAACGCCGTTTCTCGATCGCGCGCGTCAGTCCGTCGATGAGCTGGCGCGGACTTACGGAGTGTCCCGCGCCGATGTGGTCGCACGATATGTTTTCCATTTCTGCGAAGCGCTGTATGCGCGCGGCACCGATGGCCAGCAGTTGAGCCAGTTGATCGCGCGTGTCGAAGATGCCCTCGACCAGCCCGCACCGGACAAGCAGGCCGAGCGCGACAGAGCCCCTGGCGGGGTCGACGGCGGCGCGTCTGAGAGGAAAGCGGCAGCGCCTGCGGTAGGCGGACCGACCGAGCCAACCGCCGAAGCGATGCCGGACACGCTCGACACGCCGGACGCGGAGCCGAACCCCGCGCAACAGCCGGCGATCCGCCCCTTCCAGTACCGCGCCACGCCGAAGCGCCGGCCTGATGACTTGGGGATGGGCCAGTTCGGCGCACCCCAAAAGAAGGGCGTAATCGTTCAGGCCCAACCGAATGGCGCCGTGCAGATCGATGATCCCGAGGCGCCCAGCGTAACTGGAGAACCTCAAAGCCCGCCGCCAGTCGCAGCGACGGAGGCTCCGCCTGCGGTCGCCGCGCCGGAAGCGCCTGCGCTCATGCAGCCCACGCCGCCTGCGAAAGACGACGCGGCTGGACCAGAAACGGCGGGCCAGCCGTCGTCTCGGCCCGGGATTGCCAAAGCGCCGTCGACGCTCTCGGCTCCGGCCGAAGATAACGGCGCAGCGGCCCCCGAGCCGGCGCCCGCGCCATCCCCTGATCAGCCGCGCGTGGCCGCAACTGAACCCATGGAGCCGCCTGAAGGCGAGACGCCCGCCCAGATCACTGGCGCAGCACCAGCGGTCGGAGAGGCGCAACAGCCCGACAGGCCAACACCGCCCTCGGAAGACGAATCGGAAGTGGCCGCTCGCGCCCCGTCCGCACAGTCCGAGACCACTGCGCCCGCCCAGGACAGGGAAACCGCAGCATCCGAAGCAGCGCGCGCGCCGCAGGCCGCTGCATCAGTTACGCCCGACGCCCGCGCCCCGGCCGATCAGGGCGCCTGCCCCGATCGCGGCGTGCTCGGCCCGGAATGCTTTGATGTCGATGCCGCACTGGAACGGCTGCGCGACCGGCCGGTGGAATACAATCATCCCGAAGAGATGATCAAGGGTCAGGCCACCGAGATCTCGCTGGTGCTGCGCACCGACTTCACCGAGAAAGGGCTTCCGGAGGAAACATCCGAAGCCTTTGAGGGCCTGCAGGGTGAGGTGAAGCAACAGCGCGCCGCGATCGCCAACATCATGTCGGCGCGGCTGCGCGGACGCGATTTCGAGGTTGATCCGAAGGGCATGCAGGAGCGCACGGTGACCTGGCGTCGACCTGTCGAATGGTCATGGTACGTAACGCCAAAATCCGGCGGCGAGGCCAAGCGGCTGGAACTGGAGCTTTATGCGCATATTGTCAATCCGCAGGGCGAGACACAGCCGCCAGTGCTCATCAAGACGCTCGACGCCACGATTGATGTAGATGTGCGCACGCTAGACTGGCTGATCGAGCAAGCGCGCACATTTGAGCCGCTCTATGCGGTCGCGGCGGCGATCATCGGATTACTCACCGCTCTGTTCACGCTCTGGCTGCGCCGACGTCCCGCCCATCTGGGTGACGGTCCGCCCTCCGGCATCACCACGTCGCCCACACCGCCGCAGCGGCGCGTCTCCGATATGAGCGCGAGCGAAGCCGCGGCTGAAGCCGCGCGGAAGGGGCAGGAAGACGCCGACAAGGGCAACGGCCGCGCCTAAACCTGCGCGCCCAGGATCTGCTCGACCAGCGCGGGGACGTGCTGGGTCGCCTTGCCTTGCACCGCATGATGGAAGAGCGAGACGCCTTCGGACGGCTCCAGATTGAGTTCCAGCGTCCAAGCGCCTGCCTCGCGTGCAATCTCGACGAAGCCAGCGGCCGGATAGACCGTACCGCTGGTGCCGATGGAGACAAACAAATCGGTCCGCGCCAGCAGTCCGAAAATCGATTCCATTTGATAAGGCATCTCGCCAAACCATACGACGTCCGGGCGCATCCGCCCGATCGTTCCGCACGCTGCGCAGGTTGTCTCTGGGGTAATGTCCGCCATGCCCCACTGTTCGCGATGGCCGCATTCCGCGCACAGCGCACGCGTGATCTCGCCATGCATGTGGATAAGGTTGCGCGTGCCGGCCATCTCATGCAGCGGGTCGATATTCTGAGTGACCACCCACACCTCCCCGCCGTGCTCTCGCTCCAGCTGGGCGAGCGCCTGATGCGCGGGGTTGGGCTTGACATCCTCATTGGCGCGGCGGCGCTGATTGTAGAAGTCGAGCACGAAGGCCGGGTTTCGCGCGAAGGCTTCTGGCGTTGCCACTTCGCTCAGGTCGTATTTCTCCCAGATGCCGCCGCGATCGCGGAAGGTGTGCAAGCCGGACTCCGCCGACAGGCCCGCCCCCGTCAGGATGGTGATGCGGCTTCCTGGCCGGATGCGTTCGGGCGGTAGGGCGATATCTGCCATAGGGTTGACCCTCTTGAATGCGCTCACTCGGCCCGGGCGCTTTTCGTCTCGCCGCGCGCCAGCCAGGCTTCGAAGCGGCGCTGACGCAGCGCCTCGGTCTGGCTGTACCAGCGGTCATCCTTTCGGATCGCGGTGGTCATGTGCCGGTCCGTGGTCGGCATATGTGCGGACATTGGCACGCCGAGCGTGACATGTAAGCCAACCCGGCGCTGCGCCGACTTGCGCGCCGGTCCGTACGGGATCCGGTTCGCCATATCGCTCAGCCGCTCGCTCGCCGTGGCGAAGCGGATGAATTTTTCTGCGATGTCCTTATCCGGCGTGCCTTTCAGGATTGCCCAGCTGTTGTATTCCAGAAGCGCCCCATCCCAGATAATCGAGATCGGCCGGTTTTCGACAGCCTGAGCATGAAAGAAGCGGCCGTTAAAACCTGTTGCCATGGCCACGTCGCCGCGTGCCAACAACTCCACTGGTTCTGCGCCGCCACGCCACCAGACGATATCGTCACGAATACTGTCGAGCCGCCGGAAAGCCAGACCCAGACCGCGCTCGGTGCTCAGGAGGTCGTAGAGCTGGCTGCGCGGCACGCCATAAGCACGCAGCGCCCACTCCAGCATGCCAACAGGGGCCTTGCGCAGGGCGCGCTTGCCGGGGAAACGTTCGGTGTCAAAGAAATCGGCCACGGTGCGCGGCTTCTCGCCGGGGAACGCCGCGTCGTCGTAAGCAATCACCGTCGCGAACACCAGCTGAACGATCGAGCAGTCGCCGAGCGCGCCGTCGATAAAGTCGTCCTCCGGCGGTACGCCGTCAGGCGCGGGCGCAAGGATATCCGGGTCGAAAGACTCGAGGAGCTCCTGCCGGCAGGCGGCCCGCGCATCGGCGCGGATCATATCCACAACGTCCCACTCCGGCGCGCCGGGCGCTTCAAGATGCGCGCGCAAAGCTTCGATCCCGCCATTATAACGTACAGTCTCCACCGCAACGCCGGTTGCCCTGGTGAACGGCTCGAACATCGCGGTTTGCTGGCTGCGCTCATAAGCGCCGCCCCAGGTCAGCACCGTTAGCGTGCGCGGCTCTTCGGCACGCGCTGCGACCGCGCCAAGAACTGCCACCAGCATGACAAGCCCGCTAAGCCGCCGCATTCTCTTCCCGGCGCAGATCATGCACCGCCTCCATATAGCCTTCGATGACCGCGCCCTCCGGCACCACGCCCATCACATGCCCCTGCGCATCAATAACCGGAACCGCCTCGCCGACGAAATCCTGAATCCGTTGCATGGCTTCCCATAGCGTTGTGGTCTCGGTAAAGACGAGATCATCACGGCGCGCGCGCGCGGCGAGGGTGATTTCCGGCGGGTCATCCGCGACATCCTGAAGGCGGACAAGCCCCTGATACGCCCCGTGTGCGTTCACGATGATCGCTTCCGAACGCAGAGCAGCATGCAGCCGTGCCCGCAATGCGCCCACGGTCTCATCGGCGCGCATCGTAATGAAGTCCTGGCTGAGATTATCGGCTACCCGCTTCACGCCCAGGATGGCCTTGTCGCGGCCAAGCGACAGGTCAAAGCCGCGCGATGCCAGCTGCACATCGAACAGCGAACGTCCGAAGATGCGATAGGCCACCAGATTGGAAAACACCACCGAAACCATCGCTGCGATCGTCAGGTCATAGTTCCGCGTCAGCTCGAAAACGATCAGGATGGTGGTCAGAGGCGCCCCGATCACCGGGCTCGTGACCGCCATCATCCCGCATATCGCATAGGGCACGATCCCCGAATGCGCCAGCGGCACGATCTCTGGCCAGGCCATGCCGAATAACGCGCCGGATAACACGCCGATCAGCAGCGCCGGGCTGAACACGCCGCCGACGAAGCCAAAGCCGACGCACATTGCTGTCACGGCCAGCTTGGCGACAACGATAAGCGCGAGTTCATCAATCGTGAACGCCCCCTCGATGGTGGCGAAACGCAGCGTCTCCTTGCCGACCCCGAGGACTTCGGGAATTTGTAGCGCAACCACGCCGAGCGCCAACCCGGCAAGGCCCGGCCGCAGCGAGGCCGGTAAAGGCGTGCGCTGCGCAAGGCGGCCGGCAAAGGCGATAAGCGCCATGAACCCAGCGGCAATGTAGGCGGCCAAAACGCCTTCGACCGCGAACAGCACAAATTCATGACCGTGCTGAACGCCGGCGAATTCAACGAGGAACAGCGGCGGGCGCTCCAAGATCACATTCGCCACGACATAACCCGTCGCCGCTGCGACCGTAACCGGCGCGAATGCGCGAAGCGAGTAGTGCCGGAGGATAACCTCATGCGCAAATACCAGCCCAGCGATCGGGGCGTTGAAAGCGGTCGAGATCGCTGCAGCCACGCCGCAGGCGATGGCCACGCTCTGCAGATCGCGCACGGCAACATTAATCCGTTGCGCGAGTCCGCCTACGAGAGCGCCAAGATAAACCAGCGGCCCGTATTGCCCTACCGACGCCCCACAACCCAGCGAGACAAGCGCGGCGAAGGTGGACGCCACACCGCTCTTGACGCTGGGCGGGGGCTGGCGCGTTTGGACAGCCAGGATCGCATCCGGCGGACCGAGACCGCGCCGCTCTTGAACCCAAACCGCCACGACCTGACCGACGATCAGGCCGCCGGCGGCCGGGACCAGAATCGTCGCAGCGGTCAGAAGCTCGGGCTGGGCCTCGTACTGGATGCGTGAATAAGCCGAGACGAGCAGCGCGTTGTTTAGCCAGAACAGCGCGTCGATGAATGCCAGCGAGGCCAGCGACGCCGCTGCGCCGACCGTGAGGCCGACCAGCGACATGACAACAATGCGATAAGCGCTCTGGGATTTCACCACGGGGTCTGGCTTTCGCGTCTGCAGGCCTGCTATCCGCTCAGCCTAGACCACTGGTGCCGCTGTGAAAATGCCTAGATGCTGTCGTCGGCGGTTTGCGGCGGCGAAACGGCCGTGGTCGCCCAGGCTCCGGCGTACTCGCCCCCGCCAATCTTGCGCACCGTCCAGCGGAACTTGTAGACCTCGCCGGCGCCGCCAACAACCGTGACGCCAAACACAGCGCGTGTATCGGTTTGTGCGACTTCCTCAATGGCATGTGCCCGGTGGTTGAGCATGACCTTATAAAGCGGTCCCTTGAGCATCTGGGTAAACCGCGGCAACGGCCCGGTAAGCTTTTTGTTTGCCGGATGCGCCAGGGCATAGGTCTGTTTTATGCCTGCGTCCTTGCGCGGCTCATCATTGCGTTTCAAGGCTTCAAGCTGGATTGAGACGACCTCTTCAGCGCTCAGCGCCGGATCCGGCCGTTGAATATCGAGAGCCGCCGCAGGCAGGGACAACGCGACTGCCATAATCGCAAGGGCAGTAAGAAAACGCATGATTGATACTCCTCAAGGTTGCCAACACCTCAAGGATACGCGCAGCTTGCGCCTCGGTTCAACCGAATGGACTAAGACGAAGGGGCCGCAGCGCTAGAAGCTAAAGCCCTCAGCGCGGGCGAATCCGGGCAACAGCGGCGCACCGCCTGAAAATTCGAGCTGGCCACTCACCCACCCTTCGGCTTTCTCATAGCTGTAGGCATAACCGAATGTGTCGTCGATCGCGGCGGTTGGCTCACGAATAAACGTTGCCAGCCGTCCGCCCTCTGCCAGTTGGTCCAACAGGGCCTGCGGCACTTTATCGACGCTGCCATTAATCAGGATGACATCAAACGGGGCTTCGTTCGCATACCCCTCAGCCAGCGGTCCCTGCACAACCGCTGCGTTGTCGATACTCAGGTTCGTCAGAATCTCGGCGGCCGATGACGCCAGTTCGGGATCGCTCTCCAGCGCCACGACGGACTCACACACCTCGGCAAGCAACGCTGTCGAGTAGCCGGTCCCGCAACCGACATCGAGCGCCACCTCGTCAGGCTGCGGACGCAAAAGCTCAATCAGCCGCGCAAGCATCAGCGGCGCCATCATGTAGCGCGCCTCCCGCCCCCCGCCATTGAGTTTCTTGATTGTCAAATGCTCTTCAGCATAGGCCAGCGGGCGCATCGACGCCGGCACGAAAACCTCCCGCGGCATACGGTACATGGCCTGGATCAGATCGGAATTGCGGACGCCGTTTGGCCGGATTTGCGAATCGACCATGTTCTCTCGCGCCCGCTTGTAATCGGTCATCCTCTGCCCCCGCTCATGCATACCCTCGCCCGACTGGAATGCTCGACGGCGTCTCGTATTGGAACCGCCGGAACGACGAACACCTGTCGGCGCGACACCATAGACGAAGCCTCGCCGTCTCGCCATATACGAGGGGATAGAGCGGCGCAATATCCTCCAAACGCCGGGCATGAGCTTGCGCACAGCGCGCGAACCCGTTTTGCCTTTCGCTTTTCCGTGCTATATCACGCCGACAAGGGGCACCGTGGCGGAGTGGTTACGCAGCGGCCTGCAAAGCCGTGTACCCCGGTTCGATTCCGGGCGGTGCCTCCAGTCCTGCACGCAGATTACATCCACAGGACGCGGCGGCGCTCTGCTGCCGTGGGGGGAGAGAGAATATGGCTGGGCACGATCACGCGGACAGCAAGCCATCGCGGCCGCCGCTTCTGGACCGCTCCACCGCCACAGGGGTCTGGCTGATCCTGCTGACTTTAGCACTGATTCTCAGCGCAAAATTCGAAAACGACTACCGCACGCGCGCCCATCGGCTTGACCTGAAGGTGATGACGCTGGAGCTGAAAGGCCAGTCCGCGATCATCGACCGGATGGGGCGCTGGCGCAACGAGACCCGCGCAACTGCCGAAAGGTTCGAGGCCGCGGTGCTGTCGTTTTCGGCGGCTGCGGCCTTCGCGGGCATCGCCCTGGCGGCGCCTGGGATCTGGCTGGTTGTCATGCCGCTGTCCGCGCTCGCCGCGATAAGTGGCACGGGTTTCGGCGGCTGGGCGTTCTGGGCCGTCGGATAACTCAGCGATCGCTTGCAGGCGTAGCGGTTTCGTTGACGGTTTTCGCGCCAGCGAGTAGCCTTTGTTGCTGAGGAGGCTGACATGACCATGCTTCAGTTGACCTACGCATCCCGCCCGTTCGGCTTCAACGGAGCGATCCTCGACAGCATCCTGCTCGACGCGCGGCGCTGCAACACGCGGGACGGCATTACCGGCGCACTGATCTGCCGTCAGGACCTGTTCCTGCAACTTCTGGAAGGCCCGGCCGAAGCAGTGGATGCCGCCTATGAGCGGATTGTCGGCGACGACCGCCATATCGAGGTCCGGCGGCTGACCCGCCGTAACGTGACGGAGCGGCTGTTCCCGGACTGGGCGATGCGCGATGATCCCGCGCGCTCATGGATGTGGAGCATGGACGCGGTTGCCGATGGCGCTATCCAGCGCGCCTCCGAAGACGAGATTTTGGGCGTGTTCGACCGTCTGCGCCGCGAAACCGCCGCCTAACCAGTCCGGCTCTACTTCTTCTGCTGCGTCAGCGCAGGGCGGATATGCAGCTCCTTGAGCTGCTCCGGCGAGACCTCGCCCGGCGCGCCCATCATCAGGTCTTCCGCCTGCTGGTTGAGCGGGAACATCGTCACCTCGCGGATGTTCGGCTCGTTGCACAGCAGCATCACCATGCGGTCCAGACCCGGCGCGATGCCGCCGTGGGGCGGCGCGCCGTATTGCAGCGCGCGCACCATGCCGCCGAACTTCTCCTCGACCACCTCCGGGCCATAGCCCGCGATGCCGAAAGCCTTGTACATGATTTCGGGGATGTGGTTCCGGATCGCGCCGGAGGACAGCTCGACGCCGTTGCACACCACGTCATACTGCCAGGCGAGCACGTCCAGCGGGTCGGTCTCGCCGCTCTCGATTTTCTCCAGCACCTCGATGCCGCCCTGGGGCATGGAGAACGGGTTGTGCGAGAACTCAACCTTCTTCGCGTCCTCGTCCCATTCGTACATCGGGAAGTCGACCACCCAGCAGAATTCGTAACGATCGGTGTCGATCAGCCCCAGCTCCTCGGCGACCTTGGTGCGCGCGCGCCCGGCGAAATCGACGAAATGGTTGGGCACACCGGCGGTGAAAAACACCGCATCGCCATCGCTCAGGCCCAGTTCGTTGCGGATCGCCTCGGTGCGCTCCGCGCCGATGTTCTTGGCCACCGGCCCGGCGCCCTCGCCTTCGCGGAAGAAGATATAGCCAAGGCCCGGCTGGCCCTCTTCCTGCGCCCAGTTGTTCATGCGGTCGCAGAACGCGCGGGAGCCGCCGCCCTTCGCCGGGATTGCCCAGACCTCGGCGTTGTCGTACCAGTCACGCTTGCCCGTGTGCTTATCGAGCAGCCCGGCGAACACCTTGAAGCCCGAGCCGCGGAAGTGTTCGCTGACATCGCGCATCTCTACGGGGTTGCGCAGGTCCGGCTTGTCGGTGCCGAAGCGGCGCATGGCGTCCCAGAACTTCAGGCGCGGGAATGTCTCGGTGACCGGCCGGCCTTCGCCGAATTCGATAAACAGATCGCGCAGCACCGGCTCAACCGCGCGGAACACGTCCTCCTGCTCGACAAAGCTCATTTCGATATCGAGCTGGTAGAATTCGCCCGGCGAGCGGTCCGCGCGCGCGTCCTCGTCGCGGAAGCACGGCGCGATCTGGAAGTAGCGGTCGAAGCCCGCCATCATCACCAGCTGCTTGAACTGCTGCGGCGCCTGCGGCAGCGCATAGAACTTGCCCGGATGCATCCGCGAGGGCACGAGAAAATCACGCGCGCCCTCGGGCGAGGACGCGGTCAGGATCGGCGTCTGGAACTCGAAGAAGCCGTCCGCAGTCATGCGCTGGCGCAGCCAGGCGACGATCTCGACGCGCTTCATAATGTTGCGATGCAGGGTCTCGCGGCGCAGATCAAGAAAGCGGTACCGCAGGCGCGTGTCCTCCGGGTAGTCCGGCTCGCCGAACACCGGCAGCGGCAGCTCCTTCGCCTCGGACAGCACATCCAGCGCGGCGATGCGGATTTCGACCTCGCCCGTCGGCAGATCCGGGTTTACGGTCTCGTCGCTGCGCGCAACGACCTCGCCATCAACACGGATCACCCATTCAGCACGCAGGTCCTCGGCCAGCCTGAAATGTTCATTCTCAGGCTCGATCACGCATTGCGTCAAACCATAATGATCGCGCAAGTCGATGAACAACAGGCCGCCGTGGTCGCGCACGCGATGGACCCAGCCGGACAAGCGCACCTGCGCGCCGACATCGCGCTTGCGCAGCTCGCCGCAGTTATGTGTGCGGTAGGTGTGCGGCGCTAACCCATCACGCAGGTCGGGGATATGCGTGCGCTTGGATTTTTTGGCGGTTTTGCGTTTGGCCGGAGCCTCCGTGCCGGGTTTGGCGGCCGTCGATTTCGCTTTCGCCTGAGCCATCGATTCGGTGATCCTTTACTTGCCGGTCCAAGCCGCGAAAAGCACATGCGTGCGCGCCGTTGTCAAGCGGCGGCTCGCGCGCTCACGCGGCCAAAACGGGGTGACCTGCCGCCGCGCCATGCTGATGCGCGTGATGGCGGCATTTAGCCCCGGAAAATGCGCCCGTGCGGGGTGTCTTACGTTGTCGGCATAAGCAACGAGCTGGTTGCTAACAAGAATTTTGCAAGCCGTCTGACGACATTGCCGCTTTGCTGCGCTAAAAGGTGGGCATGAGCGAAAATCCTCCGCGCATCATCACCCAATCTGCAGACCTCGCCGAGCTGTGCCAGACCCTTAACCGGGCGGACTATGTCACCGTCGACACCGAATTCATGCGCGAATCGACTTACTGGCCGAAGCTGTGCTTGATCCAGGTGGCCAGCCGTGACGCGGAGGCGCTGATTGACCCGCTGGCAGCAGGCAATCTGGAGGCGCAGAAGGCGTTTTTACAACCGTTCTTTGCGCTGATGGCCAACGAGTCGGTGCTGAAGGTTTTCCATTCCGGCCGGCAGGACATCGAGATCATCTATCATCTCGCCGGCCTGATACCCAAACCGGTCTTTGATACCCAAGTCGCCGCGATGGTCTGCGGCTTCGGCGAATCGGTTGGATACGTCGCGCTCGTCAACAAGCTGTGCAAAACCAAGCTCGACAAGAGTTCGCGCTTCACCGATTGGAGCCGCCGGCCTTTGAGCCGCAGCCAGCTCGATTATGCGCTTGGCGACGTCACGCATTTGCGCGGCGTGTACGAGCAGCTCCGCGGCAAGCTGCGGGCCAACGGCCGCGAGCCCTGGCTGAGCGAAGAGATGGCGGAGCTGACCGATCCGGCCAACTACGCGATGAAGCCGGAAGACGCGTGGAGGCGGGTGAAGCTCAGGGTGCGCACGCAGCGCCAGCTTGCCGTACTGATGGAAGTTGCCGCCTGGCGCGAGCGACTGGCGCAGGACGTGGACCAGCCGCGCCCGCGTATCCTGAAGGACGAGGCGATCAATGACCTGGCGATGCAAGCGCCTCAGTCTGTTGACGAGATGTCGCGGCTGCGCACTATCAGCGAGGGCTTCGCGCGTTCGACCCGCGGGCAAGGCATCCTCGCAGCGGTCGCGCGCGGGCTTGAGCGCGTCCTCGACGACGTGCCGGAACTCAGGCGCAGCGAGCCGATGCCGCCGGAAGCACAAGCGGTCGCCGATCTATTGCGCGTGCTATTGAAGGCTGTGGCTGCGCGCAACGATGTCGCCCCGCGCCTGATCGCCAACGGTGATGACCTTGACAAGATCGCCCTCGACAGCGAGGCGGATGTTCATGCGCTCCATGGCTGGCGGCGCGAGCTGTTCGGTGAGAAGGCGCTGGCGCTGAAGGCCGGAAGGCTGACGCTCGGCATCGAAGCCGGGCAGATCACGACGTTCGACCGTGACGCATAAGGCTGATTGAGGCATCACGTTGCAGAGCCTGGGGTGGATCCGCACTGGCTTAACCTGACGACGGCGCCCGCTCATGATTTGGCCAGCAATTTGTCCGAAAAACCGGTTCAACCTTAGCAAATAGTGCTTTAACCGGCTTCATCATCTAAGCTGGTGGATTGTAGCGCCTCCAGGATGCGCGAGCGTTCCGGCTCAGGCTGTTGATCGACGACGTCGAGCACCCGCCGCAACTCGCGCCGCAACCCGTAAATCTGGTCCATCAGATCGAGAACGACCGGCACCGATTCCTCATTGATGCCCATGCGCTGGCGCAGATCTGCGATCAGCGACACGCGCGCAATATCGAGTTCGGAGAAATGGTAATCCGCCTCTTCGCGGACCGGGCGGACCCACCCGTATTCGATCCACACCCGCAGATCGGTCTCGCTGACTCCTTCAACTTCGAGAATAACCTCACGAATACCGCGCATTACAGATAGGCTCGCAATTTTGCTCTCGGGTCAAAGCCGCTGGTGCCGCCATGCGCCTCGCGCCACTGCTCCATGGCTTTCTCCAGCTCTGGGTCGGGCTTTGGCGGCAATACGAGCTTGGTGCGCACGTGCTGATCGCCAGTCTTCTTCGTGCGGGCGTTCTCGATACCCTTGCCGCGCAGGCGGAAGGTCTGGCCGCCGCTGGTGCCCTTTGGGATAGTGAGCGCGACCTTGCCGTGAATGGTCGGCACCTCGACTTTCGCCCCAAGGACGGCCTCGTCCACGCTCAGTGGCACCTCAACGATGACGTCGTCGCCGTCACGCTGAAATAGCGCGTGCGCGCGAATGCTCAGTTCAATCAGCGCATCGCCGGGCTCGCCGCGACCGACGCCGGGGCCGCCCTTGCCGCGCAGACGCAGCACCTGCCCGTCGGTCACGCCGGCTGGTACGTTCAGGTCCAGCGTGTCGCCTTCAGGCAGCGAGATGCGTTTCTTAGCGCCGAGCGCAGCTTCGAGAAAGTCGATCTCCAGATGGTAGCGATAATCCATCCCGGCCATATGGAACTCGCCAGCGCGTCCGCGCCCGGCCCGGCCGAAGATGTCGCCAAAAATATCGCCGAAGTCCTCGAAGCCGCCGCGTGAGTGATACTGATACCCTCCCGCGCCATCGGCGTATTCGCGGTAGGAGTGGTGAGGCGCGCGCTCCTGGCCGCTTTCATCGATCTCACCCGCATCGTAGCGCTTCCGCTTGTCTGGGTCGCCGAGGATCGCGAAAGCCGCCGAGATGCGTTTGAACTTGTCCTCGGCCTGCGTGTCACCGGGATGCAGGTCCGGGTGATTTTCTTTGGCCAGCCTCCGGTAGGCTCGCCGGATTTCGTCGTCCGACGCGCCGCGGCCGACCCCGAGTTCGTTATAAAGGTCTGTTGCCATTCGTTATCTAGAATCCTTTCGGGCTCTTCAGGCGAAATCGCGCGCACCTGCTCCGGAACCCTGCGTCATATCACAATTATAAACATGCGCGGCATCGTGAAATGCCCATGGCGATGCCGGCAGGTTCAATGGACGCATCTGCAGTACAGTTCCTGTTACCGCAGCTTGTCGGTCAGCGCGGAAACAATGCCCGGCGGGCGTCCGCCCGTTGCGTTCGCGTGAATGCTCGATTTCAGATTTAGCACGCTGGCGAGTTGATCCAACCGCTGCCGCACCTTCTCACCGTCGAATTCGCGGAATTTGGGCGGCAGGTTCAGCGTCAGACGCCCATCAACAACCGCCAGCGGCGTGCGGCTGATAACGCCGGGCGTGCCCGCGGAGATGATGTAGGCGACGCGCATGGCGCTGCCGAGGATGCGCGCGCGCTCATGCGCCCTTTCGCCAGCCGGCGTGCCCCCGAGCAGCTCACGGAAAAGCGGGCTCAACTCGCCCTTGAGCGAGCCCGCATGGCGGTAATAGTTGGCCAGCGCGATGAAAAGCCGGCCGGGATGGTCCGTGCCAGCCACCGCCCAGTGCGCCGACAGGTTCAGACTCTGTTCGCCGCGGTAGTCGGGGTGCGCGCGCCAGCCGACATCCGACAGCAGACACGCGGCGCGTCGCAACCGCTGCTCCGCCACACTCTCCTCATGGCCGACGAGCGCAAACAGGTTATCCGTCCAATGACATAGCTCGCGCACATAATCCAGCGAGCGCCCGCCAATGACGGCGGCATCCTCGCATGCTGCGATCAGCGGGTCGCGGGCGCGCTCCTTTTCTTCCAGCAGCGTATAGAGCAGCCCTTCACGCACTCCAAACGCCGAGACAACGACGTGCGATGGCTTCACGTGCTTGAGCAACCGCCACATCACCAGGCAGGCATGGCGCACTGTGTCCCGTCTGCTGCGCGAGATCTGCTCAATCCCCGGAATGGCCGCATTCTTGACGATGTCGCGCGTGAAGCGCTGCGCCTCATCCGCGTCGATCTGGTAGCCGTGATAAATCCGCAGCGGGTAACCGGACTCCACCATGTGCAGGCGCGCGATCGCGCGCCACTCGCCCCCGATCGCGTAAAACGGCCGGTCCTTGCCGCGATCTAGCCAATCCACCTCCGAAAGCGCGCGGTCGGTCTCAGCCTTGCCGGCCTCGAAATCCTCTGCGTAGGCTTCATGCATGTAGAGATGGCCGAGCGACAGGCTAACAGGACGTGGCGCGTCCAGCATGATCTGGCGGTCGCAGATCTCTACCAGCTCCAGAGACCGCCCGCCGATATCGCCCACCAGACCATCGGCTTGCATGAAGCCGGACAAGATACCGTTGGCTGTGAGTTGGGCCTCACGCAAATCGCTGAGGATTTCGATTTTCGTGCCGCAAATCTTTTCTGCCGCCGCGATGAACGCTTCCCCATTCGCCGCGATCCGCGCTGCCGCCGTCGCGAACGGATAGAATGCCTTGACCCCCATATGCGTGACCAGCGCGCGGAACCGGCGCAACGTGTCAAGCGCGCGCGCGACGTTTTCGTCCTGCATGCGCCCGGTCCGGGCCACGCCGCTGCCAAGCCGGCAGGTTACGCTCTCGTTATGGAGTTGCGTTGGGCTGCGGGTCAGCCCCTCAAAAATCACCAGGCGTACAGAGTTGGAGCCGATGTCGATCACCGCGACGGGTTTGCGCCGGTCAAAGCGCGGGCGCTCATCGTGCTGCATGGCGGCTTTCCCGCATTACTTCTGCCTTCGCGACGATCTTTTCCGGGGCGCATCGAGGTCGGTCTGCCCAGGGCCATGGCCGACCGCAATCGACACCCGCGGCGGAAAATTCTTGCGCAGCGATTCCCCGCGTCCCGATAGACTGGGATTATTGATGAAATACTGATGCGCGTTGAACGGTTCCTCCCCTTCCGCCGGTTCAATGCGGCGCGATGTGCCGTCAGCGAGGATTTCCCAACTCTGCTGGTTGTCCTTCAGATTCGCCAACATGATTTGCCCCAGCACCTGCTCGTGCACCGTCGAATTGAGGATCGGCGTCATGGCCTCGACCCGCCGCTCAAGATTGCGGGGCATTATGTCGGCCGAGCTGATATAGACCCGCGCCTTCGTGGAAGGCAAGCCATGACCATTGCCGAAGCAGTAGATACGGGAGTGCTCCAGAAAGCGCCCCACGATGCTTTTGACGCGAATGCTCTCTGATAGACCCGGAACCTGGGGGCGCAGGCAGCAAATGCCCCGCACGATCAGCTCGATCGGCACGCCGTCTCGGCTCGCGGCGTAAAGTGCGTCGATGACATCGCCATCCACCAGCGCGTTCATTTTCATCCAGATGGCCGCCGGACCCCCGGCGCGCGCGTGTTCGGCTTCTTCTGCGATGTGCTCAAGAATGCGATCCTTTATGCCGCCCGGCGAGGCCGACATCAGTTCCAGATCGCGGGGTTTGGCGTAACCGGTGACGTAGTTGAAGATACGCGAGGCGTCCCGCCCGATAGCTGGATCGGCCGTAAAAAACGAGAGGTCCGTATAGATCTTTGCTGTGACGGGGTGATAGTTGCCGGTGCCGATATGGCAGTAGGTGCGCACGCCACTCGCCTCGCGGCGGACAACCTGTCCGAGCTTGGCATGGGTCTTGAGTTCGAGAAAGCCAAACACCACGCGCACGCCGGCGCTCTCCAAATCTTTCGCCCAGCCGATATTGGCCTTTTCATCGAAGCGCGCCTTGATCTCGATGACAGCCGTCACCTCTTTTTCGGCTTCCGCCGCGGCGATCAGCGCCTCGACGATCGGGGAGTGCTTCGACGTGCGATAGAGCGTCCATTTAATTGCGATGACATCTGGGTCGGCGGCTGCCTGCTTGAGGAATTGCGAGACGACGTCAAACGATTCGTAAGGGTGATGAACGATAATGTCCTTGGCGTTAATCGCCGCCAGGCAGTCGCCGCCATAATCACGAATGCGCTCGGGAAAGCGGATGGTAAAGGGCGCGAACAGCAGGTCTGGGCGATCGTCGGTAATCATTTCTTTCGCGTCAGCCAGACCAAGCAAGCCCTTGTGGACGAAGACCTGTGAGTCGTCCACCTCGAGAGCTTTTATGACCATTTCCCGAAACGGCTCCGGCATGGTTCCCTCGATACCCAACCGGATCACCGACCCAAGCCGCCGTTTCTTCAGCGCGGTTTCGAACAGCCGCACGAGGTCTTCGGCCTTTTCCTGCACCTCGATATCGCTGTCGCGCAGCACCCGGAAAGCGCCCTGGCTTTCGACATGATGGTCGGCGAATAGTTGTTCGACAAATAGCGAGATCAGCGTTTCTGCACGGATGAAGCGCACGCGCGGCCGTCCGCTGCGCGCCTTACCGTCTTTCGGCTCAGGCAGCCGGATAAAGCGCTGAAGGCCAGACGGCATCGGGATCAGCGCATACATTTTCTCCGGGGTCGTTGCATCGGGTTTGCGATCGCGCTCCGTCAACTCCAGCCCGAGCGTGAGCCCGAAATTCGGAATGAAGGGAAACGGATGCGCCGGGTCCACCGCGATGGGCGTCAGCGTGGGAAAAATCTCCTTCTTGAAGAAGTCTTCAAGCCAATCCCGGTCCGCAGTGGTGATCTGATCGGGATCGAGCACATGTACACCGGCGTCGTCCAGCGCGTCCTTGAGGGTCTGCCACTGCTGGTGTTGCGCCGCGGAGATCTCGGCAACCAACTCATTGATGCGCGCCAGCTGTTCCTTTGCGGTGAGACCATCCTGACTCACGGTGGCTATGCCTTCGGCGATATGCTCGCGCAGCCCGGCGACGCGCACGATATAAAACTCGTCGAGGTTGGACGCGGAGATCGCGAGAAACCGCAGCCGTTCCAGCAACGGATGCTCCGGGTTCGCCGCTTCTTCCATCACGCGCCGGTTGAACTGAAGCCACGACAATTCCCGGTTGTAAAAACGCCCGTAGCCTCGGTACTGGTCCGGGATCGAGGCGTCCTCGCTTGGCAGTTTCTCGGCTATGCTCATCTTTTTGGCTCCAGGTTGCGCTCAGGCTCAGCCGCTCCCGGCCTCTAAGAAGCGCGCGGCGAAGCGCTGCGTAATACGGCGCCGCTCGGCCAGCGCCGCCTTGTCCATCCGCGCGACCAGATCAGCCGCAGCGGTCATCGAGCGTTCCATGCGGTGCAGCAGATAGTCGATCACGGCAGGCGGGGCTGAAAGCTGCCGGTCGTCGAAGAGTTTCACAAGAACGGCGCGTAACAAGGCGTCATCCGGCGCGCCGATCTGCGCAAACGGGATCGAGCGCAGCCGCGAGCGCAAGTCGTCCAGTTGCACCGGCCACGCCCCTGGCAGGGTGCGCGCAGTCAGCAGAATATCAAACTTGCGTTCTCGCGACAGGTTCAGAAGGTGAAACAATGCACGTTCGTCATCGAGACAGCGGTCAACATCCTCCACCGCAAGCGCCCCACCATCAAAACTGTTGACCATCTGTTCTGATAGTGCCGCTGCCGATATGACCCGCGCATTGCTGCGCTCGCGCCAGACATTGACCAGATGGCTCTTGCCCGCGCCAGCCGGCCCGGCGATCAGCGCACAGCGCGCGCTCCAGTCTGGCCAGCTCTCGATCAGGCGCATCGCATCGGTGTTACACGCGCTGAGCATGAAATCATCAGCGTCCAGCGCGGGCACATGCGGCAGATCGAACGCAAGCTGCCGGTCGCGTTTTCCAGCGGCATTGCCTCTCATCACACGTCCTCTCCCGCCCGGTCCGCGCTAGCGGTCCGATTCAGACATTTGCCTCCTGTCGCAGCCCCTGCCCGAGCAAATGTCTGAATCATCAGGATCACTAGCAACTCGCCCAAATCTCGTGGAGCATTTGAATTTGACATTTGATCGAGAGCCCAGCCGCACTGGGGACCCAAATGTCAAATTCGCTCCACTAGTCACCCAGAGCATCATAATACGCCATGTGGCGCAGCCAGCGGGCCAAATAG
>CAYXPZ010000005.1:30894-48663 GCA_964466965.1 uncultured Hyphomicrobiaceae bacterium
CTAGTCACCCAGAGCATCATAATACGCCATGTGGCGCAGCCAGCGGGCCAAATAGACGGCAGCGGACAATAATGTCAGCAAACCCACGAGCCATGCGAGCGGCATCATCAGGGGGGCAAGCGCTGCGGCGAAGCCGAGCTGAGCCAGCACCAGTCCGGCCAGGACAATCTGTCCGGCGGTATTCACCTTGCTGATTTGCGAGGGCCGCACCTCTACTGCCCGGTCGAGCATCCAGGACAGGATCACAGCCCCCACGATCAACACATCACGGCTGACAACGGCAATGACAAGCCAGGCAGGCATATGCCCCAATAGCCCCAGTGTGACATAGATCGCCACCAGCAGCAGCTTATCAGCAATCGGGTCGAGATAAGCGCCCAGTTCCGTTTTCCAATTATAGCGGCGCGCGAGAAAACCGTCGATCGCGTCGCTGATACCGGCCAGCAGAAACAGCCCGAATGCCTGCGTGTAGGCGCCGTGAATGATCAGCCAGATGACCACGGGAACAAGAAGGATACGAATGACTGTAATCAGGTTCGGCAGATACACGGCAACCTCATGCGACGAGGCCATCAGACCTTGCGCGCAAGTTGGCTGAGGCTTACTGCTGCCGCAAAATCCATTCGCCCCGGCTTTCATAAAGCGTCAGACCTCTCGCGCCAGCGGCTTTCTCAAGACGTTCTGCACCACCCGGGAATGATAACACGAGGTCGGCGCCGCCGGCGAACAGCGACTTAACCTCCATGTCCTGCACCCCCGAGATGTCGGTGATTGTCGAGCGCATGTTTTGCCAGGCTTGCAGACTGTCAAACGCCGCCTTGATCTGGAAAGTCTCCAGCGGCGCAGGGCCTTCGAGCGCCCCTTGGTCTTTCAGTGAGGTGAGCCGCCATCGCGCCTCAAGCGCCATCTGAGCGACGCGCGCAGCCCGCAAAGCCGCGGCCTCAATATCGCCGTCGTAGACCCGAAAGCTCTGCGCAAAGGTGAATGTCCCCACAGCATCGTCACCGTGCAAGGCAATGCGCAGGCGTTCATTGGCATCATCGACCGCCGCCGTGGCCAGCACGAGACGGGGCGCGCCAAGGCGGCGCTTGAAAGCTTCTACTGCGCGCGGCGTCGCCTCCATCCCTGCGGGCAGGCTGCGTCCCGTCTCAGCCGGCGTCATCTCCAGCGGCGCCAGGCCATGCCTCAGATCAAGTGCGCGCCAGGCCGCTCGCCAGGTCTCGCCAACGCCTTCGCCCTCAGCCACCGGCACAAGCTTGGCCGGCGG
The DNA here is from genome assembly GCA_964466965.1 of uncultured Hyphomicrobiaceae bacterium. Taxonomy (GTDB): domain Bacteria; phylum Pseudomonadota; class Alphaproteobacteria; order Rhizobiales; family Rhodomicrobiaceae; genus Dichotomicrobium. The sequence goes on from CAYXPZ010000005.1 coordinate 32,162, forward strand.
CGATTGCTGATCGGTATGGGGCAGCCCAACGCGATTGAGCAGATCGCGGATCTTGGCGGCTTCGAAGGTAAAATCCAGCGTGGCGATGTAGCGGGTGCTTGAGAACCGCTCCTCACGCACCACAAAGCCATCGAGCATGCCGTCTATGGCGGACGCGCTGAGTTCGGGCAGGCGGTTATGCGCCTTAAAGGCCACGAGCCGCGAAAGCAGCATGCGGAAGGCGCGCTTGCTGCCAGCGCCAATGGCCTTCTGTTTAGCCGCAACGGCGTCGCTCGCCTGCATGTTCACACCAACCTTGGCGACGGTGTAGACACTCTGCTGGGCAAGGGCCGCCTGAGACAGCCAGATCAGCGCAGCGCTTAGAACGCCAAAGGCGCGTAAACCGGATTTCAACATTGGCTGATAGCGAGCGCGTTTGGGTTGTACTGGTGTTGGCTTACCAATTCCCATCAGTATCGGCAACGACCGTGGCGGAATTAAGCGTAAAAACGCTCACGTGCGGCCCTGAGCGCTTGACCGCGCAGGCTCGCCCGCGCAAGTCATGAACAGGTTAGAACAGGACAAAAACCATGTCGGACCAGCCGCCGAAAGACGGGCTGACCTATGAACAGGCCGGCGTCAGCATCGACGCCGCGACGCGTCTTGTTCGCGCCATCAAACCCCTCGCCGCCAGCACAGCGCGCCCCGGCGCTGACGGGGCGCTCGGCGGGTTTGGCGGGCTGTTCGACATTGCAGCCGCGGGGTTCCGCGACCCGATCCTCGTCGCCGCGACCGATGGGGTGGGAACCAAACTGAAGATCGCAATCGAGACCGGCAATCACGACGGCATCGGGATCGATCTGGTGGCGATGTGCGTCAACGATCTGATTGTGCAGGGCGCGACGCCTCTGTTTTTCTTAGACTATTTCGCAAGCGGCGCGCTTGACCCGGAGGTCGCGGAAAGCGTCATTGCCGGAATAGCGGCGGGCTGCCGGGAAGCCGGTGCCGCGCTGATTGGCGGCGAAACCGCGGAGATGCCGGGGCTTTATGCGCGCGACGACTATGATCTCGCCGGCTTCGCCGTCGGCGCGGTGGAGCGCGGCGCTGTGCTGCCCCGCGCCGATCTCGCCCCGGATGACGTCATCTTCGCCCTGCCCTCGTCCGGCGTGCATGCGAACGGTTTTTCTCTGGTCCGCCGCATCGTAGAAGCCGCCGGCCTGTCCTGGTCCACGCCCGCGCCGTTCGCTCCGGACATGACGCTGGGCACGGCCCTGCTGAGCCCGACGCGCATTTATGTCCGTCCGGTTCTCGACTCCCTGCCAAGCATCAAGGCGCTCGCGCACATCACCGGGGGCGGCCTGAGGGAAAACCTGCCACGGGTTCTGCCCGATACGCTTGCCGCTGAAATTGACCTCAGCGCCTTGCAACCGCCCGCGGTTTTCGGCTGGCTGGCGCGCACAGGAGGCGTGCAGGACGTGGAAATGCTTCAGACCTTCAACTGCGGCGCGGGAATGGCGGTGATGACCGCGGAAGCGGATGCTCAGGCGGTCATGGAGGCTCTGCGCGCTCAAGGCGATGCGCCTTACGTAATCGGCCGGTTGATCCCGCGTTGCGACGGCCCCCTCAGCTTCACCGGCGAAATCGTATGGACGAGATGAGCTTTCGCAAGAAGCTTGGCGTGCTGATCTCAGGGCGCGGAAGCAATCTCGCGGCGCTGATTGAGGCGTGCAGCAGCCCGGATTACCCAGCCGGAATCGCGGTGGTCATCTCCAACCGCCCCGACGCGGCGGGACTGCAATTCGCCAAAAACGCGGGCATCCCGTCGCAGATCATCGACCACGCCCGCTTCGCCAGCCGCGCCGAATTCGACCGCGCGCTTGATGGCGCACTCCGGGCCGCCGGTGTCGAATTGGTCTGCAATGCCGGGTTCATGCGATTGCTCACGCCCGACTTCGTGGAGGCCTGGCGCGATCGGCAACTGAATATTCACCCCTCGCTGCTCCCAGCGTTTCGCGGCCTGAACACGCATGCCCGTGCGATCGCTGCAGGCGTGCGGATCAGCGGATGCAGCGTGCATTTCGTCCGCGACAAGATGGATGCCGGACCGATCATCGCGCAAGCGGCAGTGCCGGTGCTGGCCGATGACAACGCCGACACGCTCGGCGCACGGGTCTTGCGTGCGGAGCACCGGCTTTATCCGCAGGCTGTGCGTTTGGTGGCCAGCGGCCAGGTCTGGGTGGACGGTGAGCGCGTGGTCTATGGCGCCAGCGTGCCCATGGCTGAGGGTGCAAGCATCATGGTGCCGCCAACGGACTAAGCTAAATCCGTGCCAGCCCGTGCTGATGGGCCTCCAACACTTTCCCGGCAAGGTAGAGCGAGCCTGTCATGAGGATGCGGATTGGCCCCTGCGCCACGCTGCGGCTGAGGTTAAACGCATCTTCCAGATCGCGCGCAGGCTCGGCAAACAATCTCTGATGCCGCGCCATGGTGGCGAGTTCGTCGGCCGTATACGAATTGAGCTGGCTGGGGATCGCAACTGTTGCCACGAACTCGGCTAACCCCGCGAACGGCCCAAGGAACGCCGCAGCGTCCTTATTAGACATCATACCGACAATCAGGTGCAGCGGACGCGGCACGCGCTCTTCCAGCTCGGCCATGGCCTGCGCGAGCACTTGCGCAGCTGAGGGGTTGTGCCCGCCATCGAGCCAGATTTCGGTATTCGGAAAGGTCAACGCGTAGAGCGCGCCGGGGCCCAGCCGTTCCAGCCGGGCGGACCAGGACACGCTGGTCAGACCGTTTGAAATGTCGTGTGCACCGACCGGAAAGCCCGGCAGATGCCGCGCAGCGGCAACAGCCGTCCCGGCATTCTCGATTTGATGGCGGCCAATGAGACGCGGCATCGGCAAGTCGATCAATTCGTTCTCATCCTGAAAAACCAGGCGGCCGTGCTGCTCGAAGGCATCCCACGAAGTGCCGCCCGCCAGAATCGGGGCGCGCAAGTGCGCGGCTTGCCGCACGATCTGTTCCAGCGCCTCATCCGGTTGGCGTGCGACCACGCAAGGCACGCCCGGCTTAACGATGCCGGCTTTTTCACCGGCGATCTCGCCAATCGTGTCGCCGAGAAAGGCGCAGTGGTCGATCGAAATCGGCGTAATCACACAAAGCGCCGGCTTGGCGATGATATTGGTGGCGTCGAGCCGGCCGCCCAGGCCTGTCTCCAGGATCACCACATCAGCCGGATGCTCAGCGAAGGCAAGAAAGGCCGCGGCGGTCGTAATCTCGAAAAAGGTGACCGGCTCACCAGCATTGGCGCGCTCGACCCGCTTCAGAAGGTCAACCAGCGCCTGTTCCGAGATGGGCGCTGCGCCAGTTGGCCCGGCCAGGCAAATCCGCTCACTGAAGTTGCGCAGATGCGGCGAGGTATAGACATGCACCCGCAGACCCGCTGCTTCCAGGATCGCCTTGAGATAAGCGATCACCGAACCTTTACCGTTGGTCCCGGCGACATGGATGACCGGCGGCAAATGTTCATGCGGTTTGCCGAGCGCCGCGGCGAGCCGCTCGATCCGCCCGAGCGAGAGATCGATCAGTTTCGGGTGCAGGCGCTCAAGCCGCTGCAGGATTGTCGCCGAGTCGGTGGCCGCCACAAGCAAAGGTCCATTTTGAGGGATGACTACTGGTCGTCTAGAGCGCGTTCAAACAAATCCGGGTCAGCGAACACGCTATAAGTTCTTGTTTTGTCGCATTTTCGGCCGCAAAACCGGTTCCCACTTTTGCTGAAAATGCTTTAGCTGTCCGGCCAAGTAGCGCGAAACTTGGCAGATCGCCTCTAAGGCGTAAAGCCCCGATCACGACAAATGCGTGTCGCCGCGCGTCGGGCTGGCAGGGCCGTGCGTATCGCCGCTGCCGTTGGCGCGCGTCGTAGCCGTCTCGTCGGCCGCTTGCTCTTTCTCGTCGTCCGCCCGCGCGGTCTCGGCGTGGCCATTCGGCTTGGCGTACTGGTCGGGCGCATCCTCAGACGCTGCCGCGCCATTGACCGGCGGGCCGATACGCGGCGCGTCGACTGGTTCGACGTGCTGGTGTTTGTGCCCATGCCCCGCCATCAGCAGCGAGCACAATTTGCTCAGCGTCGCGCGCAGCTGGTGTCGATGGACCACCTTGTCGATCATGCCATGTTCCAACAGGTATTCCGCCCTCTGGAAGCCCTCGGGCAGCTTTTCGCGGATGGTCTGCTCGATCACGCGCGGCCCAGCAAAGCCGATTAACGCGCCGGGCTCGGCAAGATGCACGTCCCCGAGCATGGCGTAAGAGGCCGTCACGCCGCCGGTGGTGGGATGGGTCAACACGACGATATACGGCAGCCGCGCTTCGGACAGGCGCTGAACGCCTACGGTTGTGCGCGGCATCTGCATTAGCGACAGCACGCCTTCTTGCATGCGCGCGCCGCCCGAGGCCGCGAACAGGATAAATGGGGTGCCGCGCTCGACCGCCGTGAACATGCCCTTCAGCACCGCCTCACCCGCGGCCATGCCGAGCGAACCGCCCATGAAGTTGAAATCCTGAACCGCTGCTGTGACCGGGCGGCCATCCAGCGTACCGGAGCCAACGATCACCGCGTCTTGCAGCCCGGTTTTCGTCCTGGCGTCCTTAAGCCGCTCAGTGTAGCGGCGTTCGTCGCGGAATTTGAGTGGATCGAGAGGGACGTCCGGGATTTCCACGGTTTCGTAATCGCCATCATCGAACAGCGAGGCCAAACGGGCTGGCGCCGCCATACGCATGTGATAGCCGGAACCAGGCACCACGAACTGGTTGGCTTCCAGATCGCGATAGAAGATCATTTGCCCGCTGTCGGGACATTTCACCCAGAGATTGTCCGGCATCTCGCGCTTACGCCAGAAGCCCCGGATCTTTGGCCGGACAACGTTATTGATCCAGTTCACAACACTTGCGCCTTTCGTCGCACACCCCGTTATTTAACACTTAAGCGAACCGCGCCCCGCAATCCAGACGGGCCGGGCGCGAAATGTGATGTCGCCGCGACAGGCTGCTTCCGGGTCGATGTGCCAGATAGGCGCCGGTCTGTCCACACGGATTCCCGGCAACACGTCGATCAACCGTGGAGAGTTCGCGGACGCCGGCCGGCCTAAGCCGCCGCCGGTCCAGCCCAGTCATCGGCGCGCCGGCCGCGCAGATCCGATAGCCCGGATACGCCCGCACGATCTAACCCGGTCGAGAGGCCGCTCAGCATGTCGGCGACGAGCCCGACGCCCTCATAGATCAGACCGGTGTAAAGCTGCACCAGCGAAGCGCCCGCCTCGATTTTGGCCAGCGCGCTCTGTGCGGAGTCGACGCCGCCCACGCCGATCAGCGGCAGCCGGCCCTCGCTGAGTACGTAGACCTGCGCCAGCACGCGTGTCGCCAACGCGAACAGCGGACGCCCTGACAGGCCGCCGGCCTCGTCCGCATACGGCGCGGTTTCAAGACCAGGGCGCGAGAGCGTCGTATTGGTCAGGATCAGGCCCGCGACGTCATGCGCCATGACCGCCTGCACAACCGCCGGCAGCTCGTCCTCGGCGATATCGGGCGAGAGCTTGATCAACAGCGGCGGCGCGGGGCTCGTGCCGGCGAGATCGCGGCGGACCGATCCAAGACGATCTAGCAGCGCGTTCAGCCGGTCGGGGGTTTGAAGCGCGCGCAACCCCGGCGTGTTCGGCGAAGACACATTTACGGTGAAGTAATCAGCGCAGTCGACGAAGGCGCGTATCCCGTCTTCGTAATCGGCAATAAAGTCTTCCGAATCTTTGTTGGCGCCAATATTTACGCCAACCACGCCCTGAAACCGCTGGCGCGCAAGCCGCGCACGAACCGCATCATGTCCCTGGCTGTTGAAGCCAAGCCGGTTGATTGCGCCGCGCTGGCGGATTAGGCGAAACACCCGCGGGCGGGGATTACCGGCTTGCGGCTGCGGGGTGACCGTGCCGACCTCGACAAAGCCGAAACCGAGCTCGAACAGCGGGCGCAGCACGCGCGCGTCCTTGTCGAAGCCCGCCGCCATGCCGAGCGGATTGGCGAAATGGCAGCCGAACAGGTCCTGCGCCAGGCGCGGATCGCGCGGCAGAACCGGCCTCGGATACAGCCCTCGCTCCAGCGCGCGCAAGCTCAAGTCGTGCGCGCGTTCCGGGTTGAGCGTGAGCAGGCCGGCCTGACCCAGTCGGAGAATGCTGGATTTCACGATGCGGCTCCATCAGCAGAGCCCGGAAGGTCGGCGGGCAGTTGGTGCGCACCGTCAGGTCCAAGCGCGAGCGGCGCGGTCCACAAAGCTGCAGCCGCCGGCAGCGGCGCATATAGGTGAGGAAACAATTCGCCGCCGCGCGATGGCTCCCAGATCAGCTTCTCGCCAAGCGCCGCCGCATCCACAGCGACCAACACGAGGCCGTCCCGCCCGGCGAAATGCTTTGCGAGCGTGCCGGGGAGCTGTGCGGCTGTCGAGAGATGGATGTAGCCGTCGCGCGCGTCATCGGCTGACCCGTGATAAGCGCCGCAGCGCCCCGCTTCACGCCAGGCGTGGTCTTCGACCACTTTGTAGATGACCTCGCTCATCCTGCTTCCGTGCGCGGGCATGTTACGCGCCAACGGTCTCCTGTAGTCGGTCGGCGATCGCATCGAGAGCGTCTTGGGCGCGCGCGCCATCCGGTCCCCCGGCCTGCGCCATGTCCCGCCGGCCGCCGCCGCCCTTGCCGCCGAGCGCTTCGGCGCCCGCGCGCACCAGTTCGACGGCGTCATATTCATCCGTCAGGTCATTGGTGACGCCAACGACGATACCAGCCTTGCCGTCCTCGCCCTTGCCGACAATCGCAACGACTCCCGAGCCGATCTGACGCTTGCCGTCGTCCACGAGCCCGCGCAGGTCCTTTGGCGGGATGCCCTCGACCGTGCGGCCGAGCATTTTCACGCGGCCGACCTCCCGCACCGCGTCGCCGCCATTCGCGCCGGCCGTTGCGCCGCCGCCGAGCGCCAGTTGCTTCCGGGCCTCGGCCAGTTCGCGGCTCAGTTTGCGGCGCTCCTCAACAAGATTTTGGATACGCTCGACGATTTCGTCAGGCTGGGTTTTCAGGGCTTCCGCCGCTTCACGCAGCTCGCGGTCGCGCTGGCGCAAGTAAGTGCGCGCTGCATCACCCGTCAGCGCCTCGATTCGCCGGACGCCCGCTGACACCGCGCTCTCGCTCACGATCGCAATCAGCCCGATATCGCCGGTGCGCGCCACATGCGTACCTCCGCACAGCTCGATCGAGAAAGGCTTTTCTTCGTGCTCGCGTTCTTCGCGGCCCATCGCCACGACGCGCACCTCATCGCCATACTTCTCGCCGAACAGCGCCAGCGCGCCCTGCTCGATCGCTTCGTCCACGCTCATCAGCCGCGTCGTCACCGCATCGTTCTGCAGCACGATCGCGTTGGCGATATCCTCGATCTGCCTCAGTTCCTCATCGCTAATCGGCTTGGGGTGTGAAAAGTCGAAGCGCAGCCGGCCCGGCTCCACCAGCGAGCCCTTCTGCGCAACGTGATCGCCCAGCACCAGCCGCAGCGCCTGGTGAACCAGATGGGTCGCGGAGTGGCTGCGCCGGGTCGCCGCGCGCCGTTGCCTGTCAACATAGAGATGGACCTGATCGCCCACGCGCAGCGGGCCGCGCTCGACCACGCCGTTATGGCAGATCAGATCGCCGACCTTCTTCTGCGTGTCGTCCACGCGCAAGCTTGCGCCCTTGGCCGTGATGATCTGGCCACGATCACCGACTTGACCGCCCGCTTCGCCGTAAAACGGCGTCTGGTTGGTGATAACGACGCCGGTGTCGCCCTTGCGCAGCTGCTTGACGCGCTTGCCGTTCTTGATGAGCGCCGTGATCTCGCCTTCCGCGCGCTCGGTGCCGTAGCCAAGAAACTCGGTCGCGCCAAGTTCGTCGCGCAGTTCAAACCACAGCTTATCGGTCGCCGCCTCGCCCGAGCCCGCCCAGGCCTTGCGGGCCTCGGCCTTCTGGCGCTCCATCGCCGCGCGGAAGCCGTCGGTATCCACCGCGATGCCGCGATTCTTGAGCGCGTCCTGCGTCAGATCAAGCGGGAAGCCGTAAGTGTCGTAGAGCTTGAACGCGGTTTCGCCTGACAGCGTGTCGCCGGAGGTGAGGCTTATCGTTTCCTCCTGAAGCAGCTGCATGCCGCGGTCGAGCGTGCGCATGAAGCGGCCTTCCTCCAGCTTCAGCGTCTCGGAGATCAGCGCCTCGGCGCGGTGCAGTTCCGGATAGGCCTGACCCATCTCGCGCACCAGCACAGCCACCAGCTTATAGATCACCGGCTCCCGCGCACCCAGCATATGGGCATGGCGCATTGCCCGGCGCATGATCCGGCGCAGGACATAGCCGCGGCCTTCGTTCGACGGCAACACGCCATCGGCAATGAGGAAACTGGTCGCGCGCAGATGATCCGCGATCACCCGGTGACTGACTGCCCGCTCGCCCTTTGACGACGCGCCTGTCACCTCTTCGGACGCCTCGATCAACGTGCGGAACAGATCCGTCTCATAGTTGTCGTGCGTTCCCTGCAGCACCGCCGCAATGCGCTCCAGCCCCATGCCGGTGTCGATCGACGGGCGCGGCAGGTCCACGCGCTTGTCCGGCGTGACCTGGTCATACTGCATGAACACCAGGTTCCAGATCTCGATGAAGCGGTCGCCGTCCTCATCCGGGCTGCCGGGCGGGCCGCCGGGAATGTGTTCGCCGTGATCGAAGAAGATTTCTGAGCATGGGCCGCACGGGCCGGTCTCGCCCATCGCCCAGAAGTTGTCCGATGACGCGATGCGCAGTATCTTCGATTCTGGAAGCCCCGCGATCTTCTTCCAGCAATCGAAAGCGTAATCGTCGTCGGCGTAGACCGTGACGAGCAGGCGCTTGGGGTCAAGGCCGAATTCCTTCGTGACCAACTCCCAGGCCAGCTCGATCGCACGATCCTTGAAGTAATCGCCGAAGGAAAAATTTCCCAGCATCTCGAAGAAGGTGTGATGGCGCGCGGTATAGCCGACATTGTCGAGGTCGTTGTGCTTGCCGCCCGCGCGCACGCATTTCTGCGCGGTTACGGCACGGTCGTAAGGTCTGCTCTCCGCGCCGGTGAACACGTTTTTGAATTGCACCATACCCGCGTTGGTGAACATCAGCGTCGGATCGTTGCGCGGCACCAGTGGGCTGGACGGCACGATCTCGTGACCGCGATCACCGAAAAAATTCAGGAATGTTGAGCGGATGTCGTTAACGCGAGCCATGACGTCCATCTGTATGGTTGAAGCTGCGCCGCGCCGAGCGAAACACGATTGAACCCTGGGTGCCACGCGGAACAGCAGCGCTCTGTGCTGCGAAGTCAGCGCCTTGTCTCTGCGGAGATTTAAAGCGTATGGCCGACCGCGACAAGCGGCATGGGCTGCCGCGCGAAGCTTTTCACCGCTGTTCGCGACTGTCCCGCCTCTAACGGCTAAGAATTTCAGGCCTTGTTGCGGCCGCCGGCGTTTGATGCTCCGTTGCGCCCGGACTTGCCTGGCGCACTCGGCTCGCCCGCTCCGTTGGCTGCGCTGCCGTTGGCAGAGGGGTCATCCTCACCGCCCTCATCGAGAATGTTTTCGGCAATCAGACCCGCGTTCTGCCGGATCGCCTTCTCAATCGCCATGGCGACATCCGGATTGTCTTTAAGGAACTGCTTAGCGTTTTCCCGGCCCTGACCGATGCGCTGGCTGTCGTAGGAATACCAGGAACCGGATTTTTCGACGACGCCGGCCTTGACGCCGAGGTCAATCAACTCGCCGACCTTGGAGACGCCCTCGCCATACATGATGTCAAACTCGACCTGCTTAAACGGCGGCGCGACCTTGTTCTTGACCACCTTCACGCGGGTCTGGTTGCCCACGACCTCGTCGCGCTCCTTGATCTGGCCGATCCGGCGGATATCAAGGCGCACCGAAGCATAAAACTTGAGAGCGTTGCCGCCGGTGGTCGTCTCCGGGTTGCCGAACATCACGCCGATCTTCATGCGGATCTGGTTGATGAAGATCACCATGGTGTGCGAGCGCGAGATCGAGCCGGTGAGCTTGCGCAGCGCCTGGCTCATCAGCCGCGCCTGCAGGCCGGGCAAGGAATCGCCCATCTCGCCCTCCAGCTCAGCCTTTGGCGTCAACGCCGCGACCGAGTCGACCACGAGGACATCCAGCGCGCCGGAACGCACCAGCGTATCAGTGATTTCAAGCGCCTGCTCGCCGGTGTCGGGCTGCGAAATCAGGAGATCTTCCAGATTAATCCCGAGCTTGCGCGCATAAACCGGATCGAGTGCGTGCTCCGCATCGACAAAGCCGCACACGCCGCCGAGCTTCTGCGCCTCGGCCACGACATGCAGCGCCAGCGTGGTCTTGCCCGAGGATTCCGGCCCGAAAATTTCGACCACGCGCCCGCGCGGCAAGCCGCCTACGCCCAGCGCAATGTCCAGCCCAAGCGAGCCGGAGGGGATGGATTCGACCTCCACCACCTGCTCCGCCTTGCCAAGGCGCATAATCGAGCCCTTGCCATGACTGCGCTCAATCTGGCTCAGCGCGGCATCCAGCGCCTTCTGTTTGTCCATGTCCCGCTCTTTGACCATTTTATCGGCTCTCCCAATAGCCCAATCGCGCGCGGCGACGACATTACCGGCTTCTTCTGCCTATCGTCTCACCGATTTATTCCACATCACACTGGGCGTGGCAAGATTAGCGCAAATATCACGAAATGCGTAACTTATCCTGGCCCAGCAGCGCTTCGGCCCTTTGACGCACCTCGTCTGGCGTGCCCGAAGCGTCAATCAGCGCCCAAGCGATTTCTCCAGTGTCGAAGCCTAGCTGCTTGCGCACCACTGCCGTGCCCGCATCTGAGGCGTCAGCCTCGCGCGATTCGACCCGCGCAACCAATGTCTCTTCCGGAGCGATCAGCCATATGCCCACAAATTCCGCGCCCGCCTCTGCGGCGATTGCGCTTGCGGCGGCGCGTTCAGATGGTTGACCATGCACCGCATCGAGAATCACGCTGTGCCCGGCGCGCAGCGCGGCGCGCGCCTTCTTCACAAGGGTCCGATAAACCGTCTGCGTCACCTGCGCGCTATAGGCACTCTCCGGCAGCCGTTGCGTCGGCGCAATGGCAAACAAGCGCTTGCGTTCGACATCGCTGCGCAGGATCACCGCGCCCGGCGCGCGCCCGATACCCGGCGCCAGGCCGTGCGCCAGTGTCGATTTTCCGGTCCCGGACAACCCGCCAACGGCGATCAATGCTGGTTTAGCCGGTTCCATGAAGCCCTGCGCTAACGCGAAATACTGAAGCGCCTCGTTGCTCTGCGCCTGATAAGCCGCGGCCTTGGCCCGGATGCCCGCGCGCGTCGACAAGTATATCGGCAGCGCGGCCAGCCCCTCAAGGTTGCGCATGTCCGTGTCAGCGCCGAGATATGTGTTCAGCACGACGTTCGCGCCCTGCCGGGCCCCGCGCGCAATTAGATCCATGATGAGAAATGCGAGATCATCCAGCACATCCACCGTGGCGATCGCATCGTCGAATTCGACTGCATCGAACAGCACCGGGGCACCGTCAATGCGCACCACGTTGCGCAGATGTAAATCACCATGGCAATGCCGCACGAAGCCCTCGCGGGCGCGGCGATCGATCAGCGGCATCAGTTCGCTCAGCCACGCCTCCAACGCCAGGCGCAAACCGCGCACCTCTTCAGGCGGGAAAACCTCTGGATGGCCGGCAAACGCCTCGTTATTCTGCGCGATCAACTCGGACAGCGCCATAGACTCCGCACCTGGCTCGATGCGCCGCGCCGCATCGTCGTGAAATCGGTGGACCGCGCGCGCCAGCGCGCCGTAATCGTCACGCCCCAACTCGCCGGCAGCCGCCAATTCGGAATAAAGGCTCTGCTGCGAAAAGCGGCGCATCTTCACCGCCCACTCCAGCACTTCGCCACTGCCGCCGATCTCAAGCCCGCGCGCCCTGTCGTACGTGATCGGAATTACGCCGAGATACAGCTCAGGCGCCGTTCGCCTGTTGATCTGGACCTCGTTAATGCAGGCGCGCCTGCGCGCTTCGGGTGTGGAATAATCCAGAAAAGGAAAGACGACCGGCTTTTTGATCTTGTAAGCCACGTCGCCGGCCAGAAAAATCAGCGAGATGTGGGTTTCAATCTGTTCTACCATCTCAGGCTTCGCGGCGTGGCTCTCGGGCTGGCCCATGAACGCGGCTATATCGCTCCAGGACGGATGGTCGTGTTCAGTGCCATGCAAATTCATCGGCAACAGGGCCTTTCGCGTTTTTCACGATCGCACGGGTTCCGGCGCCCGTGATATTGCCGGTCAGGCCGGGAAGCGCGCGCCTGCCTATCCCACAACATCAAGCCGCCGCATGCTTGCGCAGGACGGACCCTAACGCAGATGCCGCCATTATTGAATGATGCCGCGCGCGCGCGCCTTGCAGACCGCCTGCGTGGCGAGATCACCGGGGACTTCCTGTTTGAGCCGTTCGATCGCGGGCGATATGCAACCGACGCCTCGATCTACCAGGTGTTCCCGCTCGGCGTCGTGGTGCCGCGCACTGAAACGGAACTGCTGGCGAGCGTTGCGATCGCGGCGGAAGAAGGCGTGGCAATCACCGTGCGCGGCGGCGGCACGGCCACAGCCGGGCAGACGGTCGGCGAAGGGCTGGTCATCGACTGCTCCAAATACCTCAATAAGCTGCTGTTTCATGACCTTGGCGCGATGACCTGCGCGGTGCAGCCGGGCATTACGCTTGAGGCGCTCAATCGCCAGCTCGCATCCGAAGGCGTCTGGTTCCCCGTCGACATCGCCAGCGGCAGCCGGGCTACCATTGGCGGTATGGCGGCCACCGGCGCCAGCGGCCCGCGCGCGCTCGCATGGGGAGGGATGCGCGAGAACGTGTCGGCCATCGACGCGATCCTGGCGGACGGCTCTGAGGCGGTGTTCGGCGCGTTGCCGGAGAATTTCCCCGACCCGGAAGCGCCCGGCGCCTTCGATGGCGGCCTGCTCACGCTTCTGGAGATGGGTGAGCAGAACGAAGAGATGATCCGGCGCGTTTTCCCCCGCGTGCCTTCGCGCGTGGCCGGCTACAATCTCGACGCGCTGCTGCCCGACCGCCAGCCGCACAACATGGCGGAACTGCTGGTAGGGTCGGAGGGAACGTTGGCGCTATCGAAGCGGATCGAGCTGAAGCTGGCGCCGCTGCCGAAAAACCGGGTGCTCGGTGTGTGTCACTTCCCCGACACGCGCGCGGCCTTGGATGCAGCGCCCTTTCTCGTCAAGCTGTCGCCGACGGCCGTCGAGTTTATGGACCAGCCGCTTTTAGAGCTGGCGGCCAGCAACGACCAACTCGCCCACATCCTGACGCGCGTCATCCGCGGCGCGCCGGGCGCGATCCTGCTGGTCGAGTTCGCCGGCGATGTGCGCATCGACAATATTCGCAAGCTCAAGGAGCTGGACGAATTGATGGCCGAACTCGGTCACCGCCATGCGGTTGTCGAGGCTGTGGGCGCGGAGGTGCAAAGCGCAATCTGGCATGTTCGCGATCAGGCGATAAGCCGGTTGATGACGCGCGCTGGCGTAGACCAGACGGTGCATTTAATCGATGACTGCGCTGTTCCGCTCGATACCTTGGCGGATTATGCCGAAGACCTGACGTCGCTGCTGAAGCGCCACAGCGTGGAGACCTGCCTTTATGGGCATGCCGGCGTCGGCTGCCTGCATCTGCGCCCTGCGCTCAACCTGAAGCGCGCCAGCGACGTGAAGACCATGCGCCGCTTGGCCGAGGAAACGTTCGCGCTGGTGCGCAAGTATAAAGGAACGCATTCGGCGGCTTATGGCGATGGGCTGGCCCGTTCGGAATTCCACACGGCCATGTTCGGGCGGCGGGCCACCCGCGTGTTCCGCGAGGTCAAGGCGCTGTTCGACCCGGACGACCGGCTTAACCCGGGCAAGATCACCGGCGCGCCGCGCATGGATGACCGCGAATTGTTGCGCTTTCGACCGGGCTATGGGGTGCCGCAAATGAATACTGCGCTCAACTGGTCTGACGGTTTTCAGACGGCAGTTGAAGCCTGCGACGGCAATAGCGCGTGCCGCACTCTCGATGGCGGCGCGATGTGCCCGTCCTACCGCGTCACGCGCAACGAACGTGACAGCCCGCGCGGGCGCGCCAATACGCTGCGTTTGGCGATCTCTGGTCAGCTTGGCCCGGACGCGCTGACGGCACCGGAGATGATGGAGACGATGAAGCTCTGTGTCTCCTGCAAGGCGTGCAAGAGCGGATGCCCGAACAGTGTGGACATCGCCAAAATGAAGACCGAAGTGCTGAATGCCGCGCAGAAGCGCCACGGCCTGCTGTTGCGCGATCGCCTGACGGCCTATCTGCCGCGCTACGCGCCCCATGCCCGCCGGTTCTGGTGGGCGCTCAATACACGCGATGTGGTCCCCTCGCTCGCCACGCTGACCGACATGGCGCTCGGCCTTTCCGCCCATCGCCGCCTGCCGCAGTGGAGCGCGCGCCCCTTCTTGATGCATGAGCCGGCAGGACCTCAGGACGGGCCTGAGGTCGCGCTGTTCGCCGATACCTTCAACACTTGGTTCGAGCCAGGCAACCTGCGCGCGGCGGTCGAGGTGCTGACGGCGGCGGGTCGACGCGTGCATATCCTGCGCGCCACCGATGAGCGGCCGCTATGCTGCGGACGTACCTTCCTTGCCGCCGGTTTGGTGGACGAGGCGCGGGACGAGGCCCGCCGTGTGGCACAGACGGCGGCGCGGTTGGTCGAGCGCGGGGTGCCCGTGATCGGGCTGGAGCCTGCCTGCCTGCTGACATTCCGCGATGAATATCGGGACATGGGCCTCGGCGATCCGGGCAAGCGGCTCAGCGATCACGCCTGGCTGCTGGAAGAATACATCGCCTGCGAGGTCGACGCCGGGCGCTGGGCGCTGCCCGCCAGCCCGATCGAGGCGAAAGCGCTCGTTCACGGCCACTGCCATCAGAAAGCGCTCGCCGGGATGGACGCTATGCATACAGCGCTCTCACAGGTGCCGGGGCTGGAGCCGCAGCCGATCGAGTCGGGCTGCTGCGGCATGGCGGGCGCCTTCGGCTACGCCTCCGAGAACCTCGATGCGTCGATTGACATGGCAGAACTCGCGCTGTTCCCAGCGATCCGCCAAAGCGGACGCGATGCGCTCGTGATCGCCAACGGCTTTTCCTGCCGGCACCAGATTGCCGACGGGCTGGGCAGAGGCGTGCATCATCTGGCGATCATCCTCAATCTGGCACGGAGTGCGGGAGGACCGGACGCCACGCCGCAAACGCCAGCCCGCCGCGGGCCGCTACGCCGGAACCGCATGCTTGACTATTTCCGTGCGGGCAGCCCCAATACGCAAGCGCTAGCCGCGCACACCGACAAACGGGACACGGGGGAATCACAACAATGATCACGATCTACGGCCGCGCCAATTCCTCGAATGTGCGTAAGGTGCTTTGGCTGGCGGAAGAGCTGGGGCTGCAGATCGACCGACACGATTACGGACGCGGCTACGCCCCGACCGACACGCCGGAATTCAGGGCGCTCAACCCCAACGCCAAGGTCCCCGTGATGGACGAGGACGGCTTCATTTTGTGGGACAGCCACGCCATCCTGCGCTATATGGCGGCGAAGTTCGGTGCGAATTGGTATCCGGCCGATTTGCGAGCACGCGCGATAGTCGATCAGTGGCTCGACTGGATGATCATCGAACTGCAGGAGCCGGTGCGCAAGATCTTCTTCGCGCTGCATGTCAAACCCGGCTCCGATCCAGACGGCATTCCCGGGCATGAAGCAGAGAGCGCGAGGGCCTGCGGCATTCTCGATGCACAGTTGGAAAAGACGGGCGCATACGTCGCCGGCGCGACGCCGACCATTGCGGATTGCGCGATCGGCATGATGGTGCACCGCTGGTTCTACTTCGATATTCAGCGCCCGTCCTTCCCGGCGCTTGAGGCATATTACGAGCGGCTCAAGGCCCGGCCGGCGTTCCAGGGGCCGATCCTGAACGCGGGCGTGTAGATCCAGAGCGTTTTCAGCAAAAGTGGGAACCGGTTTTGCGTTCGAAGCCGCGGGCCGGCGCGAAGCGACGAAAACGCGACAAAACAACAACTTAGAGCGCGTTCATTGATTCCGATTCCATTGAACGCGTTCTAGCAGGCTGTTGACAGCGCCTGGGCTTGGATCGAAGGTGTTGCCAGCGCGGTCGGCCGAGCCGCGCAGAGAGCGGCGCGAAGTATCGATAGGCCGGAGGGGTGGCCGAGTGGCTTAAGGCACCGGTCTTGAAAACCGGCAGGCGGGAGACCGTCTCGTGGGTTCGAATCCCACCCCCTCCGCCATTAATCACGGCTCATTACTTGAATTCGCTGAAATATTTGAGCAAGTTCGAAAATCGATCCCACGCCGCAACCATT
>CAYXPZ010000006.1:0-46139 GCA_964466965.1 uncultured Hyphomicrobiaceae bacterium
AGGTCATCGAGCGAGGCCACGCCGCCCGAGGCGATCACCGGCACCGAAACGGCGTCGGCCACCGCACGCGTCAGTTCCAGGTCAAAGCCCGCGCGCGTGCCGTCGCGGTCCATCGAGGTCAGCAGGATCTCGCCCGCGCCCAGTTCGACGGCCTCGCGCGCGTAGTCCACGGCGTCGATGCCGGTCGGTTCGCGCCCGCCATGCGTGAAGATTTCCCAGCGCTCGGGCTCGCCGGTGCCAGAGACCTTCTTGGCGTCGACCGCCACGACAATGCACTGGCGTCCGAACTTGTCGGCGGCCTCGCGCACAAATTCGCGATTCTTCACTGCGGCGGTGTTGATCGAGACCTTGTCCGCGCCGGCTTCCAGCAGCTTGCGGATATCTTCGAGCGTGCGCACCCCGCCGCCCACGGTCAGCGGCATGAAGCAGCGCTCGGCCGTGCGCCGGACCACGTCGAGGATGGTGCCGCGCTGCTCGTGGCTTGCTGTGATGTCAAGAAAGCAGAGTTCGTCCGCGCCGGCTGCGTCGTAGGCGGTGGCCGCCTCCACCGGATCGCCCGCATCGCGCAGATCGACGAAATTGACGCCCTTGACGACGCGCCCGTCCTTCACGTCGAGACAGGGGATGACGCGCACCTTAAGCATGGTGAGTGCTCGGCTGGTTGTGGGCCTTGGCCAGCCGCTGCAGCGCAGCGCGCGGATCGAGACGGCCATCATAGAGCACGCGGCCCGCGATCGCGCCGGCCAGTCTGGCGTTTTCCGGACGCAGAAGCTGTTCGATATCATCCATGCCGGCCAGCCCGCCGGAAGCGATCACCGGGATGTCCACCGCCTCGGCCAGGTCACGCGTGGCCGCGAGGTTGAGCCCTTCAAGCATGCCGTCGCGGGCGATGTCCGTGTGAATTATGGCGGCCACGCCGCTATCCTCGAAACGCCGGGCGAGCGCAACCGCGCTCAGTTCGCTGGTTTCGGCCCAGCCGGCGATCGCGACGTTCCCATCACGCGCATCAATGCCCACGGCGATCCGCCCCGGAAACTGCCGGCAAGCCACGCGCACCAGTTCAGGATCGCGTACGGCTGCCGTCCCGAGGATGACCCGCGTTACGCCGCGATTGAGCCAGGTTTCGATCCCGGCCAGATCGCGGATGCCGCCGCCAAGCTGAACCGGGATGTTGACCGCCGCCAGGATGTTTTCGACAGCGCGCCCATTCACCGGCTTGCCCGAGAACGCTCCGTTCAGATCAACGATGTGCAGATGCTCAAAGCCGTCATTTTCGAACGCGCGCGCCTGTGCGGCGGGGTCGTCTCCATAAACCGTGGCCTGGTCCATATCGCCGCGGCGCAGGCGGACGCACTGGCCGTCTTTCAGGTCTATGGCGGGAAACAGAATCATATCGCCTCTTGGTTATGCCAACCAGCCGGCGGTCAGAAGGAACATGTGTCGAGAATTGCTACAGTCGTGGCGGATGTCCCGCAACCGGCATGTGTCATGTCAACCGGTGAAAAGCCATCAGTCTCGCCACGTTACCTAAACCACGTCTGCATCGAAATAAAGCCGATTTCGGGCCTATGGCGACCAATGGAGGAAATTGGCGATAAGTTTCAGCCCCAGTTTCTGGCTCTTCTCCGGATGAAACTGAGTTCCCGCCAGGTTCTCGCACGCCACCGCCGCCACGATTGGCCCGCCGTAGTCCGCCGTGGCGATCACTGCCTCCGGGTTGGCCGCGATCATCGCATAGGAATGGACGAAATAGGCGTGCCAGCCATCCGGCCCTGTCGGAATGCCTGCGAATAACGGATGCTCGCGCGGCGTCGCCAGCGTATTCCAGCCCATATGCGGGATTTTAAGAGCTGGATCGCGCGGTGCGATGCGCTCGACTGTTCCGGCAATCCACCCCAGCCCGGGCCAGTCGCCATGTTCAAGCCCGCGCTCGGCCATAAGCTGCATGCCGACGCATATGCCAAGGAAAGGGCGCGCCCGCTGGCGTGCGGTTTCCACCAGCGCTTCGAGCATGCCGTCAATGCGCTCTAACCCGGCGCGGCAGTCGGCGAAAGCGCCGACGCCAGGCAGCACGATTCGCTCGGCGCGGCGCACAGCCTCCGGGTCGCTGGAGATGCGAACCGGGCCATACGCGCCCGTTTCGATCGCAGCACGCTCAAAAGCTTTCGCCGCGGAATGCAGGTTGCCGGAGCCGTAGTCGATAATGAGCGTCATGTGACGGCGGTGGCTTCGCGCATGCTTGGCTGTTGATGCTGGCCAGCCCGCATTTGCAGCCACTCCCGAAAGAATTTGTGCTCAGCTTCGACTTGACCGGATGCAGACACCACGCCAACCATCTTGTAGTTGGCGCGTTCCAGCGCCAACCGGCGCAGATTGTGCGCTTCAAATCCAACGAGGACCGAAAGCGCCAGGCTGAAAAAGCCGAGTGTCTGCTCGCTCAATCCGAGCACCGTGCCGACGCCGTTCAATATCACCACCAGCCCTAAAAACCCGGCTGCGGCCAGCCACAAGCGGTGCACCAGCAGCCAGGGCAGGGCGAACAGCATCGCCAAAAGCGAGAAGCGCTCGGGCACGAAGGCAAAGCGCTCGGTGTATTCGCCGATATCGCCGCCGTCGCGCAGGTCGCTTTCATCTGGTGCGTGAACTGTATAGACCGCCACTGTATCCCGCCCTTCGCGCGTTACCCGCCGGTGGCGCGGCCAAGCTCGTGTGCCAGCCGGTCGAGAATGCCGTTGACAAGCCCGGGCTCGTCGCCAGCGAAAAACGCATGAGTGACTTCAATATATTCGTCGATGACAACCTTAAACGGAA
The DNA here is from genome assembly GCA_964466965.1 of uncultured Hyphomicrobiaceae bacterium. Taxonomy (GTDB): domain Bacteria; phylum Pseudomonadota; class Alphaproteobacteria; order Rhizobiales; family Rhodomicrobiaceae; genus Dichotomicrobium. The sequence continues at coordinate 2,812 of CAYXPZ010000006.1, forward strand.
CATCACGGCGCGCAATCAATTCGTAAGCGCCGGCGCGCAGGATCGCCAGCAGGGTGCTGTCCAGCCGGCCGAGCCGCCAGCCTTCCGGCAGATGTGCCGCGATCAGACCGTCGATCCGGTCCTGCTCCGCCACCACGCCGCGCAGCAGGTCGGCGAAGAAAGCTTCGTCGGGCGCAACCGGGACTTCCTGTTCGGCTCGGTCGCCGAGCCCGTCGCGCTGAGCAAAGCGGTATTGGCTGAATTCGGCGATCACCTCGTCCAGACCGGTCCCAACCGCATTCATCTGATAAAGCGCCTGCACGGCGGCGAGCCGGGCGGCGCTGCGCGGAAGCGAGCGTGGATGGGACGCCTTAGCCGGGTCGGGCATGATCTGCCTCAAGTCCGCTGCTTACTGGGTGACATGGAGCCGACGGGACAAAGCAATCAGTTCGAGGCAGGCCGAGGCCGCCCCGGCCCCCTTGTTGCGCCGCTCACGGCTGGCGCGCTCCATCGCTTGAGCATGGTTCTCGACCGTGAGGATACCATTGCCGATAGGGATCGCGTGCTTCACCCCGAGGTCCATGATGGCGCGCGCGCTCTCGCCGGCCACGATATCGTAATGCGAAGTCTCGCCGCGGATCACGCAGCCTAGCGCAACGCATCCATCATAGCCGCCGGCATGCGTGCGCATCGGCAGCAGACCCGCGCGATGCGCCAGGGCGATCGCTTGCGGCACCTCCAGCACGCCGGGTACGGCGAGGCGCTCGCAGGAGCCGCCCTGACGGGCAATCTCAGCGCTTGCGCCCGCGTAAAGCGCATCAGCGATATCATCGTAGAACCGCGCCTCGATGATGAGGATCGCTGGCGCAGGACCATGTTGCGAGGACGCTTCTACACTCATTGGCTCGATCTTTCCCGCCCTCTATCGGCGCTCGGCCCGCTCGGGGTCTGCCCGCTGCTCGTCAAGCGCGTCAGGCCGACGATGCCGTAAGGCCCTGTCCTTGCGCCTCTAGCAGCCGCGCTACATAACGCGCCAGCATGTCGATTTCCAGATTTAAACGGTCTCCAGGGCGCTTTTCGCCCCAGGTCGTCGCAGCCAGGCTATGCGGGATGAGATTGACACCGAAGCGAGCGCCGTCAACTTCATTGACTGTCAGGGACGTGCCGTCGAGGGCGACTGAGCCTTTCGAGGCGATGAACGGAGCAACCGCTTGCGGCGCTTGGATCTGGAAGCGGGTCGACTCGCCTTCGCGCGTAGCAGCGACGATCTCTGCGACCGCGTCGATGTGGCCGGTCACCAAGTGCCCGCCAAGCTCGTCGTTCAGGCGCAGTGAGCGCTCCAGATTGACGCGGCGTCCCGGCGTCCAGTCGCCGAGGGTCGTGCGCGAGAGCGTTTCCGCTGACGCGTCAACAGCGAACATCGCTCCGCCCTCGCGAGGCGCGACCTCGGTAACGGTCAGACAGCAGCCGTCGCAGGCGATCGACGCGCCGATCACGATGTCATCCGCGGGATAGCCGCAGGCGATGTGGAATCGGCCGTCTTCGCGCGCCTCGACCGTCCCGACGTCAGTGATGATCCCGGTGAACATGGTGCATGCGCTGTGTGTTGCGATACAGGGTCAGATGATCCGGGCCGAGCCCGCGCGCCTCATGAATAACGAATTCCGGCAGCCTCGGGATCAGGTCCAGCCCGTCTGGCGGAAATGGCGCCAGGCTTCTAGCGCCGGCCGGCCGCGCACCGCGCAACAGGGCCAGCTCGTCGACATAGCCCGCGTCGAGGAAGGCACGCGCTACCGTCGGGCCACCCTCGATCATCAGCCGGGTGACGCCGCGCTCACTGAGGACTTGGAGGACGCTGCCCGGAGCGAGCCGCCCGTCTGGCGTCAGCGCGCAGGACAGGCACTCGACCCCGATTGAACGCAGCCGCGCAATGTTATCCGGCGGGGCGTCGACGCCGTGAAGCACCCAGACCGGATGGGCCGCCGCCGAGCGCGCCAACTTGCTATCATGCGATAGGTCGGCCCGCCGCGCCAGCACCACCCGGACGGGAGAGCGCCAGCCAAGCCCGGGCAGGCGGCAGGTCAGCGATGGATCGTCGGCCTTGACCGTGCCATTGCCGACGAGGATGGCGTCGGCGCGGGCGCGCATCAAATGGGTGCTGGCCTTGGCAATTTCGTCGGTCACGAATACTGGCTTGCCGTCGCCGCGCGGCACGCGGCCGTCAGCCCCAACGGCAAGCTTAAGCTGCACGAAAGGTCTGTTCTCGCGCATCCGCAGGATGTGGCCGAGCGAGATCCAGTGCGCCTCGTCGGTCTCGGCTGCGCGACGCACCTCCACGCCATGAGCGCGCAGCGCCTCCAGCCCCTTGCCCGCGACAAGCGGGTTGGGGTCTTCGACCGCGTAGATGAGCCGGCTAATACCCGCTGCAGCGATCGCTTCCACGCAGGGTGGGCTCTTGCCATAATGGCAGCAGGGCTCCATGGTCACGAACATCGTCGCCCCGCGCGCCGCAACGCCCGCCATGCGCAGCGCCACTACTTCGGCGTGGGGGCGGCCACCCGGCGCGGTGCCGCCAACGCCGAGGATCACGCCCGTTGCCTGATTGGTCACAACCGCGCCGACCGCCGGATTCGGCCAGGTCTGCCCGAGCGGCGTCTTGGCAAAGCGAAGTGCAAGGCGCATCGGCGTGTAACGGCGCGCGGCAATGTCGTCGATCGGCCGGTTCAAGGCGGCGCGGCTGCTGGCGTTATCGCTCATTCGACTGGTCGTCTACCGAGGCGAGCCGCTTGTCAGACAGTTCGCTGAGGAGGGCGGCAAAGTCGCTGGCCTCGCGGAAGTTCTTGTAAACAGATGCATAACGGACATAGGCGACGTCATCGAGGGTCTTCAAGCCCTCCATCACCAGCTCGCCGATCCGGTGACTGCTGATCTCCGGTTCTCCCGAGCTTTCCATGCGCCGGACGATGCTGCTGACAAGCTGGTCGATGCGCTCCGGCTCAACGGCACGTTTTCGCGCGGCGATCTGGATCGAGCGGGCGAGCTTGTCGCGGTCGAACGGAACGCGGCGGCCGTTGCGCTTGACGATGGTCAGTTCGCGCAGCTGGATGCGCTCAAAGGTCGTGAAGCGCCCGCCGCATTCGCCGCAGAAGCGCCGCCGTCGGATCGCGCCGTTATCTTCGGCAGGGCGTGAGTCTTTGACCTGCGTATTGAGGGCTCCACAAAAAGGACATCTCATCGACAAGCCTCCCTCGCTCGCAAGACACAGTGCGCGGCGCTGAATTCATGATTTTCCGATTGGGCGCTTAAGGCGCACTGAGCTGGCAAACAGCAGCCCAGCTATCACCGCCCCTTAAAAGCCCTAGTATATTGGGAAACGCGCGCACAAATCCAGCGCGCGGGATTTCACCCGATTCTCGATGTCCTGATTTGCGTCGGCGTTGTTGCGGGCAAGCCCATCGAGCACATCGAGGATCATCTCGCCGACGGCCTGAAACTCTGCGACCCGGAAGCCGCGTGTCGTGCCGGCCGGCGAGCCCAGACGTATGCCAGATGTCACGGTCGGCTTTTCCGGGTCAAAGGGCACGCCATTTTTGTTGCATGTGATATGCGCGCGACCGAGCGCGGCTTCGGCCGCTTTGCCCGTGACGCCCTTCGGCCGCAGATCGACCAATACGACATGGCTGTCAGTCCCGCCGGAAACGATGTCCAGCCCGCCGGTCTTGAGTGTTTCGGCCATGGCCTTGGCGTTGTCGATAACGGCTTGCGAATAGACCTTGAACTCCGGGCGCAGCGCTTCGCCGAACGCGACCGCCTTGCCGGCGATCACGTGCATCAGCGGCCCGCCCTGCATGCCCGGAAAGACCGCCGAGTTGAATTTCTTGGCGAGATCGGCATCGTCGGTGAGGATCATGCCACCGCGCGGGCCACGCAAAGTCTTGTGCGTTGTGGTTGTGGCCACATGAGCGTGCGGGAACGGGCTAGGGTAAAGCCCGGCCGCGACGAGCCCCGCGAAATGCGCCATGTCCACCATGAAATAGGCGCCCACGCTGTCGGCGATTTCGCGGAAGCGGGCGAAGTCGATCTGGCGCGGATAGGCCGAGCCGCCCGCGAGGATGATCTTCGGGCGATGCTCCTTGGCGAGCGCCTCGACCTGATCGTAGTCGATGAGCGCGTCTTCCTTGCGCACCCCGTAGTGGATCGCGTTGAACCACTTGCCCGAGACATTCGGCGGCGCGCCGTGCGTCAGATGGCCGCCTGCATCAAGGCTCAGGCCCATGATCGTATCGCCCGGCTTAATAAGCGCGAGGAACACCGCCTGATTTGCCTGGCTGCCGGAGTTGGGCTGCACGTTCGCATATCCGCAGCCGAATAGCCGTGTGGCGCGCTCGATCGCAAGGTTTTCAGCGATGTCAACGTACTGGCAGCCGCCGTAGTAGCGCTTGCCGGGATAGCCCTCGGCGTATTTGTTGGTTAGCACCGAGCCGACGGCTTCAAGGACAGCCTGCGAGACAATGTTCTCCGAAGCGATCAGCTCGATCTCTTCGCGCTGACGTTTGAGCTCAAGCCCCACAGCCTCGGCGATCTCCGGGTCGCTCTGCGTTAGCGTCTTGGTAAAAAACGCCTCCTGTTCGGATGTCGCAAATTTGCTATCCGGCTCGAAATCGCTGACGGTCATGGGAGCGCTCCTCGGTATTTAGTGATAGCCGCATTAGTCCCGGCGCCGCACACTTTGGCCGCGGGTCTTTGACCTCACACAGTACGCGGTGCATGCGCTGGAGACAACCCGCTGAAACGGGAACATACGGTGGTCCCGCTTAGTTCAGACTGCTGACCCCATCTGCGAATCCGGAGAGGTCAATCGGCACGCCGATCCCTTCTTCCGGCGTCTGAAAAATAATGAAGATCGCGTTCTGGCCGGACTGCATCTTGGTCATCAGTTTGTCATCCGCAATGACTTCTGCCACGCACCCGACCTGGCCGCATTTCAGGAAAGGCGCATGGCCGACATCTTCGCCGTCGATCTTCAGACCAAGCCCTGTCGGCAGCAAAACCCCCAGCGGTGCGACGACGCGCAGCAGACGCTTGTCGCCGCTAAACGATCGAAGGAAGATAATCGTCAACGAGATATTCGGGCGATCCTCTGCTTTGACGCTCTGCACGAGCGCGCATTTGTCTGCCTTGGCGCCAGGCGGCCGGCCGCAGCGCACTTGCCACGCGCCCACCGTGGTTTTGAGTTCGCTTTGCGCGAACTGTGCCTGCGCCGATGGTGTCGCGTGGATCAGCACTCCCAGGCACGCGCTGACGGCGCAGGCCATGATCAGTGGCGTGGATCGCGACCAGATATGAGGGATCAGCCGGAGCATTTGTTTTTCAGGCCAACTGAATTGCTGCGCGGTGATTGCTGCCGTGTCCAGACTTGCCTTACCGAAGGCGGCAGAGTTTCGCCACCGCTGTGCGATGCGTCGCCACTGCGCCGACAATGCGGCTGAAATTCGACAAACAACCCGCGGTGCGCTAAGCCCCACCCGTGCTGCTGCGTGGTTATGCCGCATGCGGGCAACAAGGGGGTTGGCTGGTCCGTTGTGGTAGTGCGATGCGCTGAGCTGCCCCCTTAGGTGCCGTGCGACTTTGCCGCTGTCGGAAGGGGATAGTTAGGCCTTGGTTGCGCGCTACATTGTCGTGTAGATTTTTGCACAGCGCAACCTGCATGAGCATACAGGGAGATCTCAACAGCATGACTATGCCGGCTTATCTCTGGTCGAAGCTGTGGCGTGCCCGATTTGGCGTGCTCCCCGCGCTTTTAAGCGTCGTTTTGGCGCCGCATGCCATGGCGGGGCAGCCGGAGCCTTGGGGGCTGGGCCTGCAAGAGGCTGCTTCGCCGATCATGGAGCAGATGGTCAGTTTTCATAATCTCCTGCTGGTCATCATCACCGCGATCTCCGTGTTCGTCGCCGCGTTATTGGGCTGGGCTATCATCCGCTACAACCGGCGCGCCAACCCGGAGCCGGCCCGTTTCCATCACAACACCACGCTTGAGGTGCTTTGGACCGTCGTGCCCATTCTGATCCTGGTCATCATAGCGATACCATCGTTCCGGCTTCTGTATGCGCAGCACAGCTATCCAAAGCCGGACGTAACGATCAAGGCGACGGGATATCAGTGGTACTGGGAATACGATTACCCGGAAGAAGGCTTTTCCTTCGGCTCTTTCATGGTGGAGGATGCCGATCTGAAGCCCGACCAGCCGCGCCTGTTAGCGGTCGATGCCGATGTCGTCGTGCCGGTCGGCCAAACGGTGCAGGTTTTGGTCACTGCCGCTGATGTCATGCACAACTGGACCGTGCCAGCGTTCGGCTCGAAGATTGACGCCATCCCGGGCCGCGTGAACCGCACCTGGTTCAAGGCGACCGAGACCGGAACGTTTTATGGCCAGTGCTCTGAGCTATGCGGCACCCGCCATGCCTTCATGCCGATAGCGGTCCGCGTTGTGGAGCCGGAGCAGTATCAGGCTTGGCTGGAGCAGGCGCAGCAGGAGTATGCGCAGAAGGGGCGCCTGGAGGAAACGCTGTTGGCGACAGGGGAGCCGTTTGATGCGGCTGTGGACACACAGCTGGCTGCGGCGGAGCAGCGCTGACGGATCAGCAGTTTGACAAGGGGATGCTAGGGACATGACGAGCATTGACGCCTCTGCGCATCACGACGAGCAGATGGGTTTCATCCGCCGTTGGCTCTTTTCCACCAATCACAAGGACATCGGCACGCTTTATCTGATCTTCGCGATCATCGCGGGGCTAATCGGCGGTGCGATGTCGGTGGGCATGCGCCTGGAGCTGCAAGAGCCCGGGATGCAAATATTCGCGAATCCGCACAGCTATAACGTGCTGGTGTCGGCCCACGGGCTGATCATGATCTTTTTCATGGTCATGCCAGCGCTGATCGGCGGCTTCGGCAACTGGTTCGTGCCCCTCATGATCGGCGCGCCTGACATGGCGTTTCCGCGGATGAACAATATCTCGTTCTGGTTGCTGCCGGCCTCGTTCACGTTGCTGCTGCTGTCGCTGTTTGTGCCGGGCCCGCCCGGCGGTACCGGATTTGGCGGCGGCTGGACGCTGTATCCGCCGCTTTCAACTTCAGGCAACCCGGGTCCGGCGATGGATCTCTTGATCCTGTCGCTTCACATTGCCGGTATCTCGTCGATCCTCGGCGCCATCAACTTCATCACCACGATCTTCAACATGCGCGCCCCCGGCATGACCTTGCACAAAATGCCGCTATTCGCGTGGTCGATCCTGGTGACGGCGTTCTTGTTGCTGTTGTCGCTACCGGTGCTGGCGGGCGGCATCACCATGCTGCTCACGGATCGCAATTTCGGCACAACCTTCTTCGATCCGGCAGGCGGCGGCGACCCCGTGCTTTACCAGCATCTGTTCTGGTTCTTCGGGCATCCGGAAGTCTACATCATGATCTTGCCGGCATTCGGTATCATCAGCCACATCGTGTCGACCTTTTCGCGCAAGCCAATCTTCGGTTACCTGGGCATGGCCTATGCCATGGTAGCCATTGGCGTCGTCGGGTTTATCGTGTGGGCGCACCACATGTATACCGCAGGCCTGAGCGTCGACACGCAGGCTTATTTCATCTTCGCGACGATGGTCATCGCCGTGCCGACCGGCATCAAGATCTTCTCTTGGATCGCGACCATGTGGGGCGGCTCCATAGACATGCGCACGCCGATGCTCTGGGCGGTTGGCTTCATCTTCGTGTTCACTATCGGCGGAGTTACCGGTGTGGTGTTGGCCAATTCCGGCATCGACCGGCAGCTTCACGACACATACTATGTCGTCGCGCACTTCCATTATGTGCTGTCGATGGGCGCGATGTTCGGCATTTTCGCAGCCTGGTATTACTGGTTCCCGAAAATGACCGGCTATACCTATTCCGAGGCCATCGGCAAACTACACTTCTGGATGACCTTCATCGGCGTGAATCTGCTGTTCTTTCCGCAGCATTTCCTCGGCTTGCAGGGCATGCCGCGCCGCTATGTCGATTATCCTGACGCCTTCGCCGGATGGAACTATGTGTCCTCGATTGGCTCGTACATCTCGGCTGCAGCCGCCATCGTGTTCCTGATCGGCGTCGTGCATGCATTCGCGCGGGGCCGTCAGGCGGCAGATAATCCGTGGGGCGAAGGCGCAACGACGCTGGAGTGGACGCTGTCCTCTCCGCCGCCGTTCCACCAGTTCGAAACGCTGCCGCGCGTGAACTAGTGGACGAGCGTCAATCAGAGGCAGGGCCGTCGCAGCGGTGGTCCTCCTCGTTTTAGGCTTGCATCGGGACATGGCGGACCAAAGCGCAACCTATGACATCAGCACCCCGGAGCCAGCCGGGCCTCTCTCGCGGCAATTACGCGAGAGCACTGCTGCGCGTCAGCACGAAGCAGGCGATCTGCGTGATTATTGGCGCCTGCTCAAGCCGCGGGTCATGTGGTTGTCCGTTTTCACCGCCTTGGCAGGGATGATTGCGGCGCCCGGCGCGATCCATCCGGTCATCGCAGTCGCGGCCCTTGTTGCAATCGCCGCCGGGGCAGGCGCGGCTGGCGCGCTCAACATGTGGTATGATGCCGACATCGACGCAGTGATGCAGCGCACAGCAAAACGTCCACTGCCGCGTGGGCGCGTCTCGCGCGATGAAGTGCTGACGCTCGGCGTTGTGCTCGGGGCAGGCGCGGTGCTCTGCCTGGGGACGATGGTCAACTGGGTGGCCGGGACGCTGTTGGCCGGCACGATTTTGTTCTATCTCGTCATCTACACGATGTGGCTGAAGCGGCGCACCCCGCAGAATATCGTGATTGGCGGCGCGGCCGGCGCGTTCCCGCCGATGATCGGTTGGGCGGCAGTCACGGGCGGCGTTTCCGTGGAAAGCGCCATCCTGTTTGCGATCATCTTTTTCTGGACGCCGCCGCACTTCTGGGCGCTGGCTTTGGTGCGCAGTCAGGACTATCAGCGTGCTGGCGTTCCAATGCTGCCGGTGGTCGCTGGCGGCGACGTGACCCGCTGGCAGATCCTCATTTACAGCGTTTTGCTTGCGCCGCTCGGGGTTGCGCCGACGTTGTTCGGATTCGCATCGCCGGCCTATGCCGCCGCTGCCGGCGCACTGGGCGCAGCGTTGGTGTGGCTTGCGGTCAAAACCTGGCGCTTGCGTGAAGGTCCTGCCGCGGACCAAGCCGCACGGGCGCTGTTCAAATACTCCATTCTTTATCTGTTCGGCGTGTTCGGAGCCTTGATTGTCGACCATCTCGCCGGGCAGGTATTTTAACCTTAGATGAGAGCTATGTCGGAAAGCCAGACAAACACGTTTGAGGCAGAGACGCAGGAGCCGGAAACCGCGGCGCAAGAGCAAGAGCGTGTTCGCCGACGTCGTCAGCGGGCCCGATCACTTGCACTGGGGTGGGCGCTGGCGCTGCTGGCCATTTTGTTCTTCATCGTCACACTTGTGCGGCTGGGGCCTATGATCGCCAACCGGCCATTGTGACCAACTTGCAGATGCGAGAAAGATGACAAACGACGACACGCAACAACACCGCGGACAGGCGTCTGACAGCTGCGATGACAATGCCCGCGCGCTGCGCCGGACCGTTATTCCGCTCGTTCTGATCGTTGGGGGCATGACGGGCATGGCGTTTGCCGCCGTGCCGCTTTATGACCTGTTCTGCCGCGTGACGGGTTATGGCGGGACCACGCAGGTGGCCGAGACTGGCTCCACCACAGTGCTGGACCGGCAGATCACGATACGCTTCGACGCCAACGTGTCGCCGAAGCTGGACTGGGAATTCAAGCCGGCGCAACCGTCAATGGATGTGAAGATTGGCGAATCCGGGCTGGCCGTCTATGAGGCGCACAACCCAACCGGTCAACCGCTGTCGGGAACCGCGACCTATAACGTCACTCCGGCGATCGCGGGCTACTACTTCAGCAAGGTGCAGTGCTTCTGCTTCACCGAGCAAAGGCTGGAGCCGGGCCGTCGGATGGATATGCCGGTGAGCTTCTTCGTCGATCCGGCGATCATGGATGATCCCGAAGCGCGCGAGATCGAAGAGATTACATTGTCCTATACCTTCTTTCCGATGAAAGGCGAAACCCAGACCGGTGCTGCGGAGCAGGCTTCGGAAAAAAGGATCGCTGCATCACAGTGATGGCGATATAACTCCAGAAGGCCGGGGCCGGGTTAAAGCGCCGTTAAGGAGTGAACAGGGGAACAAACGACGTTATGGCGGAAGCGCACAGCAAGCAGCACGATTATCATCTGGTCGAGCCGAGCCCTTGGCCGCTCGTCGGCTCTCTCTCGGTGTTCGTTCTGGCGCTCGGGGCGATCGCATGGATGCGCACTGGCAATGGCGGATTGTTCGGCATGGAAGGCCCGTGGGTTTTCTTTGTCGGCCTGCTCGGTGTGCTCGTCACAATGATCGGCTGGTGGCGCGATGTTGTGCACGAGTCGGTGGTGGAGCGCGCGCATACCCCCGTTGTGCAGCTGCATTTACGCTATGGCATGATCCTGTTCATCGCCTCGGAGGTGATGTTCTTCGTCGCCTGGTTTTGGGCGTATTTCGATGCCGCGCTATTCCCCGCCGCAACCACACTGCCAGATGGCGAGACGGTTGGATTGGTCGCACGTCAGGAGGCGACGGGCGGGCAATGGCCGCCTGCGGCCACCGGTGATGGCCGGTTTGTTGCGACTTTCGACCCCTGGGGACTGCCGCTAGTCAACACGCTCATCCTGCTGCTGTCTGGCACCACCGTGACCTGGGCGCACCATGCGCTCTTGCAGAATGACCGGCGTGGACTTATTTGGGGACTCGTGCTGACGGTCGTGCTGGGCGTGACCTTTACCGCTCTGCAGGCTTACGAGTACATGCATGCGGCCTTTGAATTCTCGGGTTTCATCTATGGCTCGGTTTTCTTCATGGCCACCGGCTTCCACGGCGCACATGTGATCATCGGGACGGTCTTTCTCGCGATCATCCTGATCCGTGCGCTGGCCGGCCAACTGAGCCCCGAGAAGCATTTTGGCTTCGAGGCAGCAGCCTGGTACTGGCATTTTGTCGATGTCGTCTGGCTGTTCCTGTTCGCCAGCATCTACGTCTGGGGGGCGGGCACGCCGGGGGCGCATTAGGCGGCACAGGACGTGGGGCGGTGGCGGCGCTGATCGCCAATGGCCAGGTCAATAGATCACGAAATTAGCGCCGCGCCATCACGGTGACGCGCGCTGCCGGGGGCGAAATGCCATTGCGTGGCAAATTGTCCCGCAGCGGCTGCTTTCACCGAAACCTTGCGCAAACGCGTGAGGAGTCAAAAATTTTTCACTTGAAACTCGCGCGCGGGGCAGGCAGAACCCTGCCTCGTTCACAGAGTGTGTTCGGTCATCTACTGGTTGGGGAGGACGCCATATGGCTTACGATGACGCCCTCTTCCAATTGGGGATGGACTTGGATCCTGGTTCAAGCACCGCCCAAACGGAAGAAAAAACTGTTTCCCGTACCGCTGAAACAGACGCGGACGATCGGAAGGACTATTTCTGCGAGCGGGACGGTATCCGCTTCGCTGGCACGCATCTCATCGTCGATCTGATGAATGCTAAGCATATCGACGATGTTGCGCATGTTGAGGAAACCTTCCGACGATGCGTGTACGAGGCGGGCGCGACCCTGCTGAATATGGATATGCATCATTTCACGCCAAACGGTGGCGTGACCGGCGTTGCGATCCTCGCCGAATCGCATATCAGCATCCACAGCTGGCCGGAGTACGGCTATGCCGCGCTCGACATCTTCATGTGCGGCGATGCGGATCCGCATGCTGCGATCCCTGTTTTGCGGGAAGCTTTTGAACCGGAAGAAGTCGTGGTGACCGAGCACTTGCGCGGCCGCCATGTCTGGGAAGTTGCGGAGGCTGCCTGAAGAAGCAGCTTCACCGCGCAGGAAACTCGACCCGGGCCGCTGCTGAAAAAGCCGCGGCCCGCTTTTGCTTCGAACCTCTGCCTAGCCCGCCGGAGACCGCCATGCCCCGCTGGATCCCCGAAACGCTCCACGACAATTTTCAGTTCTCGTTCAAAACCGATCATGTGCTCTACGAAAGTCAGACCGAGCATCAGCATCTGATCATCTTCGAGAACGGCACCTTCGGCCGCGTTCTGATGCTTGATGGTGTCGTGCAACTCACCGAAGCCGACGAGTTCGTTTATCATGAGATGATGGCGCACCCCCCGCTCCTGGCGCAACTTGAGCCGAAGCGGGTGCTTATCGTTGGCGGCGGGGACGGTGGCGTGCTGCGTGAGGTGCTGCGGCACCCGAGCGTGGAGCGCGCGGTGTTGTGCGAGATCGACCAGAGCGTGATCGACCTGTCGCGGCAGCATCTCGACTTCATTGCCCAGGGCGCGTTCGACGATCCGCGCGCGGAGATCGTCATCGCGGACGGCACCAAATTCGTCGCCGAAACCGACGAGCGTTTCGATGCGATCCTCGTGGACTCGACGGATCCGATCGGCCCGGCCGTCGCCTTGTTCACGCGGGATTTTTATTCCAATTGCAAGCGCGCGCTGACCGAGGCCGGCGTGCTGATCGCGCAGTCGGGTCTGCCGTTCCTGCAAGGCGATGAACTGCGTGATGTTCAGGCAAGTTTCCGCGCGCTGTTCGCCGACGCGACGGCCTATACCATGACAACACCGACCTACATCGGCGGGCCGATGGCGCTGTCCTGGGGATGTGACGATCCCACGCGGCGGGCGGTGGATTCGGTGACGCTGAAAGAACGCGCCGGCGCGATCACCGGCGCGATGAAATACTACACGCCTAACGTGCACCTTGCCGCTTTTGCGCTGCCGGCCTACGTGGCAGGCTACCAGCAAGGCTGACGCCGGCGGGCGACGGCAGCCGGCCGGACGCGTTTGTCCGCCACCAGTAAAGGCACGTCATGTCCTTTCTTATTCCATCAGCGTCCGATCAGCACGACCTGCGCACGACATCTGGCATCCTGTTCATGATCGCCGGGGTGTTCCTGGTACCAATGCTCGATGCATTCTCAAAATATCTGTCGGACTGGCTGGCGCCGGGGCAGATCGCGCTGTTTCGCTTCGGCTTTCAGAGCCTGATCTTGATGACCATTCTGACCGCGCGGCGCGAATTATTCTGGCCCGGAGCGCTCACCGGCTGGCTGATGCTGGCGGGTGCGTTCGCGGCAGGGGCGGTTGTCTGCCTGATCTGGGCGGTGAGCCTTTTGCCGCTGGCCACAGCCATTTCGATCTTCTTTATCGAGCCATTGGTGCTGACTGTGATCGCTGCGCTTGCGCTGGGTGAGAAGATCGGGCCGCGGCGGGTCGGTGCGATCGTCGTCGGGCTCATCGGCGCGATGATCGTGATCCGCCCGAACTGGGTGAGCTTTGGCCCGGTGATCCTGCTGCCGGCCGCCGCCGCGTTCTTCTTCGCGTGCTACGTCACAACCATCCGCGGGCTGTCGACGCGGCTCGGCGGTCTGCCGATGCAGGCGTGGTCCGGCACCTGGGCGACGATCATCATCCTGGTCGTGGTGCTGCTCGGCTCGCTGGCCGATGTGTCCGTGTTCACGTTCCAGCCGGTTCCAGCTTGGGCGTGGCTCTATCTCGTCATCATGGGCGCGATCGCCGCGCTGGCCCACATGATGTTCGCCATGGCGTTCCAGCGGGTCGAGGCGGGGGCGCTGGCGCCATTCCAGTATCTGGAGATCGTCGGCGCGACAACACTGGGGTATTTCGTCTTTGGCGATTTTCCTGATGCGCTCACCTGGGCGGGCACGGCGCTGATCCTGACGGCGGGGCTCTACGTGTTCTATCGTGAGCGGCAGGCCGCGCGCGGCGTGACGGCGACGACGAAGCGCCCGGCGCGGTGAAGCCCGTTGGGACCCGTTCCAATCCGTTCAAGCCCTGGCATGGTGAGCGCAGCAAAGCGATCGTCCGGAATGTGTCATCCCGTGCGCGATGCGGCACAATGTGCCGCTTCGCAGACACGGGATCGTCGTCGGGCTTGTCACCACGCGATCCCGGATTAGCGCCGCACCGCTTCGCGCTGCGCCGCATCCGGGATGACATCTCGGGATGTGCCGCATCGCGCACGGGATGACGAAGGGGGTTCGCAGTGACGAGAGCGAAGCACGTCACACCACCTTGCCGGGGTTGAGGATGCCATTCGGGTCAAGCGCGTCCTTGAGCGTGCGCATCAAGGCCATTTCGGTGTCGTCCTTGACGCCAGGCAGCAGATCGCGCTTCATGCGCCCGATCCCGTGTTCCGCGCTAATCGAGCCGCCGAGCTCGATCGCCAGCCCATAGGCCGCCCCCGCGAGATCGTCCCATCGCGCGAGATAGGCATCCTTGTCCATGCCGACCGGCTGGCTGATGTTATAATGCACGTTGCCGTCGCCGAAATGCCCGAACGGGAACGGCCGCGCGCCGGGCATGATCCGCTCGACTTCCGCATTCGCCCGCTCCACGAACTCCGGCACCCGGCTGACCGGCACCGACACGTCGCATTTCACCGAGCCGCCCTCATACTTCTGCACTTCAGACAGCCGCTCGCGCAGATCCCAAAAGCCTTGCGCCTGCGCCAGCGAGGCCGCGACCGTGCCATCGGTCACGATCTCCGCCTCGAACGCGTGCTCCAGCAGGTTATGAAGCGCGGCCTCCGCCGAGCCGTCCGGCCGCGCGCCCGAGACCTCCATCAGCACGTACCACGGGTGCGGCGCATCCAGCGGGTCGCGCGCCTCGGGCATGTGCTTGGCGAGGAAATCAAGCGCGATCCGAGGGATGAATTCGAAGGCCGTCAACGCCGGGCCCGCGCGGTCTTGCGCCATCTCGAACAGCCGCGCGACATCCTCCAGCCGCTCCAGCGCGACGAACGCCGCCGTTTGCTCAGCGGGGCGTGGGAAAAGCCGCAGCACTGCCGCTGTGATGATGCCGAGCGTGCCTTCAGAGCCGATGAACAGGTCGCGCAGGTCATAGCCGGTGTTGTCCTTGCGCAGACCCCGCAGGCCGTTCCACACGCGCCCATCAGCCAGCACGACCTCCAGCCCGAGCGTCAGCGCGCGCGCATTGCCATAGGCGAGCACCTTGATGCCGCCTGCATTGGTCGCGAGGTTGCCGCCGATCTGGCAGGAGCCCTCCGCCGAGAGGCTGAGCGGAAACAGCCGGTTAGCTTGCGCGGCGGCTTCCTGCGCCTGCGTGAGCGTTGCGCCGGCTTCGATCGTTAGCGTGTTGTTCGCCGCGTCGACGGCCCGCACGCGGTTCATGCGCGACAGGTTCAACACGATCTCGTGGCCTGGCGGCATCGGCAGTTGCCCGCCAACCAGCCCGGTGTTGCCGCCCTGAGGGACAACCGCGACGCCGGTCTCGTTGGCGATTTTCAATATCCGCGCGACTTCTTCGGTACTGCCCGGCTTAAGCAGCAGAGGCGTGCGTCCGTGATAAAGCCCGCGCCATTCTTCCATGTAAGGCGCAAGTTCGGCTTCATCGGTGACGACGTACTGCGGCCCGACAACGTCGGTCAGGCGCGTGAGAATATCCGGTGTGGGCGGCGTCGTTCCGGGTCGATGCAACATAGGCGTTTGAGAGTCTACGCTTTTCAAAGCCTGCAGCTTAACGCAAAAGCAGCCGGGACGGAAACACCAGCTCTAAGTGGTGCAGGGTCTGGGGGCGGCGGCGCGCGCCAACCGGTCATTGATTGCTTCGCCGAGCCCCTCCTCGGGAATGGGCATGACGGCGATCACATCTGTCTCGCAGCTATCCAGCGCGCGAAGATAGCCGAACAGATTCGTTGCGGCTTCTTTCAGGTCGCCCATTGGGCTCAGATTAAGCGCTGCTTCGGCTGGGGCGTGGGGACCGAAGCCAAGCAAAACCTCTCCGGACCGCACCTCTGTTGCATTGAGCCGTAAGCGTGCGCGAGGGGCATAATGACTGGCTATCATTCCCGGCGACGCGGGTGTGTCTGTATCGCTCTGCCGCCTGATAAGGGGAATGCCCAGCACCGCCTCAATCTCCTCGCGGGGCACCACGCCGGGCCGTAAGAGCGCCGGTTGATCCCCGGTGAGGTCCACGACCGTCGATTCGAGCCCCCCGTCGCTGCGTCCGCCATTCAAAATGAAGCCGGCGAGATGCTTGAAGTCGGCCGCAACATGCTCGGCAGTCGTTGCGCTGACGCGGCCCGAACGGTTCGCGCTCGGCGCAGCGACCGGAACGCCGGCAAAGGTGATGAGCGCCCGCGTGATCGGATGGGCCGGCACGCGCAGCGCGATGGTATCCAATCCGGCAGTCGCCAGGCTGCTGATGGGCGCGTCGTCGAGGCGTTGCAACACCAGCGTGAGCGGCCCGGGCCAGAAAGACTTGGCCAGCAGCCCCGCGCGCACGTCGAAGGCGCCCAGACACTCAGCAGCCTCTTGCCCGGCCACATGGACAATCAAGGGGTTGAATTGCGGCCGGGCTTTCGCCTCGTAAACGGCTGCAATGGCCCGCCCGTCGCTGGCGTTCGCCCCGAGGCCATACACCGTTTCGGTGGGAAAAGCGACGAGACCGCCCTCCCGCAGATGGCGGGCCGCGCGCGCAATGTTTGCGTCATTAGGCGAGAGGACTTGCAATCCTGAGCGTCCGCTGAAACTGTTGGGTGAACCCGTTCAAATCACAATAAAGTTTGGCAACATTGGGGGCGAGCCTGCGCAAGGGTTTGATCCATGTCAAGTCGAAGAATGCCGGGCCGACCTTCCTAAACGATCGAGAGATGCATTAACGCATGACCACGGAGCAATCGCTTGTTATCGCGGTGTTGGCCGTTGTTGTCGCACTGCTGATGTGGGGGCGCTGGCGCTATGACGTCGTCGCCTTCGCAGCGTTGATCGTGGCGGTGGCCATCGGCGCGGTTCCAACCGAGCAGGCTTTCGATGGCTTTGGCCATCCAGCGACCATCATCGTGGCTCTTGTGCTTGTCATCAGTCGCGGGCTCACCAATGCAGGCGTCGTGCAGCTCATCGCGCGTTATGTCGTGAACAATGGCCGGGCGCTTTCGGTGCATATCGGCATCATGTCCTCGGTGGGCGCGGGACTGTCAGCTGTGATGAACAATGTGGCTGCGCTCGCTGTGCTCATGCCAGTTGATCTTCAGGCCGCGGATCAGGCGAAGCGCGCGCCCGGCCTAACCCTGATGCCGATCTCGTTCGCCACCATGCTGGGTGGTCTGGTGACTTTGATCGGCACGCCGCCGAACATCATTATCGCAAATTTTCGCCGCGAGACCACCGGAGAACCGTTTGGCATGTTCGACTTTACGCCAGTGGGGCTAAGCGTGGCCATCGTTGGCGTCGCCTTCATCGCGCTCGCTGGATGGCGCCTGATCCCGGCCAGCCGGCAGGGCAGCGCCTCCCGCCGCGAGGGCTTCGGGCTTGATGACTACATTGCCGAGGTCAAGGTCGCGCAGAATGCGAGCATCATCGGCAAGCGGGTTCGTGATCTGGACGAGAAGGTTGATAAATCCGGCGTGGCGGTGCTGGGGCTGATTCGCAATAAACAGCGCCTGCCGGGCATGGCGCGACGTCAGATTGTCGAGCAGGGCGACACGCTCGTAGTGGAAGGCGCGCCGGAAGACATCGACAAGTTCGCCGCCGAGCTGGGCCTGAGCTATGTTGATGCCGACACAGAACAGAAAAAGCTGAAATCCAATGATCTCGGCTTTATGGAAGTTGTGGTGCCCGAAGGCGCGCGCATGGTCGGCCGCTCGGCCTACACGCTGCGGCTGTTGACGCGACAGGGCGTGGTGTTGCTGGGCGTTTCGCGGCAGGGCCGGCGCTTCGTCGAGCAAGTCCGGCAACTAGAAATCCGTCCTGGCGACAGTCTCTTGCTGTACGGTCCGGTCGAACGTTTGCCGGCGGTGGCCGAATGGCTTGGCACCTTGCGGCTTGCGGGCGGCGAACTGCGGCCGTTGCGCACCGAGCATGCGGGCCTGGCCACAGGCATTTTCGTGGGCGCGATCCTGGTGGCGAGCCTGGAGCTGTTGCCGCTGCCGGTCGCGCTTGGCGGGGTGTGCGTTGGCTTCGTGGCCACAGGGATCGTGCCGTTGCGCGAAATCTACGAATCGGTCGAATGGCCGGTCATCGTGTTGCTGGCCAGCCTCCTCCCGATCGGTGCAGCGCTCGAAAGTTCGGGCACGACCGCGCTGCTCGCGAGCCAGATCGTCGGACTTTCAAGCGGCTTTTCGGCGATATGGGTTCTGGGTATCCTGATGGTCGGTACAATGATACTCACAGCCTTCATCAACAATACCGCGACGGCCGTGATCGCTGCGCCGCTGGCTGTCGACATCGCCAGCCGTGTCGGTGTAAGCGCCGATGCTTTCCTTATGGGCGTTGCCATAGCTTCGTCATGCTCGTTCGTGACGCCGATCGGCCACAAGAACAACACGCTGATTATGGGTCCGGGTGGCTATCAGTTCGGCGACTATTGGCGGCTCGGGCTGCCCCTACAGATCATCGTTCTTGGCGTGGCGCTTCCCATGATCCTGGTGGTGTGGCCGCTTTGAGCGGCGCTGTCCCGGTGATTGAGGTTCGTGATGTCCGGCATGACTTTGACGGGGTGCCGGTGCTGCGCGGGCTCAGCTTGCGGCTGGCCGACCGGCGCATCGCGATCATTGGCGACAATGGCTCGGGCAAGAGCACGCTGGCGCGGATGCTCAACGGTCTGTTGCTGCCGCGAATGGGAGAGGTGCTGATCGATGGCATCTCCACCAGCAAGGACGCAAAGGCCGCGCGCGCGGCGGTCGGCCTGATATTTCAGAACCCCGAACACCAGATTGTCATGCCGACCGTGGAGGAAGACCTTGCCTTCGGCCCGCGCAACCTGAACCTGCCGCGCGATGAGGTCGCCGCGCGCGTGGATCATCTGCTGACGCGGCACGGTCTGGCCGACAAACGCACGCAGCCTGCGCACCTGCTCAGCGGCGGCGAAAAGAAGCTGCTCAGCATCCTGTCTGTCGTCATCATGCGCCCGCGAACCATCGTCTTTGACGAACCGATGACCTCGCTGGACCGGCGCAACCGTGCGCGTATCGCCAGGGTGATGGCCGAGCTGCCACAGCAACTCATCACCATCACGCATGACCTCGATTTGATCGCGGACTATGATCGCGCCATCCTGCTCGCGGGCGGTGAGGTGGTGGCCGAAGGTCCGCCGGGCGAGGTGATCGCACGCTACGAGGAACAAGACGAGATATGATCGCGCTCTACGTTCATCGTCATAGCCCGCTGCATGGGCTTGCACCGGGCGTCAAGCTCGCTGGGCTGGCGCTGGCGGGCGCGGGCGTGTTCTTGCTGCCAGGGCTGGTTTGGCAGGGGGGCGCGCTAGCGCTGGTTATCGCGCTCTATCCGTTGGCGCGTCTGCCGCTTGGCGAGATCGCGCGGGCGATTGCACCGGTCGTCGTGCTGGTCGCGGCGATCTGCGCGTTTCAGTGGTTTGTCGCGGGGCCGCTTGCCGCTGCCGCGATCGGTCTGCGCATTATCACCCTCGTCCTGCTCGCCGCGCTGGTGACGCTGACCACGCCATTCTCCGCCATGATCGACAGCTTCGCGCGCGCCGCCGCGTTGGCCCGGCCGCTTGGCGTCAATCCGCACAAGGTCGGGCTGGCCGCCGCCCTGGCCGTTCGCTTTATTCCGGTGCTTCTAGCGGACTACCGCGAGATTCAGGCGGCGCGCCAAGCGCGCGGGGCACGCTCGCCGGGGTTGTTCGCCGCCGGTCCGCTGCTGATCAAGACGTTGCGCATGGCCGGTACGCTGGCCGATGCCGTCGAGGCGCGCGGCTTCGAGAACCGGAGGTAGAGGTGATGCGGGTCAGCGACATTGTCTACATCGCTCTGTTCGCGGCGATCACTGCCGTGCTTGGCTTGGTTCCGCCGGTCACGCTGCCGGTCATCCCGGTGCCGATCACCGCGCAGTTTCTCGGGGTGATGCTGGCCGGCTCGATACTCGGCGCGTGGCGCGGCGGGCTGGCGCTGTTGCTGTTCATCGCGTTGGTGGCGGCCGGGCTGCCGGTTCTGGCCGGGGGGCGCGGCGGGCTTGGCGTGCTTTTGTTCTCGCCGAGCGCGGGCTTCCTGCTTGCGTTTCCGATCGCGGCGTTCGTGATCGGCTGGCTGACCGAGCGGTTCTGGCGGCGGCTCGATGTCGTGCGCGCGTTTCTCATCAACGTGGTCGGCGGGATCGGCGTCGTCTATGCGATCGGCATCCCGGGCGTGGCGCTGATGGGTGATCTGAGCCTCGTGCAGGCGGCGGTGGGATCGGCGATCTTCATTCCCGGCGACATCATCAAGGCCGTCATCGCGGCGCTGGCGGCGGTGTTCGTGCGGCGCGGTTATCCGCTGATCGAGGGCGTGCGATCATAATGGCGACGATCTTCACCGAGTTGGAGGCGGCGGCGGGGGCCAACCCAGGCAAACCCGCGCTGATCGGTCAACGGGCGGCGGTCTGCTATAATGAATTCCTTGGGCAGGTGCTCGGCGTCGCCGGAAGCTTTCAGGCGTTGCCGCCGGGGCCGATCGCGTTGTCTCTGAAGTCCCAGGCGGACACGCTGGTCGCGTTCTTTGCTGCGGCGGCGGCCGGGCGTCCGGCCTTTGTGCTCGATCCGCAGGCCCCGGCCCTGGCGACCACGCATGCGCTGGCGCAGGCTGAGCCGGCGGCCCATCTCACCGGGCTGCCGGACCCGCTTGAGGCTGCCGGGTTGCCCGAGGTATCGGCGGAGGCGGAATTCTACTGGGGCCTGACCTCCGGCACGACGGCTGCACCGAAAATCTTCGCACGCACGCATCACTCTTGGCTGGCGACATTCGAGACCGCCGAAGCTGTGTTCGACTTCACGCGGGAGGATCGCGTGGCGCTGCCCGGAGACCTGAGCCATTCGCTGTTTCTGTTCGGCGCCGTACACGCGCTCTGTCGCGGCATGCCGGCGATACTCTGCGGGCCGTTTCGCCCGGCCCGTGCGGTCCGCGCGTTGGCGGAGCACCGCGCCAGCGTGCTTTACGTCGTTCCGGCGATGCTAGAGTCACTGTTGAAAAGCCGCGCGACGGTGTGGCGCGAGCGCGTGCGGCGCATATTTTCCAGCGGCGCGAAGCTGTCAGACGACATGCGCGCACGCGTGGAGGCGGCGCTGCCGGGCGTCGATCTGGTCGAGGGCTACGGCTCCTCCGAGACCAGCTATGTCAGTTATGTCAGTACGCACGCGCCCGCACCGGCTGGCTCTGTGGGCCGCCTGTTCCCCGGGGTCGCAGTCGAGGTTCGCGAGGCGGACGGGCGGACCTGTGGGACGGGCGACACCGGTATCGTCTGGGTGCGCAGCGACATGACCTTCGCCCGCTACGTCGCGGGGCCTGAGGCAGTCACCCCAGGGGGCTGGGTGACCGCGGGCGATGCAGGGGAGCTGGCCGACGATTTCCTCTATCTGAAGGGGCGGGTCGGCCGCATCATCAACGTCAAGGGGCTGAAGGTGCACCCGGAGGCGATTGAGCAGGCGTTGCTGGCGCATCCCGACGTCTCGGGGGCA
Organism: uncultured Hyphomicrobiaceae bacterium; assembly: GCA_964466965.1. Taxonomy (GTDB): domain Bacteria; phylum Pseudomonadota; class Alphaproteobacteria; order Rhizobiales; family Rhodomicrobiaceae; genus Dichotomicrobium. Next base: position 24,376 of record CAYXPZ010000006.1, read on the forward strand.
GCGGTGGTCGGGCTTGATGACGTCAAGCGTGGGCAGCGCCTGGCCGCCGTGGTGGTCCCGTGCAACGGGCGTGCGGACCGCGCGTGCCTCGGTGCGCATTGCCGCGCCGCGCTGGGGTCGCGCCTGACGCCGCAGAGCTTCTTCACTGCGGCCAAGCTCCCGCAAACCCGCTCAGGCAAGGTGGCGGTCGATGCCCTGCGGCAGGCGCTGATGCGCGGCGACCCCGCTTATAAGGCGCTGGAATGATGCACCCGGTGATTATTGCCGCCCGGCGCACAGCCATCGGACAGGCGGGCGGCATGCATCGCGCCCGGCCCGTCGAAACGCTCGGCGCTGCGGCGGCTACGGCGGCGCTGGCCAATAGCGGTCTGAGCGCGGGCGACATCGCTGAGGTCATCATGGGCAATGCGGCGGGTGGCGGCGGCAACCCGGCCCGGCTGATCGCGCTCAGCGCGGGTCTGCCCGAAAGCATCCCGGCTGTCACGGTGGATCGGCAGTGCGCCTCCGGGCTGGACGCTATCGTTATGGGGGCCCGACTGATCGAGACCGGCGCGGTGCAAGCGGTCATCGCGGGCGGCGCGGAAAGCCCGTCGACTGCCCCTTGGCGGGTGGAAAAGCCGGCCTCGGTTTATCGCGGGCTGCCGCGCTTTTATGGCGAGGCGCGGTTCGCGCCCGGCGCAGGCGGCGACCGGCAGATGATCGAAGCGGCAGAGCGGGTCGCGCGGGAATGCGGGATCAGCCGTAACGCGCAAGATGCTTGTGCGCTCGCTAGCCATGAACGGGCCACAGCCGCTGCGCGCGCAGGGTGTTTCGATGCCGAACTTGTTCCTTTTGGCGGTGCAGGGGAGCAGGATGAGGGGCCGAAACCAAACCTCAAACCCGAGACGTTGGCGCGCGCGGCTCCGCTGCTCACCGATGGTACCGTGACGGCGGGCAATAGCTGCGGTGTCAGCGACGGGGCGGCGGCCGTCGTTATTGTCTCGCCCGCACTTTACGCGCGCCTAGGGGAACCGCCAGGGCTGGCGTTCATCGATGCGGCGGCGGGCGGCGTCGATCCGAACCGACTCGGGTTAGGCGCGGTCCCCGCGGTGGAGCGGCTGCGCGCGCGGCTTGGCGCGCGGTGGGACGATATCGGTGCGATCGAGTTCAACGAAGCCTTCGCCTCGCAGGTGCTGGCAACACTCAGGGCGCTTAGCCTGCCGGCGGCGCGCGCAAATGTGAATGGCGGCGCGCTCGCCTTGGGCCACCCTTACGGCGCAAGCGGGGCGGTTCTGGTGGTCCGGCTGTTCACGCGGCTGGTGCGCGAGCGTTCCTTCGGTTTGGGCCTGGCGATGTTGGCAGCGGCTGGCGGGCTGGGTGTGGCCAGCATATTTGAGCCGCGAGTGAAATGAAAGAACAGACGCAAACTGCCAATTTTGCTCAATTTTCGGACTTTAGCGGTTCGGTCGGTCGGCTGTAACTTGGCCGTTCACATGTACATCGCTGCGCATTCGTGTATAATACGCGATAGTGCCGAGATACATGTTGCGAATACTCAACCGGTCGCGAGCAGCCCTTGTGCTGCACAGGGAAGGGCATGTTTGTCAGCGAGAATTCTGTCAGCCTCCAAGCGCATTTGGCGATGTCGATATAACCCGACGGTTGGAATGGCGCTCCGCGAGGAAAGCGGCGGCGCGACGCGCGTGCAAGCGACCAATTAACACTCTCTATCCGACGAAAATTGTATACGCAAATCAGCACGCTGCGCCTTAACAACGTAAAGGACGGGCATTTTGACTGAATCTGTTGATCAAGGATCGGACATGGAGAATTTGGCGATCGGCTGGCGCGAATGGGCTGCGCTGCCAAAGCTCGGCTTGCCAGCGATCAAGGCGAAGATCGATACCGGCGCACGGACTTCGGCGCTGCATGCGTTCCGCGTTGAAACCTTCGGGCCGGAGGACAATCCGCGCGTGCGCTTTTGGGTGCATCCGGTCGAGGGCCGGGACGACATCGAGGTAAAATGCACGGCAAAGGTGGCCGACCGGCGGCAGGTGGTGAGTTCCAACGGCGTGTCGGAAATGCGGTATATCATCCGGACGCCGATCCGCATCGGTGACCGGGAATGGCCGATTGAAATCTCCTTGTCGAATCGCGAGACGATGACCCACCGCATGCTGATTGGCCGCACGGCGCTGGAGCCGATTGAAGCGGTCATCAAGCCGTGGGGCGAATTTTATCAGGGCCATCTTGACTACAAGGTCTACAACACCCTGGCCAAGCAGTCCCTGGATCACCGGCCGCTGCGTATCGCGCTGCTGACGATGGAGCCGAACAACTACTCGAACCAGCGTTTCATCAAGGCGGCAGAGGCGCGCGATCACGTGATTGAGCCGCTCGAAACGCTGGGTTGCTATATCAATATCAACAGGATCGCCTCGGCGGTGCACTATCGCGGCAAGGCGCTTCAGGAATTCGACGCGGTCATCCCGCGCATCGGATCGGGGATCACCGAGTATGGTACAGCGCTGGTGCGTCAGTTTGAGCTGACCAAAGCGTTTTGTCTGAACTCTGGGCGCGCAATCAGCAATTCGCGAAACAAGCTTCTGGCTCATCAGATCATGGCGGAAAGCCAGCTGCCGATGCCGATCACAGCTTTCGCCAGCTCGCCGCACAGCACCGACGACCTCATCAACATGGTCGGTGGCCCGCCGTTGGTGGTCAAGCTGCTGCAGAGCACACAGGGCCGTGGCGTCGTGCTGGCGGATACCAAGAAGGCCGCTGCCTCGATTATCGACGCATTCCGCAATGCGGAGGCCAATTTCCTTGTGCAGCAATTCGTTGCGGATGCGGCTGGTCAGGACATCCGATGCATCGTGCTGGCCGATAAGGTGATTGCTGCGATGCGCCGGGTCTCGGGCGGGGAGGACTTCCGCTCCAACCTGCATTCCGGTGGCTCGGCGATGCCCGTGAAAATTACCAGCGAAGAGCGCAAGGTGGCGGTACGCGCCGCCAAGAAGATGGGGCTGCGCTTTGCCGGCGTGGACTTACTGCGCTCAAGGAGTGGGCCGTTGCTGTTGGAAGTCAATTCCAGTCCTGGGCTTGAAGGGATCGAGTCGGTGGTGGGCGAGATCGTTGCAGAGCAAGTCATGCAGCATATCGAGCAGAACACGTTCCGCCAGCGGCCGAAAATCCGCAAGACGACGGCCGCCTGAGCCGTGGTTACACGTCCCGGCGGCCGGTGCTCTGGAGCGGCGAAACGCGCAACTGGGTGATCTTGTTGCGCTGGCGCTTGAGGATCTCGAAGCGGAAATCGTGAAACTGGAACACTTGTCCTTGTTCCGGGATCGTCTCGGCTTCATGGATGACCAGCCCCGCGATCGTCGTCGCCTCCTCATCGGGCAGGTCCCAGTCGCGCATCCGGTTCAGGTCGCGAATCGGAACTGTTCCTTCGACGACAAGGCTGCCATCGGCTTGGACCCGGACGCCGCTGACCGCGGTGTCGAGTTCGTCAGAGATCTCGCCGACGATCTCTTCTAGGATATCCTCAAGAGTTACCAGCCCCATCACCTCGCCGTACTCATCGACGACCAGCGCAAAATGCGCCTTCTTGCGCAGGAAGGCGTTGAGCTGATCCTTGAGGCTCGTGGTGTCCGGGACAAACCAGGGCTCTGCGGCGACGGAGACGATATCGATCTTGCTCATGTCGCCGCCAGCCTGCTGCACGGCCCGCAGCAGCGCCTTCGCATGGACGATCCCGACGATGTTGTCCAAGTCATCTTTCCAAATCGGCAGGCGCGTGTGGGGGCTATGCAGCACCTCTTGAACCAGTTGCTCTGGCGGTTCATCGGCGCTGATGGTTTGCATCTTCGTGCGGTGCACCATGATGTCCGAGACGGTGAGGTCGGGCAAATCGAGCACCCCGCCCAGCATATCGCGATCATGCTTCACGACGCGGCCGGCACGATGGTGAAGGTCGATGGCGCCGCGGATCTCCTGGCGGGGCGAAAAATGGTCTTCCGCCTGGTGTTTCGTGAGAAAGGTAAGCATCCGGGAGACGAGAACCTGAACGCCAGCGGTGATCGGCGCGGCCACGCGCACCAGCACGGAGAGCACCGGGGCCGCTGTAAGCGCGAACCGGTCGGGATTGCCGATCGCGTATGTCTTGGGCATGACCTCGGCGAAAATCACGACGAGCGCGGTCATCACCAGTGTGGCGTAGGCGACGCCAGCTTGCCCGAAGAGTTGCAAAAACAGGCTTGTCGCCAGCGCCGATCCCAGTACGTTGACGAGGTTATTGCCCAGTAGAATGGCGCCGAGAAAGCGCTCTTGGTTGCCAATCAGACGGTTCACGGATTCCGCCCGCTCATCGCCTTCCTGCGCGAGCGCATGCATCCGTCCCCGCGACGTCGCTGTGACGGCTGTCTCGGACCCGGAGAAGAACCCCGACAATCCCAGCAGAACCGCAATCGCAGCGACAGTCAGAATGATCTCCAGCGTCATGGTCCCCGGCATTCCTCGGTAAGAAGGTGCTCGACATCGGCGGCCGCAACGTCGCGCGCAATGAACGCCTGGCCAATGTCGCGCGCTAGAATAAAGGTCAGCCGCCCGCCCGAAACCTTCTTGTCCTGCATCATCAGCGACATCAGCGCGGCCGGCTCCGGGATTGCCCGGCCGTGCAGGCCAAGTTCATGGATGGCGACGGGCAGCCCGACCGCGCGCAGATGCGCGACGACCCGCTGATGCCGTCCCGTGGGGCACAGCCCCAGGCGCTCCGACAGTTTGAAGGCGAGAGCCATGCCGATCGCGACCGCTTCGCCATGCAGCAGATCGCCGGAATATCCGGCCCAGGCCTCAAGCGCGTGGCCGAAGGTGTGACCGAGATTAAGCAGCGCCCGGTCTGCCGCTTCACGCTCATCGGCGGCGACGATCGCTGCTTTCATGCGGCAACTGCGCTCGATCGCATCTGCGCGCGTGTCGCGATCGCCCTGCAGCAGCGCGGGTCCATGGTCTTCCAGCCAGGCAAAGAAGTCCGCATCGCCGAGCAGGCCATATTTCACGACTTCGGCATAGCCCGCGCGTAGCTCTCTGTCCGGCAGCGTATTAAGCGTTTCGGTATCCGCGATGACAAGCCGGGGCTGGTGAAATGTTCCGATCAGGTTCTTGCCCTGCGGGGTGTTGATCCCGGTCTTGCCACCAACCGAGCTGTCAACCTGCGCGAGCAGCGTCGTCGGCGCCTGCACAAGAGCCACGCCGCGGCGCAGGATGCTTGCTGCGAAACCCGCCAGATCGCCAACCATCCCGCCGCCCAGCGCGATGACGGCGTCGCCCCGCTCGATCCCGCGGGTGAGTAGCGCCTCGCATAGCGGCGCAAGTTGCTCAAAGCTCTTGCTGGCTTCGCCGGCAGGTACGATGATCGGCGCGACGGCGAGCCCGGCTGCGGCAAGCGGCTCTTGCAGCGTATCGAGATGCAGCCCAGCAACTGTGTCATCGGTCACCACCGCACAGCGCCGCCAACAGCCTGCATTCTGAAACAGTTCGGTGACATGGCCAAGCAACCCCGCGCCGATATGAATCGAATAGCCGCGCGCGCCAAGCGCGACGGTTACGCTGCGAACATCGCCGCCGGACGCGGAAAAAACGGGCGTGGCATGGATCATCGGTTTTCAGGCATGATATCGCTCAACCGGAGCGGGTCTGCTCCGGATACGCGGCTGCATTGGATAACAGTATATCGGAAACAGCGGCAACAATTTCCTCTACGATGATTTCGTGGGGCACATTCCGACTTTCAATCGTCACATCCGCGCCGGCATAAACGGGATACCGCTCGTCCATCAGCCGCTGCATGATTTCACGCGGGTCGCCAGCCTTCAGTAGCGGTCGGGTGTCCCTGCGCAACACACGCTCCATGAGCACATCGAGATCAGCCCTCAACCAGATCGACAGGCCATGTGCCCCGATTTCTTGCCGCGTCTCGGGGATCATATAGGCGCCGCCTCCGGTCGCCAGCACCATCGGCCCTTCGCTCAGCAGTCGCGCAATCACCCGGCGCTCGCCGTCGCGGAAATAGGCTTCGCCGTGATCGGCGAAGATATCGTTAATGCTCTTGCCTGCTGCGGCCTCGATCTCCTTGTCGGCATCCACGAACGGAAGCTCCAGACGCTTGCTCAGGCGCCGGCCAATCGCGCTTTTACCCGCGCCCATCAGACCGATCAGCACAAGGCTTCGGGGCCCCAACGCAGTGCGCAAACGCCGGAGGGTTTCATCATTGCTAGGCGTTGAAGACGAGGCGGTCTCGTTGGGCTTTCCAGACATGGCAATGAATCACAAGAGTTAAGTCGCAGGGCGTTTGCCGGGATAGCGTGACGCTTTCACAACTCTGCTTATGTGGCAATTTTTTTCCGTTCTTGCGCTTGACAAAACAGTCGCAGACAGGCCAGCCATATGCGGCCCGGGGAGGGCGCTTTCGGGGGATAACAATGCCGACTCTTTTTCGCTTCTTGTTCATTGTTGGCTTCATTGTAGCGTTGTTCTACGGCATGATGTATGCGCTTCCGGAATACTTTCCGCCCGAGCAGAGGGAAATAACCAAGCCGGTCCGTAACATTGAGCTCAAGTAAGAGATCGCCATCCCTTACAGGTCGTCAGGCCGGCGAAACAAAAAAGGACGTTTGGTGACACAACGGCTGTTGCAGAGAGCACTCGAAAAACGAGCGGGCATCGCAGACTCAGCTGGTAAATCGCCGCGGGTATCTTTCCGGGATATCGATCTCGACAGATTTCTTGATACGTTAAGCGTCGAAAAAGGCGCGGCAGCAAATACGCTGGCAGCTTACCGGACAGACCTTGCGGATCTTGGCGCATTTCTCGCTGCGCACCAGCTGGATTTTCGTCGGGCGCAGCCCGAGCATCTGCAAGCCTATTTGGCGCGGCTTGGCGAACAGGGGCTGGCACTGTCGTCGCGGGCCCGGCGGTTATCGGCGATTAAGCAGTTTTACGCGTTTATGCAGGCCGAGCAGATACTCCGCGACAATCCGGCGGCGCTTCTGGAGGGGCCGCGACGTCGCGCTCCGTTGCCGAAAACGCTGAGCATCGCCGAGGTCGATCGGCTCTTGTCCGGGGCGCAGGCGCGCAAGGAAACGGCTGAAAAGAGCGAGCGCAAACGCGCCGCGCGGCTGCATTGCCTGCTTGAGGTTCTGTATGCGACCGGCATGCGCGCCAGCGAGCTGGTGTCACTGCCGCGCGACGCGCTAACCGGGGACAAACGCGTGCTGACCATCCGCGGGAAAGGCGGGCGCGAACGCATGGTGCCACTGAACGCGGCCGCGACCGCGGCGCTGGAAGATTACCTTTCGGAGACCGGCATGCAGTCGGATCGCCGTTCGCCCTGGCTGTTTCCCTCATGGGGGCGCGGCGGGCATCTGACGCGCCAGCGTCTGGCGCAGGAATTGAAAGAGCTGGGGCAAGCCGCAGGCATTGATCCGGCGCGGTTATCGCCGCACGTGCTGCGCCACGCCTTCGCGAGTCATCTATTGGAGCGGGGCGCCGATTTACGGGCGGTTCAAAAACTACTGGGCCACGCCGATATATCGACAACGCAAATCTATACGCATGTTTTGGAAGAGCGGCTGCGCGAGATCATGTATAGCCATCACCCGCTGGCGAGAGACCCGCTGGCTTTGAAGGTGGAGACGTCGTGAATGCTGCAGCCGGCACACGTCCCTGATTGCAGCCTGCTTTTCAGCGCAGCTTCATCCGCGGCTTCGCCCTCCCTGCGCAAATTCTGGTGAAAACTCATGTCAATGCGGACTTACCTCGATTTCGAGAAACAAATCGCCGAACTGGAAAACAAGATTGAAGAGCTTAAGGCGCTTGCCGACGAAGACAGCTCAGTCGAATTCCAGGACGAGATCGCCCAGCTTGAGGCAAAGGCTCGCGATGCGCTGAAGCAGACCTACGCATCGCTCACACCCTGGCAAAAGACGCAGGTCGCGCGGCATCCTGAGCGGCCGCACGCAATGGATTATGTACGCGGTTTAATGACGGACTTCACCCCATTGGCGGGGGACCGATATTTCGCCGAGGATGCAGCCATCGTCGCCGGCCTTGGGCGCTTCCGCGGGCAATCCGTAATGGTGATTGGCAACGAGAAAGGATCCGACACCGAATCCCGGCTCCACCACAACTTTGGCATGGCGCGCCCGGAGGGCTATCGCAAGGTGGTGCGGCTACTGGATATGGCGGAGAAGTTCGAGATGCCCGTCATTTCGTTGGTGGACACTGCGGGCGCTTATCCTGGTATTGGGGCCGAGGAGCGCGGCCAAGCCGAGGCCATCGCGCGGTCGATTCATCGCTGCCTTTCGCTAGATACGCCAATGATCGCAGTTGTTATCGGCGAAGGCGGATCGGGCGGCGCGGTGGCGATCGCGACCGCCAACCGAGTGCTGATGCTGGAGCATGCGATCTACACGGTCGCTTCGCCAGAGGCTGCCGCGTCGATCCTGTGGCATGATTCGGGGCGGGCGCAGGAGGCGGCGACTAACATGAAGATCACCGCGCAGGATCTTCACCGGCTGGGCGTGATCGATGAAATCATTCCCGAGCCGCTAGGTGGTGCTCACCGCGCGCGCGAGGACACAATTTCCCGCGTCGGCAATGCGATTGCCTCTGTCCTCGGGGATTATGAGGATGTGCCGGGCGAACGTCTGCGCCGCGCGCGGGAAGCCAAATTCCTGGCCATCGGTCGCGATCTGTAACGAAAGCCGCCGGCTGCGGCTCACGCGACTGTGACCAGATCAATGATTCGCCTCACAAAATTGACACGAATGATTTATAGCGGGGTAACGATTAAGCGTTACGAGTCGCATGCTTGCGCGCCGGGCTGCGGTGGTTTTTTCTGACGGGGACTTGCTTATGAATGGCACCTTACTGAGCCGCGGGCTGACGTTTCTCGCACTCGTTTTCGCCGCGGTTGGCCTTAGCGGATGTCTCGGCGAATCGGTGGCCCCGCACCTTAAGCCGGTCCCAGCGGCTGCGCAGGCGCGCCTCGCCAAGCTGGGCATGACGATGGATGCACCGATCCTGGTGCGTATCTTCAAGGAGGAGGCCGAGCTTGAGATCTGGAAACAAAAAGACGATCAGCGCTTCCACCTGTTCAAGACCTACCCGATCTGCAACTACTCTGGCGCACTCGGGCCAAAACTGAAACAGGGCGATAGGCAGGCGCCGGAAGGCTTCTACACTGTCAGCCCGGGGCGAATGAACCCGAACAGCAGCTATCACCTGTCGTTCAATCTTGGTTATCCAAACCGCTATGATGCCGCGCATGGGCGAACAGGCGCCCACCTGATGGTACACGGCGACTGCAGCTCGGCTGGCTGCTACGCGATGACGGATGCGCTGATCGAAGAAATCTACGCGCTCGCACGTGAAGCGTTTGAAGGCGGCCAGCGCGAGTTTCACGTGCACGCGTTTCCGTTCCGCATGACCGAAGAGAACATGGCGCGCCATAGCGACAATCGTTGGTACGGCTTCTGGCAGACCCTGAAGGCTGGTTATGATGCATTTGAAGCGACCCGCGTGCAGCCCAGCATCACGGTTTGCGAAAAGCGATATCTGGTTAATGCGGAGTTCTACGGGGATGTGGTGAAGCCCGACCCAAAGAAGGCCTGCCCGCCGCACCGCAAGCTCGATCCAGCAACCATTCTCGCGCGCCTCAAAGGCGAGGAAACTCAGGTTGCCGCGCAATCACGGCCCGCCGCGCGTACGCGCACAGAAGAGTCGGCTCCAGCAGCCACAACCGCGTCAACCCCTGAGCCAGATAACGCCGCTGAGCGCCCGGTCCTTGCGGCGTCCATGACGCCTGAAGAAACCACTGCAGCGGTGCCTGCTTCTTCCGGGACCGACAGCGCGGCGCAGGAACCGGGCTCGACAACCCCCAAGACCGAGACCGTTGCAGAAGACTCTGCCGGCCCGTGGGTCGTCCCACAAGACACGCCTGTTGGAGCCAAAGGCGACCGCGAGGCGACGGGGGAGGGCTTGGAGACCGGGTCTTCCACATAGGGAGTCTCTTGCACGCGTCGGCAGCGCCGAGACTTCGCGGTTGCTCCGGAGGTCTTGCGCGGTCGTTTTCGGGAGAAATGCGCGGCATTCGAGCGCTGATACACGCTGTACTGGCTGATGCGCAGGATAAAGTGCTATACTCACAGTTATTTCTCCGGCGCTTGGGCCGCACACCCTGCCGCCGACCGCGAGAGCTAAAGGAGTATCTTTTGCCCGGTCCTCATTCACTCACGGCCATCCGCTGCAACTGGATGCTTGGCATCATTGCCGCAACACTTCTTATCAGTACCTCTGCGCAGGCGCGGGATCAGCGCGAGACGGCGGCGCAGCCGCAGATAACCGACAGTTTTTCATTGCTGGGCAGCTATCTCGCAGGACGGGTGGCCAGCAAGGATAAGAACCTTGAAGCCGCGGCCGACTACTATCGGCGGGCGCTCTCGCGCGATCCCGATAACGCGGAAATGCTCGGCGAAGCTTTCAAGATGGAGCTTGGCGCGGGCAACATGAAAAAGGCGATCGCCCTGGCGCGTCGGCTGGCCGAGGCCAGTGGAGGCGACTCTGGCTTCGCTTATCTGATACTGGGGTCCGAGGCCTTCAGGACCGGGGCCTACGCCGAAGCTGAAGATCGGTTCCAGACGGTGGGCGAAAGCCCGATTATCCAGTTGACCGATAAACTCGCGCTGGGCTGGACGCAGTTTGCGCGCGGGCAGCAGACCAAGGCGATTGAGACGCTTTCAGCGCCGCAGAGGGCTGATCGCTCACGCTATTTCCAGCATCTGCACAGCGCGCTGGCAGCTGATCTGGCGGGCCGTCCGGAGATGGCGCGCGATAACTATGAGCGCGCCTTCGAGCGTCACGCGACCAATCGCCGCCTGATCGAAGCCTATGCCCGCCATGCCGCGGTGCATGGGGACGAAGCGCTGCTGGAGGAAGTCCTGGGGCCATATCAGAACGGTGAAAACGCCGATCGTGGATTGCAGGCGCTGTACGCGGAACTGAAGGACGCTGACGAGCCGCAACTGTTAGTCACATCTGCGCAGGACGGGCTCGCCGAAGTGTACTTTGGCATTGGCGCAGTGCTTGGCAACGAACAAGCCGCAACGGTTGCCCGTTTTTATCTGCGCCTTGCGCTTCATATGCGGCCCGCGTTTGATCGGGCGCACTATCTGCTTGGCGAAATCGAGACGACCGATCAACGGCTGGAGGGTGGTCTCAAAGCGTATCGCGGCGTACTCCCGAGTTCCCCGCTTTATCTTGATGCGCGCATCCGCAGTGCCTTCATCCTGAGCGCGCTTGAGCGGAGCGACGAGGGCATCGGGCTACTGACCGCTTTGCTCGACGATTATCCGGAGGAGCCTCGTCTGCTGCAGGCGATTGGCAACATCCTGCGCGATGAGGAGGACTTTTCGGAGGCTGCGACCTATTACGCCCGCGCGATCGAGATGATCGGTGAGCCGTCGTCGGAGCACTGGATGTACTACTACGCGCGCGGCATTTGCTATGAGCGTCTCAAGCAGTGGGACAAAGCTGAACCCGACCTGCAGAAGGCGCTTGAACTCAATCCGGATCAAGCCTCGGTGATGAACTACCTCGGGTATTCCTGGGTTGATCAGAACATGCATCTGGACGAGGCCATGGATTTGATCCGCGAGGCGGTGCGACGGGAACCCAACAACGGCTACTACGTGGATAGCCTTGGCTGGGCGCATTACAAGCTGGGGCAGTACGAGAAGGCTGTTGAGGAGCTGGAAAAGGCCGTCGAGCTACGCCCGGAAGATCCGGTGCTCAACGACCATTTGGGCGATGCCTACTGGAAAGTTGAACGCAAGCGGGAGGCCCGTTTTCAATGGTCTCATGCCCTCAGTCTGGACCCTGAGCCGGAGGACCGGGAGCAAATACTCGACAAGCTCGCCAACGGCCTACAGGAGATTAACAAGAAGGCCGAACTCGAATAGACGCAGGCAAAGATACAGGCGGCGGATGGTCACGCTGGAACGCGACGATCCGTGTGGGGGAGCAGAATGGACGTCGGTCGAGATTCGCCGGCGCTGGTTCCGACCGGCCGCGGCAGCGAGGCAGCGGATTCCGAGGCACTGAGGGAATTCGCGCCGGCCAAGGTCAATCTGAGCCTCGAGATTCCAGGCCGCCGTGCTGACGGCTATCATGAGATCGTTAGCCTTGTCGTTTTCGCCGATGTTGGCGATACGCTGACATTCCATCCGGGCGATACCCGCGACGTGGTTCTCGACACGACGGGGCCATTCGCGGCGGCAATTGACGGTGACAATCTCATTTCGCGCGCGGCCACGGCCTTTCTGGAGAGGGCGCCCCAGGTCTGCGGCGGGCGCTTTATGCTTGACAAGCGGCTGCCGGTCGCCGGCGGCATTGGCGGCGGCTCAGCGGATGCGGCAGCGGCCGTCCGGCTTCTTGCCGCCGCCAACGCAGAGGCGATCGATCCTGCCTGGCGCGAGCTTCTGCTGCCTGACCTCGCCAGTCTGGGTGCTGATATCCCGGTGTGCTTGCAGGCTCGCCCCACCTGGGTGCGCGGCCTCGGCGAACGGCTGAGCGTGCTCGAAAGCCTCCCGGAATTACCGGCCGTGCTTGTCAATCCAGGGGTCCAATTGCCCACACGCGACGTGTTCGCGCGGCTCGGCGCAGCCATGGTGAGCGATCAGGACGCGGACGAGGCGGCGTTACCGGACGCGTTCGCGGATGTGGCCGGGCTAATAGGCTATCTTCACCATCATCCCAATGACCTTGAGGGGGCGGCGCGACAGCTTGCGCCCACCGTCGGCGATGTGCTCGCTGTCTTGAGGAGTCATCGCACTTGCTTACTTGCGCGGCTTTCGGGCAGCGGTCCGACTTGTTACGGACTGTTCGCTTCAAACGACCATGCCGTCGAAGTGGCCGGAGATCTCAGCCGACGATACCCGGACTGGTGGGTCGCCCCCACCACTCTCGGCTGAACGCGTTAGCGCACACCAAGCTTTTGCTGCAGGCTCGAAGACGAGGTGGTGTACTGGAACACCAGCTTCTTGTCGGGATGGACGTAGCGGTGCGCTTGCTGGGCCATCAACGCCGCCTCGTGGAAGCCTGACAGGATCAACTTCAGCTTGCCAGGGTAAGTGTTGATGTCGCCGATCGCGAATATGCCGGTCTGAGAGGTTTCAAATTTTTCGGTATCAACGACGACCAGATTGTCTTTCAGCTCCAGCCCCCATTCCTCGACCGGCCCGAGCTTCATGGTCAGCCCGAAAAACGGCAACAACCGCGTGGCAGGCAAGTCGAAGCTTGTCGTTTCGCCGTCGCGCGTCGCTTTCACGGTCAAAGAATCGAGTTGCCCCTCGGCGCCGTTTAATCCTGTGACCTGGCCGACATGGAAGTCCATGTCGCCGGCTTCGACGAGTTGCAGCATCTTATTGACGCTGTCGGGCGCGGCCCGGAACTTGTCGCGGCGGTGGATCAGCGTGACCTTGTTAGCGATCGGCTGGAGGTTGAGCGTCCAATCAAGCGCGGAATCGCCGCCGCCGACGATAACGATGTCTTGGTCGCGGAAATCCTCCATCCGGCGCACCGAATAGAACACGGAAGTGTCCTCGAAATCCGCGATGCCGGGCAGCGGCGGCCGCTTCGGGGTGAAAGACCCGCCACCGGCGGCAATAATCACCACCTTTGCCTCGATCACCGTGCCGAGGTCTGTCGTCACGACGAAACCGTCCTCAGTGCGGCGCAGCGTCTCCGCGCGCTGGCTGAAGTGGAAATGCGGATCGAACGGCTTGATCTGATCCATCAGCCGGTCCGTCAACTCCTGGCCAGACACGACCGGTAGCGCGGGGATGTCATAGATCGGCTTTTCCGGGTAGAGTTCGGTGCACTGTCCGCCCGGACGGTCGAGAATATCGACGAGATGCGCCTGTATATCGAGCAGGCCTAACTCGAAGACGGCGAACAGGCCTACCGGTCCTGCACCGATGATGAGCGCATCCGTCTTGGCCGAACCGGCGCCGTTGTTCCCGTTGAATTCCTGATACATTCTCTGGCCCTAATGAAAAAACCTGCTGTCGAGCATTACGGTGTTTTGCGTCTGTGGTTCAAGCCTGTTCCTCGGGCACATGCAGGACCAGACCATCCATGTCATCGGCGATCTTGATCTGACAGCTCAGCCGGCTGGTCGGGCGCACATCGAAGGCGAAATCCAGCATGTCTTCTTCCATCTCGGACGGGCCGCCAATGCGCTCTGTCCACGCCTCGTCGACATAAACGTGGCAGGTAGCACAGGAGCAGGCGCCACCGCATTCGGCCACGATGCCGGGCACCATGTTCGCGATTGCAGCTTCCATCGCGGTCTGCCCGGTTTTGGCCTCAACGACCTGCTTGGTTCCGTCTGGTTGGACATAGGTGATGGTTGGCATCTGTTCGGCGCTCTCGATGTCTGGTTAAGCCGCGCTAGGATGTGAGCCGTTACGGCGTGCGGTACAAGGTTTTGTCAAGGGGCGGAATGCCCCATGCAGTCTCGCATATCACCCACGCTATTGTATATGACAGCGCCGGATAGCTTGCCAAGCGGGCGAAACGTCTTACCGGGGTCTGGCGCAGCTGGCCATGGCCTGAAAACGTATCGAGGATCGATCGCCGCAATCAGGCGCCTGAGAGCTAAAGATTTTCTTTTTTTGGCCGCAAAATGACGTTAGACGCTCAGTTATCAGGGGAGGTGCGTCTGCTGCAGCAGAGCATCACGGAAGGAAAATGTGAACATCGGCAGATTTCTAGGGGCAAGCATTTGTTTGCTGTTCATTAGCGGTGCTAGGCTTTCGATGACACGCCGATTCCGGGTGCGCGGATGCGTATTCTCTGCCGCCCCTCCCAAGTTTGTCGCAATCAACGTCCCGAACGGATCGCGGAATGGCCCAGAATCCCTCTAAATCCCAAGCATCGGGCGCAAGGGCGGCAAAAGCTGCCGGCATCAAGACGGGCGGCGGCGCAGCCAGCTCCGACGCGGCGGCGAAGCGGTCAGGACCTGCAGAAAGCCCCGCCGCAGATCCGGCGGCTGGCGCTCCACCAGCGCATGCGCAAGCGCCCGGCCGCAGTGAGGCGAGTAATGCGGCACGAAAGACAGGGGCAACGAAACAGGGCGAAGGCGTCGCCGCCGCGACGCCGCGAAAGACCGAGGGCGAGCGGCCCCGGCCATCCGGCGAAGACAACGCCGGCAAAACCATCTCCATGCCGGCGCGCCGTGTTCAGCGCCCACAGTCTGACGATGGCGACAACGGCGCTGCCGCGGATGCGCGCGGGACCGCAGAGCAGCGTTCGGGCGCTGAGGCCAGAGATTCGCGCGATCAGACGCCCGCCAGACGCAGCGCGGCTTCGGCGCGGGCCCCGGTTCCGGCAAACGACGATATGCCGTCGGTCGGCGGCCTGGTCTATGCGCTGCAGCAGAAGCCGTCACGCTCGCCCTTCATGGTGGCAGGGATCGCCTCTGCTGTTTGGCTGATTCTTGGGGCGCTGATAGGCGTATCGCTGTTGAACAAGCACGGCAGCGATATCAACGGCGTTTTTGACTTCTTCGCCAGTCCTATCATGCTCGGCGTTATCGCGGGAACCATCGTCCCGGTAGCGGTTTTCTGGTTCCTCGCGTTTCTCATTTGGCGCGCGCAGGAGCTGCGCCTGATGTCCTCGGCGATGACGGAGGTTGCGGTTCGCCTCGCGGAGCCGGACAAGATGGCCGAACAGTCGGTGGCCTCACTCGGTCAGACCGTGCGCCGGCAAGTGGCGGCCATGAACGATGCGATCTCGCGCGCGCTCGGCCGCGCCGGTGAGCTTGAGGCGCTGGTGCATAATGAGGTCACGGCACTGGAGCGATCCTACAGCGAGAACGAGCATCGTATCAGGAACCTGATCAACGAACTGGCGAGCGAGCGCGAAGCGCTGGCGAATAACAGCAGCCGGGTCAGCGAGGCGCTGCGCGGCATTGGCGGCGACGTTCGCCGTGAGATCACTGCTGCCAGCGACGAGGCCACCCAGTCCCTGACGCAGGCAACCGACAAGCTGTCAGAAACGCTGTCGACCCGGGCGCAGAAGATTACCGCCGCTGTGACCGAAGCCGGCGATGCTGTCGACACCAGACTTGCCGAGCGCGGCGCGCAGGTCAATGAGCAGCTGGCCAAGCATAGCGCCAAAACGGTTGACAGCATCCATCAGCAAAGCCTGCAAGTCACAACTGCGATACAGCAGGCTTCCGACCGGGCCTCTGCAGCGATTTCGGCCAAGAGCAACAGCCTGGTGCATTCCGTCATGAGTATGAGTGAGCGCGTGGCCCAGGAGATTCCGGCACTGCTGGACCGGCTCGGCGGCGAGCAGCAGCGGCTCAACAGCATCATATCCGACGCCACGACCAATCTGTCCGCTCTGGAAAGCGCGCTGTCCGAAAAAACCCAGGCGCTCGACACCAGTCTGAACGACAAGACCAAAGTGCTGCAGACGGTGCTGTCGGAGCATTCCCGCGCGATCGACAGTTCACTGTCCGAACGCACCCGCGCTCTTGAGGCGCTTCTCGGTCAGCGGGCGAAGGAGTTCCACAACACCATCGGCGCGGGGACGCAGCACATAGAGGAGTCCATCGTCAAACGGGCTCAGGCGCTCGAAGAAGCGCTCAACCGCCAGTCTGGCACGATCCGACAGACGCTCGATCAGCACGCCGACAACATGGAGAATTCGCTCTCGCGGCAGGCCGCGCATATCGATAAGTCGGTCCGGCAGAATTCTCAAAATATCGAACGGGCGGTCGGCGAACTTGCCGAGCGCACTGGCGCGAGCTCTGAAGCGCTGGAGACGCAGGCGGAGACACTGCGGCAAATGTCCAATGGCTTGCTGAACCAGATCCAGGGCCTGACCAAGCGGTTCGAAGACCAGGGCGCCACCATCATGAAGTCGGCGAAAGCGCTCGAGGTTTCCAATACCCGTGTCGACAGCGTGATGGAGCAGCGGCAAGCGCAACTTGCCAAGATGATCGACACCATCGGCAAGCGCGCTGCCGAAATCGACAAGATGATGCACAATTACTCCAGTATGCTGGAGGAGTCGCTGTCGCAAGCCGAAAACAGGGCGCGAAGCGTGACCGAGATGCTGGCGCAGGACTCTGCGGAGAAAAGCCAGTCCGCGGTGCGCGAGATCGAGAAGCTTCGCTCAGAGACGCAGGCCCAAACCTATGAAGCCATCGAGGAGTTGAAGTCCCGGTTTGCGACCCTGTCGGATCAGATCGGTGATCAACTGACCAGTCTCACCTCCCGCTTCTCCGAAACATCCGAGACCCTCAAGGACACGACGCGGCGCGCTTCCATGGATCTGGAGACAACGAACTCCGAATTGCGCCGCCAGGCCAAAGAAATCCCCGAGACGACCCGCGAGAGCGCAACCGCGATGCGTAAGGCGTTGCAGGATCAGCTGTCGGCACTGGACTCACTGTCCGACATCGCAAACCGCCATCGCCATTCCAGCGTCATCTCGCGCAGCGACGTGCCGCAATCGCGGTCCGATAGCCGGCCGGTGTTCCCCGCGGCGCGTGCAGAGGACACTGTTCATCGCGAGCGCAGTGCGCCGCCTGCGCCCCAGCGTCAGCAGCCGCAGCGCGAAGATCAAGGGCGGTTCGCCCAGCGCAACGCCCCGGGCCGCCGGCCGGCTCCTGCAAACTGGGACCAGAATGCGGAGCCTGACGGGCAGCGTCGCAAAAGGCAGACAGAGCGTCCGGATGACGATTTCACCGCGCTCACAGCCGGGCTGATCGAACGGTTGGACGGCGGAAATCACGATAGCCGAGAAGCGGCGGATCCTTTCAGCGCGCCGGAGCAGCCCCGCGCTGAGCCTCATGAATCGCAGCGATTTGATACGCGCGAGCCGCGCCGGGCCGATACTGCTGCACATGAGCAGGCGCCGCGACATGCCGGCCCGCCAGCCAAGTTCGGGCAGCCTGCGGGCCGTGATCCGGAGATGCCGGAAAAGCCACACGGTGATTGGTCGTTGGGCGATCTCCTCGCGCGGGCGTCACAAGCTGATGAAGAAATGTCGATGGAAGAGGACGATTTTGCCGGCGACGATGCTCCATATGATGATGGCGACCGGTCCTATGGGCGCCCGCCAGAGATCGCGCCGGAGCCGGTCCGCCGGGAAGAGCCCGCTCAGCCGCCTCAAGACGACGGCGGCGACTTCAATATGAAAGACATCGCCGACGCGGTGGATCAGGAGACCGTGGTGGAAGTCTGGAAACGGTATCACCGTGGCGACCACAGCGTGATCAGCCGCGACGTGTATAACCGGCGCGGGCAGTCAACCTTCGACCAAGTGCAGCGCCGCTACCGTAATGACACGGCTTTTCGGCATATCGCCGACCGGTATATGGCGGACTTTGAAAAGGTCCTGAAAGACGCCAGCAAAGCGGGTCAGGACGGCAAGGCGTTGCAGACGTATCTTATCTCAGAGACCGGCAAGATTTATCTGATGCTGGCGCATGCGAGCGGGCGGCTCGATTAAGCCGATTGAGGGTGACGGGCGCGTGGCTCAACCCGCGGTTTCGATAACATCCTGGCCTGGTCGTGCATCGATAAATTCATTTATGCTCGGACTCGCTGCTCGGTGAAGCCAATGAAAGCGTCGATGCATTATGAGAATAGTGTTTCTAGAGCGCGTTCAATGGAACCGGAATCACTGAACGCGCTCTAAGTTGTTGTTTTGTCGCGTTTTCGTCGCTTCGCGCCGGCCCGCGGCTTCGAACGCAAAACCGGTTCCCACTTTTGCTGAAAACGCTCTGGTGCGAAAACCTGACGCGTCACCGAATCGGCGGAGCGTCGAGCAGCCCGCCTTCGCTCCACAACCTATTGTGGTCACGCTCAAGGCCGAGCGGACTGTTCGTGCCAACATTGCGCGCAAAGATCTCGCCGTAATTCCCTACCGTTTTGACAATGTTATAGGCCCAGTCCGCGTCCAGGCCGATCTGTGCACCCATGTCCTGCTCAGTACCGAGAAACCGCTGGACCAAAGGGCTTTCCGCACGCCGCAAACCGTCAATCGTATTGGAATGGAGCCCGAGTTCCTCGGCCGAGATGAGCGCGAACAGGGTCCAGCGCACGATGGCGAGCCACCGTTCGTCACCCCGGCGTACGGCTGGACCAAACGGCTCCAGCGCGATGATATCGGGCAGCACCATGTGATCTGACGGTGTGGCCAGGTCGGCCTTATGGGCTTTCAGATGCGACAGGCTGCCGACATACGCGTCGCAGCGCCCGTTTTCATATGCCTTCAACGCCTCATTAGGGGTCTCGAGCGAAATGAGCGTGTACGGCATGTTGTGCTGGCGGAAGTATTCAGCGAGGTTCACCTCGACGGCCGTGTCGTCGCCAGCGCATATATCCGCGCCGGAGAGTTCAAGGGCGCTTGTGACCCCGAGCCGGCGGCGCACCATGAACCCCTGCGCCTCATAGTAAAATACGCCGACAAATCGCGCCGCGCCATTCGTATCGTTGCTGAAGGTCCAGGCCGAAGGGTAGGAGAGCAGGTCAATTTCGCCCGACTGCAACGCGGCAAAACGCGTCTCGGAGGACAGCGGAACGGCTCTGAACTTCTCCGGCCCCCCAAGCACAGCGGCAGCGACGGCCCGGCAGAAATCGCGCTCCATACCTGCCCAACCCGTCGGCTTGCGGCTCGTGGCCGGGTTCGCCGCGTCGGTACGAACACCGCATTCGACAAAGCCTCGCTGTCGGACTTGCTCAAGAGTACCCGCCTGTGCTGCGTCGACGCTCAGCAGCATTGTCGCCAGCAACGCCAGCCGTATCATCGCTTCGTTGTCCTTTGCCGGATTGCCAGTACGGAAGAGAGGGTGTCCCTGATCGGACCCCGATTATAATCTCATGCATAGCGTTTTGGCGTGGACCTATGCAACGCCAAACCCTGCGGGTCGCGGCTCGGCGCCTCGACCGCGGCGCGCACGCCACGTGGCCTGCCGCTTGACCGGGGTAAGGCGGGCAAGGCACACCAGGCGGCAACCAATGAGGAGCGGGCTATGGCCGAGGATCACGAAAACAACGGAAATCGTTATGGAGAAAGCGCGCTGACACGGCTTGTGCATACCGGGCGCGATGCCGATGAACAGTTCGGCTTCGTCAACCCACCGATCGTGCGCGGTTCCACGGTACTGTTCCCCGATGTTGCCGCGCTGATGTCGGGCGATGCGCGCTATACCTATGGCCGCCACGGCTCGCCGACGGTCCGGCTGCTGGAAGAGGCGCTTGCGGAATTGGAGGGCGGAGCGTGGACGCGGCTTGCGCCCTCAGGGCTGGCGGCGATCTCTGCGGCGTTGCTCGCTCTGGTCGAGGCCGGCGACCATATCCTCGTCACTGACAGCGTCTACCGGCCGACGCGGCGCTTTTGCGACCGCGTATTGCGCCGGCTGGGCGTTGAGACGCAATACTACGATCCGGTGATCGGCGATGGCATCGCGGCGCTCATGCGCGACAATACGCGGCTCGTTTTCACCGAGAGTCCCGGCTCCCAGAGCTTCGAGATGCAGGACATCCCGGCGATCGCCGCTGCGGCCCATGCGCGCGGCGCGTGGGTGCTAACCGACAACACCTGGGCGACGCCGCTTTTCTTCAAGCCGTTCGATCACGGCGTTGATATCTCGATCCAGGCGGCGACCAAATACATCGTCGGCCATTCCGACGCGATGCTGGGCGCAATCACCGCAAACGAAGGCGCGGCGGACCGGGTCCAGGCAGTGCACACCGATCTGGGCCTGTGCCCCGGCCCAGAAGACTGTTCCCTCGCCCTGCGCGGCTTGCGCACCATGGGGGTTCGGCTGGAGCGGCACCAGCAGGCCGGGCTGGAGATCGCCCGATGGCTGGCCGAGCGGCCCGAGGTCTCGCGCGTCCTGCACCCGGCGCTGCCGGATGATCCCGGCCATAACATCTGGCGGCGCGACTATACCGGCGCTTCGGGCCTGTTCTCGGTGATCCTGCACCCGGCCTCGCGCGAAGCGGTTGCCGCCATGCTCGACCATCTCAAGCTGTTCGGGCTCGGCTTTTCCTGGGGCGGATTCGAAAGCCTCGTGGTGCCGTTCGATCCCTCGAATTACCGCTCCGTGACAGCGTGGAACCCGGAAGGCCCGGCGCTGCGCTTTCATATCGGGCTGGAGGACGTCGACGACCTCAAACGTGACCTCTCCGCCGGATTTGAACGCTTCAATGCGCATCGCGGTTAAGAAATTTACATCCCTGTTCCGCTATTGGGAGCCGGCCTACAACCATCGGGGGACCGGCATGAAACTCTTCGACCCTGCGAACCGCACGCGCAGCCCGCGCCATGCCCGCATCTGGGCGGCCTGGGAAATCCTCTACACCATGGTGGATTTTGCTGCCGCCTTCCTGTTCATCATCGGTTCGGTGTTTTTCTTCTACGCCAGCCTGACATACGCCGGCACGTGGATGTTTCTCATCGGTTCGATCTGTTTCGCTTTAAAACCGACCATCCGGCTGGTAAGGGAATTGCAGTACCTCGCCATGGGCGATGTCGATGATGTGGCCGCGCGCTTGAAGGATTAAGCGCGATCCGAAAAGTGGGAACCGGTTTTAGGATTAATCGCGCGTCGAGAAGAGCGCGATCCGAAAAGTGGGAACCGGTTTTAGGATTAATCGCGCGTCGAGAAGAGCGCGATCCGAAAAGTGGGAACCGGTTTT